>NZ_JALDTU010000001.1:195266-535716 GCF_023109005.1 Streptococcus oralis | reverse complement strand
CTTCGACGCGCACCCGCATAGCGGGTGGTTTATTTGTCTCGCACCTTACGGAGCGAGACGGACTAATAGTCACATAATAAAAAAGCTTTAAATTTAAAGCTTTTTTGTTTATTGCTTATCTAAAAAATACTGCGACAGCTACAATTCTAAAAAATACTGCGACAGTTACAATCCAGTTAAGTACAGAAACCACAAGTCCTACGATGTTGAGAATTTTTTCTGTTTTATAGTCTAGTCCAGATTCTTTTTGGTATGAAAAAGCCAAGACCAATCCTATGATCCCCAAAATCAGACCTACTATTGGAAATAGCAAACCAAGGACGATAGATAAGATACCTAAAATAAGTGAAGGTTTTTTCTTTTGTTGTGAATTCATATTATAAAATCTCCTTAAATTTATTATAAATGATGATACCTTAAGATACTAGCTTTATCTATCATTCGACAGTTTTTTAAAGAATCTTAGCTAGTCTTCACTTTCCCTTTCCAAGAATCCAATCCATAAGAAAGGATATAAATCTCAGAGAAACCTTGTTTTTTCAAATAAAGTGCTGCATTGGTCACTCGTTGTCCACGTTGGTTTTCGTAGAGAAGGACAGGTTTATCCTTACGAAGGGCTGCAAGGCTTGACTTCAATTGACTTGAAGGAATATTGCGCGCACCAAGAATGTGTTTTCTGTGAAATTCTGCTGCATCGCGCAAATCAATCAATTGCCCTTTCCGAATCAAGGCTTCAAATTCTGTATTATCCACAATCTTAGCCGCACGACGAATACGAAGGTAGTTATAACCCATCCATGCCACCATTGCCAGTATAAGTGCCCACAAAATCCAAGTAATCATTAGTTCATTTCTCCATTTTTCTCAATATAGTCTAATTCTATCTTGTGCTCTCTACGAAGAACAGCTTCCGCCTCTAGATAGTCTAGCTTGTCCATCAGACCTGCATCATAGATCCGAGAGAGTTCGAGCTTCATCAGTTCAATATCATACAAGCGCTTCCCCACATAGACAATAATGCCAAACTGTTTGAGAAATTGCTGCACATCATAGAATGTTTTCATAGCTTTCATTCTAACAGATTTTAGACTTTTTTTCAATACTGGACCGGTTCTTTCCCCCTATTTCTAATTCCGAGAATACATTTGAAATAAAAAAGAATGCTGACAAATCAACATTCTTTTTATGTTCACTTTGATAAACATTATAAAATTTGTCTGTTTAGCTACCAAAAAGCTACCAATAGATTTGTAATTTTTAAAAAACAAATTAATGAAAAAATTAAATCCTTGGTTTCCAAAGCTTTTTTTATGTTATAAACTCATTAAAATAACTCCCAGTTAGATTTGGAATATTTTTTATTCTGTGTCATATAAAAATAAATAAAATGAATGGCTATAGCTAGAGCTAAAATGGTTGTAATACTCACTACTATTATAGGATTAGAAGCAAAGATTAAAGAGAGAATCAAGGCAGCCAGATAGAGTGTCGCTTGGACACAGTAGTAACTTTTCGAATAGCGAAGATAGTGTTTGTTACAGGGCCCATTTACTAGGACAGCAACTTGGAAGAGGCCAAATCCGATATAAGAGAAGATGGTTGCAAAGAGACGATTAGCTTCAGGATTCTGAAGAAAACTCATCGATACAGTCATCATAATAAGTCCAATGAAAATAGGATAGTGACTGTAAATTAGAAATAGTCCCTTTTGATTAGATTTTTCATCAATAGCATGGTCGAATTGACCAAAATAAAACAAGAACAGAGAAAGCATAATAATGAAATAAAGAACCGAATAAATCGAGAAATTCTCGATTGTAAAGAAGTTAGCTAGCTCCATAATCATCTCTCCAAACGTAATAATGACAAGAAGGGAGATGCGCTCGATTAAATGGGGGAGATTTACCTGGTAATGCTTATCTTTACTAAGCAAGATAATTGGCATAATAAATGTTAGCAGAATACTAGCAAATAAGACAGAGACTCCAACGTAAATAGGAAGAAGAGCTGCTAGATAGACTCCTAAACTTCCTAGACCTGTTATCCATAGAAAACCTTTGATACTTTCCCGTTCAACATTATCGGTTGATTTTCTAAAAAATTCAACCAAATATTGTAAAAATAAGGTAAAGGTTAATGTACCAACAGCCCAACAAAGATAATGAAAATATTGTTGCCAATCAGGTCCAATCATATTGGCTATAAAGAGTAAAAGTCCCATTTTGATAAACATGATTACCATGTTAAATAAAGAGTTCTTTCCATAGCGATTGGTATAAACGGTTTGAATCATCCAGGAATCGGTGAGAACCAAGACAGCCATGAAAAAATCAAGGAAAGAATTCCAAGTCAAAATACCGTTATGAAGATGGTCAATTAAAGTAGTTGCTTTTGAAATTGCAAAAACAAAAACTAGGTCATAAAAAAGTTCTGAAAATTCTACACGTTTATGTTTAATGAGAGTTGTCATCTTAAGACCTTTCTATTTTAGAAGTACAATTTATTATAACAGAAAATGATAATGAAAGAGAAGGATATGCTTAAATAATTTCATGTGGCGCGAATTGTCAAAATCTTGGAGCACATTTACCTCATGTACCAGATTACAGGCGGAGTGTTTGACGATTGATAATGAAGAATAAGATTATACAATAGAAAAAGCGAGCCTAAAACTCGCTTTTTTTTATTTAATCTAATAGCTCCTTATTTTCAATTAAGAGTTCGAGTGGAGATTTCTCTCTTGCTACAATAAAACCAGGTTCATATTGGGTATGAACTGTTCTTTTCTGAGAAGTTGGATCAATATACAACTCTTCTCCATCTTCTGTGTATAGTTGGTTGCCTCTTGTTAGGTAAAGTAAATCTTCTAAGTGCTGTCCATTAGTATGTAGGAAATGCTCGATGTATTTGACAGCCTTTAAGATTTCACTTACTTTATCAGAGTATTCATTAGATTCAAGAACACTCTTTTCTAACTCAATCTCTTTACTAGTTCCAAATAGTTGGGTTGGAGTTGCATTAAAATATTCTGCTATCTTATCCAAATTTGCAAAGGTAGGATAGCTTTTTTGTTTTTCATAATCAGAGATGGACTGTTTACCGATTCCTAAATCTTCCGCTAGTTGAGTTTGACTTACTCCTTTTTCTATGCGTAGGCGTGCCAAATTGGGTCCAAAATTTTGAATAATAAAGGTCATGGGAAACTCCTGTTTTTATTTTTAACTTATTTTATCACCTATAAACTTACAAATCAAGTTTTTAGTTGACTATTTAAAATATTTTTTATAAAATGTATTTATAACTTAAAAACAAGTTATAAATGATACAAAATAGTTCATAAGTTTAGGAACAGTGAGTGAGGAGGAAGTTGAGGACGAGGCTATGACTTATGGCTATTCGAAGCCTTGGTGCTAGAAATTGTGTGGACAAGGGCAAGGGCGAGCCTGACGGGAAGTCAGGCGAAGTCCTGCAGACTGCCGTCCAGACAATTTCTAGCCAAGCAAAAGCTGGCTATTCTAACAGCCAGCAAAAAGGTACACTTAAGACGACGTCCTAAGTAACGAGTCATTGGCAAAAATCAATAGTAGCAATGAATTACGCATATTTTAAACATAGAAAGGAGGCGTTACAGTTGAAAAATACCATTCAATCTCTACGAGAATATCAAAATCAAGTAGATTTATCAAAACTAGAAAAATCTATTTATATCAGTATCGACCGATTAACAGTAATCTTTGATAGTGAAAACCAATCACTTAGACGAATATTTCGTGAATTACGAAAATCACTCAATAATATAATTCAAGAATTTAGTATTCAAGAAAATCTAAAAGAAAACTATTTTACTCTTTATAAAACTATAAACGAAGATAGTATCAATCTAATTTTCTTTCAACTATCGGATTATGGTGGTTATCAAGTCATACGCCTAGACTTCAACCCAAACTCACTAAAAGAATTTGAGAGGTTACAAGTGTGGAGGCAGATTATGAATTACGCTCGATTAAATCGATTAGAAATTAGACTGTCACGATTAGACCTTGCTTTTGATATCTTTAATAGGTCAGAAATAGTTTTTTTACAACATATCAAAGGAGGCGTTAGTCATAAAATATTCTATGGTAGAGGGGGAAATATAGAAAGTAAATACTGGGGGGCAAGTGGTAGCAACGTTCAAGTACGTTTGTATGATAAGAATATAGAGGTATTAAGTCATAAAAGAGCTGATAAATTAAATATAGAGAGCAAACCTTTTTGGTGGCGATTAGAGTTCCAACTTCGGACAAAGGCTATAAATGAAGAAACCATTTCAGAAACTTCTAAACGATTAGAGAATTTTAGTTTTTTTAGTCTTTCAAGTGTTCCAGATGATAGCAAAGCATTTGCTTATATCTTTCTCCATGCACCAGCTCTTTTACCCGAATTATTTCCCTATCTAAAACCTAACACTATAAGAGTCAAAAAAACTAGACTTAGAAAACACCTAAAAGCATTTGATAGTAACTCATTTTCTTTAGAGCTTCAAGATGCACTTAAAAAACAAACGCCACGATTAAACAATGAATTAAAACAATTAATAGGTGAATTCATTGAACTTACTGGGAAAGGAGAAGATATTTTATGAACAATAAACTCACTATGACAGTACAAGATATTATGGACTTAGGGTTCTCAAAATGGACTGCTTATAACATTTTACGACAAGCAAAACACATTATGGTTGAACGTGGTTTCGATTTCTATAACAATAAAGGGCTCGGAACTGTTCCCGTATCAGTTGTATCAGAAATTCTTGGATTGGAGGAACTGCATGTCAAAAACTAGATATACTGGTGTTACTAGAGACGATAAAACTGGGAAATATACTTATTATTTTAAAGCTGGAGTTGACCTAGCTACTGGTAAACCATATCAAGAACGCAGACGTGGTTTTCAAACTGCAAAAGAAGCCTTTGAGGCACGAACAAGGGCATTAAATAAAGTGCATCAAAAAGGTGGAATTAAGCACACTCAGTGGACGTTTAAACAATTTATGGACGAAGTATTTATACCAAACTTTTATGCTACTACAAGTCCAGATCTCGAACGAAGACGTCAAATTGTATTTGATGAATTTATTCAATATTTTGGTAAGAAAAAACCTAGAGAAATTACAACTTATGATGTAATAAATTATAGAAATAGTTTATTAGAAAAATATTCAAATTCATACGCAAGAAACAAAATGGCATTACTTAATCAAGTTTTGAAAACCGCAAAAAAGTATGGGTTAATTTTCCATGAAATACCTACAAGTAATATCAGTCCTATTCCAATAACAAAAAAACATATCGACTTTTGGACAAAAGATGAATTTCAAAAAGTAATACAATCACTTGATAAAAAGAGTTATTTTGAGCATTTTATTTATACACTCCTTTGGCTTTATTATTTTACGGGAATGCGTGTAAATGAGGCGACTGCTCTTTATTGGGAGGATGTGGACTTTGAAAAGAAAACACTAGCAATCAATCACAACTTACAGTATATAAATCGTGAAAATTGGGAGCGCCGTAACAAGCTAAAAACCGAAAGCTCTCGGCGTACTATTGGACTCGATGATAATACTCTAAAGGTTCTTAAGGAGTGGAAAGAAAGACAAGAAAAAGTCGATAAAATACCATTTATTCTGTCGCCCGACGGAGTTCCATATCGTAAACGTAGTATTAGAGACCAAATTTTAAAATACTCTAAACGTGCTGGTGTTAAATACATTCAACCAAAAGGTTTGAGACACTCCCACGCATCTTTGCTTATTAATGAATATAATGTAAATGCCCTATATATCCAAAGACGATTAGGCCATTCTGATGTCAAAACAACACTTAGCATTTATAGTCATTTATACCCCAACGCAGATACCGAATTAACTGATAAACTCAATCTCATATCAAATGATTTTATTGATTAAGTCTACTTAGCTACCAAAAGAGCTACCAAAAGATATAAAAGTATCTAAAAAGCCTTATTTTAAAGGGCTTTTTTTAAATTTTTCCCACTATTTTCTTCGTCTTCATTGCCCATTCTTCCGCAAGTATGGTACAATAAAAACATGAGAATTCAACAACTACACTATATTATCAAAATCGTCGAAACTGGCTCTATGAATGAGGCGGCCAAGCAACTCTTTATCACCCAACCCAGTCTTTCAAATGCTGTTCGAGACTTGGAAAATGAAATGGGCATTGAAATCTTTATCCGCAATCCCAAGGGCATTACCTTAACCCGTGATGGGATGGAGTTTCTCTCCTACGCTCGTCAAGTTGTCGAGCAAACTCAGCTTCTGGAGGAACGCTATAAAAACCCTGTCGCCCACCGCGAACTCTTTAGCGTTTCCTCTCAGCACTATGCCTTTGTAGTCAATGCCTTTGTCTCTCTGCTCAAGAAAAGTGATATGGAAAAATACGAACTTTTCCTTCGTGAAACTCGGACTTGGGAGATTATCGACGATGTCAAGAACTTCCGTAGCGAGGTCGGCGTCCTCTTTTTAAACAGCTACAATCGCGATGTTTTAACGAAAATGCTAGATGACAATCACCTGCTAGCCCACCACCTCTTTACCGCTCAACCCCATATCTTTGTCAGCAAGACCAACCCTCTAGCTAAAAAAGACAAGGTCAAACTGGCTGATTTGGAAGACTTTCCATACCTCAGCTATGACCAAGGGACGCACAACTCCTTCTACTTTTCAGAGGAGATTCTTTCACAAGAGCACCACAAGAAATCCATCGTAGTCAGTGACCGTGCCACTCTCTTTAATCTCTTGATTGGTTTGGACGGATACACGATCGCAACAGGGATTTTGAACAGCAACCTTAACGGAGACAATATCGTTTCCATTCCACTGGACATAGACGATCCCATTGAGCTGGTCTATATCCAGCATGAAAAAACCAGTCTGTCTAAGATGGGCGAACGCTTTATCGAGTATCTACTAGAAGAAGTTCAGTTTGATAATTGATAAAAAATAAAGATTAAAAGGGAAAAAACGAAAAAGTTAGGAATAGAAAGTGAAAAAGATACTACTGACCAGTGCTTTAATCCTTTCAATTGCAGGATTAGCACCCGCATCCGTCTCAGGAGAAGAAAACACAACTCAATCCACATCTGCTGTCAAGGAAGCAATTGCCAAAGAAGAAAAGAAAGAATCGAGTGTTGAGGAAAACTCTAAATCAGAAACTCTTCCGAAAGTAGATGTACAAGAAGACAAGCCCCAAAAAGAAGGCTGGTACCAAGAAAATCACCACTGGCGTTTTTACCAAGATGATAAACCTGCTTTGAACTGGAAACAAATCCAAGGCAAATGGTACTACTTCGATCAAGATGGTAATCGTCTTCATTCTACTATCTACAAAGGCTATGCCTTTGACCAAGATGGGGTTATGGTAGAAAATAGCTGGACCAATTTGGACAACCAATGGTATTATGCTGATTCCTCTGGACGACTAGCTCAAAACAGTTGGAAAAAAATTAACGGCTCCTGGTACTATTTTGACCAAACTGGAAGCATGCTCAGCAACACCTCCGTTGACGGCTATCTGCTCACAAATAGTGGAGCTATGGCAGAAAAGGGTTGGATTAAATTAGACCAAAATTGGTATTATGTCACACCATCTAGCAGAATCTCGCAAGACAAGTGGGAGAAAATCAACGGTTCTTGGTATTATTTTGATAAAAACGGCGTGATGCTCAGCCAGACAACCATTGGTGCCTACCTGCTAGGCGATAGCGGAGCCATGGCAGAAAACTCTTGGGTGAGAATCAATGAAAATTGGTATTACGCTAATGCATATGGGAAATATAGCCAAGACAAATGGGAGAAAATAAATGGTTCTTGGTATGCTTTTGAACAAAATGGAGTCATGCTTTCCAATAAATGGAAAGAAAGCTACTACCTCAAAGCCAGCGGGGCCATGGCAGAGAAAGAGTGGATCTTCGATAAATCCTACAATAGCTGGTTCTATCTAAAAGCGGATGGCCGTTATGCAAGTCAGGAGTGGATTGGGGCATACTACCTCAAGTCTGGCGGTTATATGGCCAAGAATGAGTGGATTTACGACGACTATTACAAGGCTCGTTACTATCTGGACGATAGTGGACATTATGTATCAGGGACTTACAAGATAGACGGCAAGGAACACTTGTTCCAAAAATACGGCCAATGGATTTCTGAAGTTTCAACTGAAGGTGGATTTACAAAAGGTCAATACAGTAATACCATCTTCCTAGATCCTGGACATGGTGGTCGGGATGCTGGTGCCTTTTACTACAATGTCGCTGAGAAAGATCTCAACATGCAGATTTACCGCAAACTTCGCGCTAAGTTAGAAGAACTGGGCTACAAGGTCCTCACCTCTCGTGATAGCGATATTGACGTTGACTTTGTTACCGAACGTTCTCGTATGGTTAATAAAACCAACTCTGACATCTTTATCAGTATTCACTTCAATGCAACTGGTAGCGCATACTCAAAAGCGAGCGGTATTCAAACCTACTCCTATAGAGATGAACCTGATTATCCAAGTAAGATTAATCAATACTGGCACAATCACCCTGATCGTATGAGTGAAAGCAAACGCCTCGCCGCTGCCATCCACTCCTCTCTCCTTGCAGAAACAGGGGCCAAGGATGCTGGCTTATTGGAAAGTAGCTATGCTGTACTACGCGAAACAGCCAAACCAGCCGTTCTCCTAGAACTTGGTTATATGGATAATTTCTCCGAAAACCAACAAATCAGAGATAGCCACTACCAAGATAAACTGGTCGCAGGTATTGTGAAAGGGATCCAAAAATATTACGCTGGTCAGTAAAAAAAGTCTCGAGAAATCTCGAGACTTTTTATTTGCCTTCTTTTTTATCTTTATCAGGAAAGAGGTAACCAAGTCCTACACAAGCTAGCACACCGGCACCAATCACCAAACCACTTGAAATTGGCAACAGATCAAAAATAGCATTTGCAATGATAAAGGCGATGATCAAGCACATCAAGCTAGCCTTGTAGTCTTTTTTCAAAAGATTTTCTAGAGTGAAATAGAGGAACAAGCCAACTGGAATCAGTGACCAGAGGTTGACATCCAAACTTGGCCATCCAACAGATCCGAAATACAATACTATCGCTGCAGCTACTAAGAATACAAGTCCCAATAATTTTTTCATTTTTTGTCTCCATTTTCTTTTTTTATTGACTTGAGTTGTCTGATACTGACCCCTTACGTCCCTTACATGAATCATTATAGCAGAGGATTTTTTCAAGAACAAGCCCTTTTGCCTATCTGGTCAATATCTCTGTCTAAGTGGTTGAATAGTAGTGATAAAAGAAAAAGAAGCCCTAATGTGCTTCTTGATTCTGCCGATTGTAACAGTATTTTTGAACAAATACCATCTAGTTTTTCTTTTCCTTTGACTCTAGAGAAGATTTGATTGCTTCTCGATCTGCTTGTAGTTGGGCTAAGTTCTTTTCTGCTTCCTCAAGTTTACTGGTATCTGGTTTCACACGATAGTAAACATCTTCTGGTTTCATTAACATCGATCCATACTCTTGCCCAGAAAGTAGTCTTTCTTCAGCATGATTGCTTTTATCCGTAATCTTTCCATCATCAGCAGGTTGCATAACAACTCCACTTGGCACAGCCACTACTACAAATCCTCCAGCAACAGAATCTTTTACCCACGCACTGATAGAAGCTGTCTCAGGATTACGACTATCTTGACCTTTTGATACCTTTAATCCAACTACAGATTCGTACTTTTGATCATTTGTAAACCAAGTCGCATCTACTTCTCCAGAATCATTAATAATGTATTCATTACCAGATTGACTACGCCAAGTGCCTTCTAAACTAGACAAATCATTGTTCTTGATTGCTTCAATATCGAGTTTTGGAACGGCAGCTTCATTCTTTAGCTTGCTAACAAGTGCTTCTGCTTCCGTAATTTTGGTATCTAAAGCAGTCAGTTGATCCTTGAGTTTTTGGATTTCCTCTTGTTTATCCTTATCAGTCTCATCTGTTTTCCCTTGGCTTGTAGACGATTGACTTGTTGACTCTGTAGTTGAAACGGCAGACGATGCTTGATTTGACTCTTTCTTTCCAATCAGAGAATGCGAGAAAACACTTACTAGGATTAGAGTAACTAAAACAGCGAGGACTATCCCAATATAGATCTTGATATTTCTAGCTCCTCTCGCAAACTTTTTAGTTGACTGCGCCTCTGCTAATTCTGATTCCGTCGGCTTGCGACTATTCGCCTCCTCAAATTGTTTTACCCATTCTTTCTTATTCATAATTTTCTCCTTTTTGATTTATATTCAGCCAAGCTTGCGAGACTTCATCCGTTATTATCCATGGATTTTTATAAT
Organism: Streptococcus oralis; assembly: GCF_023109005.1. Lineage (GTDB taxonomy): Bacteria > Bacillota > Bacilli > Lactobacillales > Streptococcaceae > Streptococcus > Streptococcus oralis_BU. Next base: position 525,320 of record NZ_JALDTU010000001.1, on the reverse strand, counting down.
TTTTAGAAAATCTATGCAAAAAATTCTAAAATGATTAACAGCCTATAGTCCTCTAAAACGGAACGAAAACAAGTGCTTGTTAATATATATTATACCACAAAATATAAATTTTAGTTTTTATTTATAAGCAGGAGGCACAGACGTTAAACAGAACCCATCTCATATGTTCCACCTTTCCTATATTTACAAAAAAAAGAAGCCCATTAGGGCTTCTTGATTCTGCCGATTGCAGGGCTTGAACCTGTGACCTACGCGTTACGAGTGCGTTGCTCTACCAACTGAGCTAAATCGGCGATTACCCTTTTAGTATAGCACTCTGAGAATAGATGTCAAGAAATTTTCATCTCCATTAGAAAAAGCCTGTCCTGAGACAAGGCTTTTACATATATCTCTTTTAAATCTCCCATTTTCATAGAAATCTAAATAATATATTTATAAATCAATACTTTCACAAAACTATGTCATCACCTCACTATCTAATCTCAGTACATAAACCATTTTTCTATAGCTTTTGTCTTAATCTTTATTTTTTCTCTTCAATCCAAGAAAAGCTCCTACTATAAACATTATTCCGGCAGCTAATAGTGTCTGGGCTCCGCTTGCTGTTCCGGTTTTTGGCAACTCATTAGGATTGTTACTAGTTGATTTACTATTGATGTTGGTATTTTTATTAGTTAAGTTCCCTTCTTCATTTAGATAAACGTTCTTGTTAATTTCAAAATTTTTATCATTTTCATCAGAAACAATACTGTTGACATCATTAGTTGAATTAGATTGTGTTTTTTCTTTCTTTTTCGATACATCAAAAGTAGGTTTATTTTCCTCCTCCTTTTTCTCCTCTATTTTCTTGAATACAGGTTTTATAAAGGTATCTTTTGATAGATTAAGAACATAGCCAGCGTCTTTTTTACTTTCGAAACCAGAAATTTCCCAACCATCAAATTGATAGCCTTTTTCTAATTCACCCTTATAGACAGGTAAAATAAAATCTTCTTCCGACACTATCGTTGAACTCATTTCTTTTCCATTTTGAATGGTCACAGTTACCCTATGAGGTTTTAATTCACTTACCTCTCCCGTATCTTTGTTTAAAATGAATTCTTTTACGGTCGTATTTCTTGCAAAATCTTTTACAACAATCTTAATGTTTAGTGTCTTATCTGTTATTTGTTTAATATCATCAAATGATTTATATTCTTTTCCATTTACATAAATATGTTGTTCTTGAATCTCACCATCGAATCCATTATTTCTTTTATCATTGATGTTAAAGACTACAGATTTTCCATTAGCATATTCGATACTAGTATTTCCCTTAGGATCAATGCTTACTTCTGGTTTTACATTATCATATAAAAATTGATAGTGTACTCCAACCGCTTTCGCATTCAAATCGCTATAGCCAGTTTGAAGATAAACATTTCCATCCATATCTGTTACCTTGTCTGGAAATCCGTTTGCTTTATAGTCTTTCATTCCCCAGTCCATGATGTCGCCGTCTTTAACATTAAGCTTAATGTTAAAATCTCTAGTGTTATCAATGTGTAAATCTCCGTAGATTAAATAATTATCTACAACCGATTCATTAACTCTCAACTCCCAGTTAAAACCACCCTTATCAGAAATCTTACCTCTTAAATAAAATTCTGGATTTCGTACATAAATTTTATTAGATTTAGATGGATTAAAGTAGTTCTTGTCCATTGAAAGATTTACTGGTTTGGTATCAATAAATAACGTGGAGCCATCTTCTTTTATAGCTTCTACATTGGACTTATCCTCTCCAGTGTACTCTTTACCATCCTTACCAAATAATACAAGTTTAGAAGGATCTGTTACAAGATTGCCATCGTTATCGATTGCTTCCCCTTTATCGTTCATTTTAAATGTAAACACTTGATACCTTACAATGTTAAAGCCGTCCAAAGCCGACATTAATACTGATTGAGTACTTCTTCCATCTTCAACATTTCTACTATCAGCATAAATTGTTGTTTCTGATAAGACTCTTAGATTAGGATTGGCCTTTTGTATTTTTGCTATATCTTCCTTGCTATAGACTCCATTTCCTTCTAACATATCCGTTTTTCCAGGATTATAGGTAGTCACTTTTAGTGCATAGCCTTTTCTTAGAATGATGTTATCCTTTAATAGATATTGTTGTTTTTCTGAATCAGAATAGATTTTACCAGATTCCATGTCCGTTAAATTGTTTGGTTTATTTTTTGAAAGATCTCCTTCTCCTAATTCTATTACATTCCCATAACTTGATGCATACGGATATTCTGCTTTAGTTTCCTTATTTTTTTCAGGCATTCTAATTTTAGTTTCAGCTTTTATCTGATCATCATCTTTCACAAAGAATCTCATATCTCCTGCAAAAGCTAATCCATCCACAATATCATTAATATTAGCGTATAAATCAAATGTCATCGTTTTTGAATGCGAATCATACTTGGTCGTTTTGATTTCTATCGATTTATAGTTATTTCCATAGTATACCTTGGCATTTCTAGAAACATTACTGATCATTCCAAGAATTTCAAAGTGTCCATCTTTAGATGGGTTTAGAATGCCATAAATTTTTGATTTGATTTCATCAAGTTTTTCAGTTTCATATTGTAAGGCACTACCATCGTCATATGCAATAATATTTCCCTTATCATCGTATTTATAATCGTATTCCTCTATTCTCTTACCAGTTTCACTTGTAAAGTCATCAACTTCTCTAAATTTCTTTTTAATGAGTTTCTTTAAGTCTTTACTTTCAAAATCTCTAATTGTTGAAATAGTTTTATGAATAGTCAAGCTAGATTTTTCTTCGATAGACTCTTCATTTTCTTGAAGATGATGTTCTACCTCCGTTGTATCTTTTTTTAGACTACCCTCTTTTCTATTTTCTAAATTTTTAAATTTAGATTCGGAAATCTCGCCAAGCTTTTGGTATTTAGATGAATCTTGATCAGGATCTACTAGATAATAGGAAATCATCCCATTTTCATCAGCATGATCAGCAAATTTAATTCTATGAATCTTTGTGAAATTGCTAGAACCGTCTAATGCAATCACTTCAATGATTTTGCCCCTTAAATCTCCTGCACCTTTAATTTCATAAATGGTGTTTCCGTCTTTGTCAAGTTTCCTATTTCTTCCTTGACCCTCACCTGCATAAGTGACCTCAAGATTTTTCTCAACCTCTCCATCTTCATTAACAAGAGCGGCGCCAGCATACCAAACTTCGTTGGCAATCTCGTCAAATTTTTCAGGATGTTCTTTTTGATCTCTCGCAAATAGCGTTTCATTCTTGTATTGCTCTTTGACCTTGTGATAAGTATCCTTTGTAATCAACTTAATTTTTTCAGGGTTTGAAAAATCAATTGAAACAATCTTTGGAGGTGTGTTATCAATTTTTACAGGAATATAGGAAACCTGCCATGGGTAATCCTTGGTTAATCTATATTTAAATTTATAGAAATATTGGCCTTCCGCAATCGGTTCAAATTGTCCTCGTATCTTAGTAGCAGGATCTTTTTTGTCATTACTTTCTGGGGCATTTTCTTCTCTACCTCTAGGGTTATAAATGAGTCCATCCCATTTCAAGTCACCCCAAACTTTTAGTTTAGATGATTTGATGCCCTTTGCATCATTTCTTTTAGAGTTTAAAATTCCTTTAATAAAGTGTTCTCTCGAAATGACTTTTAAGTCTATTTGATTTTCTCCTTCTTTATTTGTATTTACTATTGAAATCACCCCCTCTTCTGCACTTCTTAATACAAGTGGAGAAGGCGTTAATCCTCTCTCAAGTTGAGCATCTTGAGGATTCCCATTTGAATCTAAAGGATAAATTTTAGCAATATTAGAACCACTTGATGACGGTGCGTTGATTCCTTCGTTATTGAAAGCAAATAATTCTGGATTTTGATCTAGAGATGTTGTATTTTTATCTTTTCTATTTTGGATAACTCCTGCTGGATTAAATTTATCTATACCATGTTCTCCACCAATCCCCTTATTTAAGGTACCTGGAATTTTTGGTTTGCCATCATCATCATAACCTTCCATCGCTTTTGATTTTGACCCTTCTTCCCAGGCCCATTTATCAAGGATTGGTTCGTGGTTCCAATTCCCAGCAAATCCCATTAGAGGCATCGATAGAGATGGTTGGAAATTTATTTTCTTCCCGTTGGAGTTTAGAGCTTCCATTTCTTCCACTGACTCAAAATGAATAAATGATTCTACAAATTTATTTTTATTTTTTGCTTCCCCAACATTTATAACCGCATTTAAATCAAAGCTGGAATTTGGACCTATAGTGAAAGTGTCATGCTCAAATGTGATATTTGCTCCTTTGACTTTTTCTGGGTGAATTTCTGGAACAATTTGCTTCCCGTCCGGAGATTTTTCATCTTTATATGTTTCATCGAGTTTTAGCCTGTCAGTTAGAGCATCTGTAGTTACAGTTGATGCAGAAACTTTAAAGGTTAAAGGTCTATTTGAGGTATTGTGAAGCTTGATTGTAAAGTATTTTTTATCACCTTTTATTTCTTTAAGAGAAATGGAACCATATGAATTTACCAAACCTTTAGAATCTGTATTTTTGAAAGTTGCTACAACTTCATTTCTCAAAGCGTTGGCAACATTAATTAGCCCTGCTCCCTGTTGTCTAGGCGATGCAAAGTATTGACTCTTTTCTTTCCAAGAGGTTGCATCCATCATAGGTCTTGCAGTATTTTGTAGGGCTATTTTTGTAAGACTTGTAAGGTCTATTTTGTCATCTCCCTTAAGATTTTTCAAGACAGGTCTTTCAAGCAATTCCTTTAATTTTGGTCGAATCAAAACAGTAGAAGCTGCTACGATTGGAGTTGCCATGCTAGTTCCTGACATATAACCATAAGTGGATTTACCATTAATAACATTTAGAGTGGATTTAATATTTTTACCAGGTGCTGAAACATCCGGTTTTAAAAGCAAATCTGTTCTAGGCCCCCAAGATGTAGACCCTGCTGGGACTATAATATCTTCTTTATAAAGTTCTTTGTCTGTGTCAGCTGCAAATTTAAAGTCAATTTCTTTTTCATCACCTACATTTGGTTTATTAGAATTATAGCTTTCCATATCAATTGGATAGTATTGTTCTAAGTTATTTTTAAAATCTTCCTTATTATTTCTTTTGACTTCAGTTTTTTTATCAGGGTTAATCATGTTCCATAATTTTACACCATCATCTCCTGAAATTGAAAATACTTGACTAGTAGTTCCTTCATCCGCTTCATATCCCATAGCTGGAAGGTCTGTCCAATTATCTCTATTGTAGTAATTTACAGTATTTACAACCATAATGGCACGTGCGCCTTTATCCGTTGCTCTTTTAAAAGCATCTTTTAAATCCTTGGTATAAATTCTATCCATTACTGCAATTTTGCCCTTAAGATCCAAGCCTATCAAATCTTGGTCTTGACCTTTGCCTATATATACAAATTTTAATTTATTTGGAGTTTTTGAGCCATCCTCATTTGTTAGGATTTTATTCTTATCGAAAAAAGCACCTATATTTCTGTATTTAAAACTTTGTCCACCTATGTTAACTTTATCAAACTCAATTGTTTGATTTTTAGCAGAAGCGACCGCTATCGCATCTTCATGTGCAGCAGTTCGTGTTACATTTCCAGTATCTGTCATTTTTAGATTATTATTTGCTACTAAATCCCAAGAAGAACTTGAAGCAGAAGTCGCAAAATTACCTGTAGCAACAACCATTGGGATTCCAGCTTTTCTTAATGCTCTAATAGCCTCCCAATATTTCTCGCCTACAAGACCTGTTCCCGTAAAGCCAGATGATACCGAAACAACATCGACATTGTGTTTGATCGAATCTTCAATAGCATGAAACATTGTTTCATCACCCGCAAACCCAGATCCTGCGTCAGAGTACATTTTATAAGAGAAAATTTGTGCATTAGGCGCAATTCCATCTATGCCATTAAAGTTCTTGATGTCTTTTTCAGTATCATTTCCAGCAAGAATCCCTGCAATATGCATCCCATGTGGGTCAAAATAATCCCTTCCATCATCATATTTTTCTACAGTAATTTTACCACCATTATAATAATTGAACGCATGAGGGATTTTATCACTCAACCAATAATTTTTATCAGTGCCTTTTAAGTCTTCTTTTTTAAATTTCATTGAGTCTTTGGCGTCATCATCGATTCTCATAGCCTTATGCCTATAATCTGTTCCAGTATCGATATTTGAAATGACCATACCTCTACCATCAAAATTTTTCCCAAATGGAGCATTAATAGACTTTAGGTAATCAATAGCTTCCTCAACTCCAATTTCCTTTCTGGCATGATTCATCATTGGTTGGACCTTTTGTGACCTTTCAACCGATGAAACACCTTCTATTTGTTTAATTTTGTCCAAATTATCTGGAGTTGTTTCAATGGCTGTGCCATTAAAAATCGTATTATAGGTATATAAAACTTTTGTATCCTTAAGATTTGATAGTTCCTTAATTACTTTTTCTCCAGATTCTTTATCTTTAAATTCAGCAATATAGACAACTTTATCTTCTTTTTTCGGATTTTCTGTATCTTTATTTACAAATGAGTTCGCATCATCTCCTTTGGATTGATTGGAGTCTTCTTTGATACTTTCTACTTCGTTACTAGTTTTTTTGTCTATCTCAGACTTTCTACTAACAACTTCTTTTTCCTCAATAACTGTTGTCTTCTTCTCTTCAGTATCCTTTGAAATTTCTATAACATTATGAATATCTTCAGATTGTTCATTGTTTTTTGTTTCTTTATCTGCTACTACTTTTTCTTTATCAGAAATTCTTAAAGCATCTTCAGAACTAGGTGCATCTGCTAAAATCACCTCATTTGGGGCATATGCTGCTAAAATAACTGCAGCAGTAGTTAATGACAATACCGTACTTTTTTTCATTTTAATTCCTTAATTTTTTATTTTAAACCCAATAGATAGAAAACTTTAACCTTGCTAGCCTTTGTTATAAAAAGTTTTATGACGTATTATCTAGTGGGATAGAGTAGTACATTTATATATAATTGTTAGCTCTCTGAAAAATAGTATATCAATTAAAAAAATTTAAGTCAAGAAAAATTAACCTGGATTAATTTTTTTTTTAACCCGTGTTAACAAATAGTCTAGTCAATAAATATTATAGTTAACTGGGTACAATATAAACTCATTCCTACCATCAAAAATATTATCAATTAACTGGAATAACTACCAAAATTGCAAAAAGGGGGGATGGATACAACTTATGCCTCAATAAATATGCAAAAACAACCGCTATAATTTTCAACGGTTGTTTGTAACATATTTAATTTTTAAATCTCATTCTATTTTATATCTTACGAACCCGCACTTTCGTAGGCATCCAAGCCCCTGTCCCAGAGTTTTAAAGAAATAGCAAAGAAAACAAGGGAAATCAGCATCAAACCACCAATATTAAAGAGTCCATCCTTGTCCTGTAAGAAATAGCTAGCAGGATAGTAAGCTGTAAAGGCGAAAGGGATGATAAAGCTAATCAACCAACGAAGAAGCGAATTGTAAATGGTAATCGGATACTTAGCAAAGTCATTAAACATATAAAAAATGTAAATCATAGCACCTGACTGCTTGGTCCAAAAAGCGATACTGGCTGTCGCGATTTTCAAGGAAGTATAAATCAAGGTCGCAAAAGGAATACAGACTAGGAAAAGCAAGAATTTGGGAAGAGTCCAAGCAATGCTTGATACTGTTGTCGCTAGTAAAATGCCACCGACCAAGAGTTCGCCCAAGGCATCAATCTGAAAGGTCTCAACTAGAATATGAAAGAGAGGATTGATAGGACGCGTCAGATACTTGTCAAACTCCCCTTTTCGGACTAGGCGTTGCCCTAGAGCCCAGAGATTGTCAAAAAAGAGATGGTCCAATCCCTTGGGAATCAAGGAAAATCCATAGATAAAGGCAATCTCTTGAAAGGTCCAGCCTTCTAGCGAGGGGATGTGTTGAAAAAGTACATTGAGAAACAAGAGGTTTAACCCTTGAGTCAGAAAAACTCCTAACACGCCCACCACAAAATCGACCTTGTATTCCATGATTTGCTTGATGTATTGTCTGATAAAAATCAGATGCATGCGTTGATATTTTTTCATACTAACCTCCCTGAATGGTGATGAATGACTGGACTCGTTTCCAAATCAGCTGAGACAAGCCCATCATCACTAAGAGCCAGAAAAACTGTAGCAAGAGTGCCTGAAGAATCTGACTGGCATCGTATTTCCCAACAATGATCATGACTGGAGTGTAGATCAAGGATGAGAAAGGCAAGAAGGAGAGAATAGCTGAAACAATCTTTGGAAAGAAAGCCAAGGGAATCAAACTTCCAGACATAAAGGCCACCAAGGAAGTCTTGAGTAGATTGGAACCCCATAGATTTTTAAACACAAAGGCTGAAAATCCAAAGCAGATATTAAAGAAAAAGTTAATCAGGTAGGCCAGTGTTAAGCTAAAGAGATAAAGGACCGTTAATCCCAGCACTTCTACAATCCCTTGCCCCGATAAGATTTTCATCAAGACAATGACACTTAAAAATGGCAGTCCAACAGAGATAAAAATCAACCACTTGGACCCAAGCTCGGTAAAGAGGTAAGAAGCCGCAAAATGCACTGGTCTCAGCAAGCGCATGATAATGGAACCATCCTTGACCTCCTCCCCAATCATGAAGGAAGAATCTGACTTGGTCAACAGATTGGTCACAAAACTCATGATGATGTAGAGGGTGATATCCGCCATACTGAAGCCCTGGATCAAAGACTCCTGCGAGGAATCAAAGACCGCCTTCCAGAGATAGAAAGCCACAAAAGCTCCCATAACATCGCCAATCCGATAGAGAAGAAAGTTGACTCGATAGGTAATCAACTCCTGAATCCCTGCATTGATAAAGGGTTTATAACGTCTCCAAAATTTGACCATCTTAGAGCTCCTTTCGGTAGAAGCGTCGGATAATATCCTCAATATCCGTATCTACCATCTTCAAATCACGGATTTCAAAATCAGACAGAGTTTGTTTGATAATATCAGCTGAATGGTAGCGGGAACTATCGAATTCAATATTGAGGCTATTTCCTTGTCTATCAATGGTTATATCAGGCAGGCCTTCATATTGAGAAAGGAGATGACTTTGACCTGGTAACAGTTCAAAGGAGAGAGTCTTCATCTTGCCAAAGGTCTCCTTGAGCTGGATCACCGTCCCATCAAAAATCTCCTGCCCCTTGTCAATCATAAAAATTCGATCACAAAGCTGCTCAATATCGCTCAGGTCATGAGTGGTCAAGAGAATGGTTGTTGCTTCCTCTTGATTGATCTGAGTAATGGCCCGACGAATGTTATCCTTGACCGAAACGTCTAAACCAATGGTCGGCTCATCTAAAAAGAGAACCTTGGGATTGTGGAGCAAGGAAGCCGCAATGTCCGCCCGCATCCGTTGCCCCAGTGAAAGAGTGCGCACGGGGTCCTTGATAAAGTCCTTCAAATCCAAGACTTCATTCAAAAAGTCCATGCGCTTGCGGAAGAGCGAGTCCGGCACATCGTATATCTCTTTCAAAACCGTGTAGGTCTCTTGCAGAGCCAAATCCCACCATAACTGGGTACGTTGTCCAAAGACCACTCCAATATCCTTGACATAATCTTGGCGATTATCCTGAGGAATCTTGCCGTTAATCCGACAATAGCCCGATGTCGGTTTCAAAATCCCTGTCAGCATTTTGATGGTTGTCGACTTCCCAGCTCCATTGGCCCCGATAAAGCCCAAAATTTGGCCCTTGGGTACCTCAAAAGTCAAATCCTTGACCGCTTCAAATGTCTGCTTTTCAGGATGAATAAAGGAGCGCAAAGCCCCCTTTAACCCCGGCTCCTTTACTGTCTTCACAAAATTTTTCTGAAGATGTTCCACTTCTATCATTGACATATCTATCTCCCTATCGCAAGGAATAGCAACATTGTATTTTTGACTACAAATATTCTAAATCCTTACTTTCTAAACCCTCTACATTTTATTATTACAGAAGGCTTTATACCAACCTATTATAGTCTAATGAAAAATGGAATGCAAGCGTTTGCCTGAAGATTATGAAATTAGAGATTTTACTCTTAAAATAATAGTTTTAATCAAAAATTCTGGTTTAATAGTTTCCTTAAAACACCAAAAAACCTGCCATTAGGGGCAGGTTTGTATTAACAGTGATTTTATCTCAAATATTCAATTTAATCAAGACATTCCCCATTTTCATTAACTCTATACCCGTCTATGGTAGTGCTAACTGCAAGCTCTCCTGATGAATATGAATAATACCATTTTTCACCAATTTGGTACCAACCAGTTACCATTGAACCGTCATCTTTTAAATAATACCATTTTCCTGAATCTTGAATCCAACCTGTCGCCATAGCTCCATTATCTTTCAAGTAATACCAGGCATCATTATATTTTAACCAACCAGTTACTAGGACGCCATCATCACTTAGATAGTACCAATGTTCATTATCTTGAATCCACCCCTTTGCTAATGAACCGCTATTATTTAGATAGTACCAAGCACCATTATTTTGATCCCATCCTGATTCCGATGGGTCTTGAACATCATTTATTACTTGGACAGCCTCAATAATTTCCTTCAACTCAACCCGCTTTCTATCTTTTATGACAGACTTAACTTTTTCTTCAACAAACTCTTTCGCATAAGTTCGACTATTTTCTTTTCTCTGGAACATATCCTTCAATAAACCTTCTAATTGTTCATTAAAGACATCTTCTTGGATTTTTTTAAACTCTTTCTGAGATAGCGAAATAACCATCACAATATCAATAAACTCTTCTTTTAATTGAGCAAACATTTCCACACGGTCATCTTCTATGAATTGATCCGCAATTGCTTTTGCTCCTATTCCTCCTGCAATTCCTCCTATAATCGCACCCGCTAATGCCCCTATTGGTCCAGCAATTGCACCACCAACCGCACCTGCACCAGCTCCTGCCATCATACCGCCCCCAGCAACTGCTGCATTTTTTAATAGCTGCTGTGAAGAAATTCTTCCAACAAGCGCTTCAAAAATATCTGGACCCATAATAACAGCGAACGATATCACTGGTGCAGCTCGTCTTGCAACCACTTCAGCTGTAATTTTTTTTCCCCAAAAATCATTAATTTGTTTTGTAAATATTTTTGCAAATTGCTGTGACGCAACATAGATACTAGTTCCCATAGCTAGGGTTCGTAATCCTGCTTTACCAGCCATTAGAGCCGCATCTTTGGTTTCTGCACCCGACCATTTAGCCTGAGAAAAGACAATAACAAAGCTTATACCTACACCTGGTAATGAATTAATAGCTCCATCAATTGCATCAAATTTAATCGAGGTCAAATTACCTCCTTTGGCTATCAATTTTGCTTCATTATAGGTAATATTACCTTTTCTGATGATATTTTTTGCCTCAGCTGGATTATTAACTCCCTCAACTTTACCTTGTCTAATTTTTTCTTCAAATAATTCAACTGCTCTATCATACTGGTCTTTAGGAACTTCCAATTGCATTCCTTTATACTTATACATTCCTCCTTCGCTTTTAGACTCGAAAGCTGAGTTTACAGTTCCGCTTGCTCTTGCATAATATTTAGTTTGAATTTTTTGATTTCCAACCATTCGATCCGCGCCATTTTTGGCATTATCTTGACCAGTTTGTCTTACATGGTGAAATGGATATTTAATCTTATCCATTAGATTATTTGCAAACTCAGCTGCATGTCCATGCCCTGACGGAGCGCTAACCATTGCATTTATTTGAGCTTTATGCAATCTATCACCAACACTTAATAAAATCCAAGAAACAACTCCTATCTCAGTTCCTCTTCTAAAGGTAGTTGAATTAACATTCTTTTTACCAATTTTTAATAACTGTGTGTTTAAATTTTCAACTTGTACATCATTTGTATAACCAGAGGCAATCAATTCATTCAATTCCCTAACAACATAGTTCAAACTATTCGAAACATTCAAACGTTTAATAATCCCATATGGATAGTAAAATGCTAACTGATCATTATCATCTACCTCTACTTTCCATAAATTGGAAAATGGAAAAAATTGTACATTACACCTTTCTTGATCATTGATTTGCATTTTTTCGAAAATTCCATACTGGGTCAAGAGTAAACCATATTCTTTGAAATCTTCTTCCCTTAAACTTCTAACCGGAGAATAGCCAAAATATTCAAATTCAGTATTAGAGAATTCATTATAAAATTCTTTTTCTGACTCAATAAACCACTTAGCCCGTCCATAAGGTACTGACTCACCATAATAATCAAATCCATTCTGTGCAATAGACCTAAACACTCGTCTAACACTATCCTCACTGTGAGTATGAACCTCTTTAATTTTTCTTTTCCAAAAAAAATACTGAAAAAAACTCACGATATTATCTTTCATCTCTAACCTCAACCCCAATAATTCTAATATACTAAAACTAGCTATCTAGTAACTTTATAAAGTTTTAAAACTACATAGTGCATCATAATAAAAACGGAAATGTATTAAAAAAACTTGATATTTACCTCTAAGCTAAATTAATTATATCAAAGGCATAATATAAAGTCTATATCATTTATTTTATTTTTCCCAACCAAAAAACCCACCCTAATGGGCAGGTTCTTTCTGTATTGTTCAGCTAGATTATGCTTTACCTTCTGAACCGAATACGTCGATACGTTCTTCAACAGCTTCTGTAATTGCTTCGAAACCTGGTTTCAAGAATTTACGTGGGTCAAAGAGTTTCTTCTTATCGTATTCTGCTTCGTTTGCTTCGTATTCAGCAACAAATTTACGAGTTGCGTTAGCAAATGCGATTTGGCATTCAGTGTTAACGTTAACTTTCGCAACACCAAGTTTGATAGCTGCTTGGATTTGGTCATCAGGAATACCTGAACCACCATGCAATACGATTGGGAAGCCTGGAACTGCTTCTGTCAATTTTTGCAAGTGATCAAGGTGAAGACCTTTCCAGTTTGCTGGGTAAGGACCGTGGATGTTACCAATACCAGCTGCCAAGAAGTCAATACCAGTTGCAACCATTGCTTTAGCATCTTCAATTGGAGCCAATTCGCCATCACCAATGATTCCGTCTTCTTCACCACCGATAGTACCAACTTCAGCTTCTACTGATACGCCGTTTGCATGAGCAAATTCTACAACTTTACGAGCTTTTTCAAGGTTTTCTTCAACTGGAAGGTGTGAACCGTCAAACATAACTGAAGTATAACCAACTCGGATACATTCAAGTGCATCTTCATAATGACCATGGTCAAGGTGAATAGCAACTGGTACAGTAATTCCCATTGATTCTACAAGGTTTTCGATGAGAAGTTTACATACTTTGTAACCACCCATGTATTTCGCAGCACCCATAGAAGTTTGGATCAAAACTGGAGCTTTTTTAGCTTCTGCTGCACGCAAGATAGCTTGAGTCCACTCAAGGTTGTTTGTGTTAAATCCACCAACTGCATAACCGTTGTCACGAGCTGCTTGGACAAATTTTTCTGCTGAAACGATTGCCATTTTATCAGGCCTCCTGTATATTTTTATGGGTCAACCCATTTACATTGTTCATTTTATCACTTTTTGATAAAAAAAGCTAGTTTTTCCCATACTTTAGATTGAATTTCTTCTAATTCGATTGATGTAAGCCTTTTCTTTTTAATCTTGGCTAACTCTAGGAAAGCGTATAAAGAAAGTCAAGCGATCATCCTGCCTTACAAAACGATAAGGCAATTTCTCATGTTCTAATAAACTTTTGACCACAAAGATCCCCATCCCCGAACCTTTGGCCTTGCGACTAGCATTTCCAGAAAAAGACTGGGCCAATTGTTCTTGTTCTTCAGGACTACAGCTATTCTCGATAAAGAGCTCCCCTTCCCTCTCGCCAATGCGGACCAAGCCGCCTGTAGTGGAGTGCTTGATAGCATTGCTGATGAGATTCGATAGGATTAGTTTCATGACAGATGGGTTTATGTAAGCCTGCTGATGGGTTAGGCTAATGTCTACCTGAAGTTCTCTCTCCTTGGCGAGCAAAGCATAATCCTTAACCAGACTTTGCGTCATCTGAAGGAGGTCAACCTCTTCTTTCTCCTCTCGAATTTCCTGCACAGAAGAGAGAGAAAGTATCTGGAGAACGTGGTGACTGAGGTCGTCTACAATTCCCAAGGCAACTCCAAGATAGTGGTCTCTATCCTTATAACGACCGATATTTTCTTTCATATTTTCGATTAGGATTTTGAGACTAGCAAGAGGTGTTTTCAATTCATGAGAAGCCCCTCGTAGGAACTCAACCTTCATCTTCTCCAGCTGGAGAATAGCTTCATTCTTGTCATGCAAGTCCGCAATGACAGTCAAAAGATGCTGGTAAAGGCTATTGATTTGTTCCTTGAGATCACCAATCTCATCCTTAGAATCCACACGCAACCGTACTTCAGCATCCAGGTCCATCATCCGACGGGTCACCCGCTTGATTTCCAAAATCGGGGCAACAATGGTCCGAGCATAGATGTAGGCCACCAAGAGGGAAATTAGAAAGGATGCCAACAAAGTATAGGGAAGAAACTGGAGACTGATCTGCTCTGCTTCCTTTTGCAAATCCATGGAAGCTAGAAACTGAAGAGTCATAGTGCTACCATCTTGCGTTTTTACCTCGCGTTCCTCAATGAAGAGTGAAGTTGTCTGGCGAGCTGTATCTAATGGAAAATTATCCTTAACCTCTAACTTGTCCTCAGTCATCTCACCCTTAACGGAACCTTTGATATCACTGGTCTGGGAATACAAGTCTAACACTTGCTCGATACTCTGCCTATCCTTTCCGTCAAGGGACTGGGCAATGGCTGTCGCTTTCTGGCCAATGGTTTCCTGACGATGACTTAGATAAGTTGATGGAAAGAGAAAATAAATGGCTAAATGAAGACAAATAACCAGAACACTAAAAATCGAGAAGGTATAGATAAATATTTTAGTAAATAGACCTGTTCGTTTCATTTTCGCTCCAATTTATAACCAACATTGCGCACAGTGAGGATACAATCCAAGTCTAGCTTTTTCCGTAATTCCTTGATATAGACATCAATGACACGGTCAAAGGGAACCTCATCTGTCGCTTTCCAAACGGCATCGATTATCTGAGAACGGGTCAAGGCCCGTCCTTCATTTTTCACCAGATAGTCCAGAATTTCCAACTCTTTAGCATTGATAGCCACTTCTTCTCCTGCGAGGCTTGCACTGTAACTCTCAAAGTCCACCTTGGTATCCTTATAGGAGAAGACTCGTCCTGTATCGTAGTAGCGCTTGAAAATTGCATCCACCCTCACTTTTAAGAGAGACAGAGAGAAGGGTTTTTCCAGATAGCCATCCGCCAGAGAGGCAAAGGCGCTCATCTTATATTCCTCATCCTGAAAGGCTGTCAGCATCAAGACAGGAACCTGACTGGTTTTACGAATCTCAGCTAGGACTTCGAGGCCATTGAGCTTGGGCATCTGGATATCCAGCAGTACCAGAGCAACTTCATAGCTGGAAAATTTTTCCAGAGCTTCCTGACCGTCTGCTGCCTCAATGGTTTCATAACCACAATCCGTCAAATAGTCACTGATCCCCTCACGGATCATCTCTTCATCCTCTACAATCAAAATTTTCATAGAAAAAACGTTTCACATTCCTTTAAATTTCTTGTAAATCTTTCTATTTTGCCTTGATAGGACCTCTTCCTATCAAGGCAAAATAGATAAAAATGCTACCTATATTATACCCCATTTAGGGGAGAATAGGTAGCAAGTTTTTTATTCGCTATCGAGCAAGAGTTCTTTTGGTTGTTTTCTAAGGAGATTGCTTGAAGCAAGTGCCATAACAAGAACGACTAGAACTAAAGCAAGGACAAAGACGATGATAAAGTCTGATGTCTGAATGGAAATGTCTAAGCTCGACAAGGTCTTGCTAAAGCCATCTACTTCTGCACCACCACCAAGGTTAGAAGCCTGTGCTGCCTTACTTGCTTGTTTGGCAACACCTGAAGTAACATTGGCTAGGACGGTGTTTCCGATTGCACGAGCTGTATAGTTGGCTAGGAAGTAAGCAGAAACGAGAGCAGGGATGGCAATCAGGATAGATTCGGTGATGAATTGTCCCAAGATACTTGCCTGCTTGAGACCGATAGAGAGGAGAATTCCCACTTCCTTGCGACGGGCGTTGATCCAAAGACTAAGCAAGAGTGCAAGGAGAAGGACTGAGAAGCTCAAGCTACCCCAGAAGAGGAGATTGGCCATCTTGTACATACCAGAGATGGATTGCTCTAGAGCTGGGTAGTTAGAGGAGCTCTTCACAAGTGTGTAGCTCTTCCAGTTGATACCACTTATACCATTCAACTCTTTCATGACGTCATCCAAGTTCTTGTCTGCTGTTACAAAGAAGGTTGCGTCCCCATAAATAGCTGTGTCTTCTGTGTATCCATAAAGTTTTGCAGCAGTGTGAATGTCTGTGATAGCTGTGTTTTCGTAGAGCTCTTGTGAGTAGGTTACTGCCGACTTATTGTGACCATCAAAGAGTCCCTTGATTGTCACTTCGACTGTTTCCTTGGCACCTTTTTCATTGTCTGCATCGTAGATATTGGAGTCCAATTTGACCTTATCACCGACTTTCCAGCCGTGTTTAGCTGCCAAGTCCTTATGCATGAGAATCTTGTCTTTGTCATCGTTGGTTAGGTGCTCACCTTCAACCAGCTTATATGAGCCAGAGACAAACTTATCTTCTTTAGAGGAGTCATTGACACCTGTAATCATCAAGCTACTTCCAAAACGTTTGGCACGATCAGCAGTGAGATTCTTCTTGGTTTCTGGCGTTTCAATCAGGTCATATCCAGTCAAATCTCCGATAGCGTTGATACGTTTGACATAAGACTCGATGGCCTTGTTTTCGGTGATTTTTTTGATGTCTTCACCCTTGATATTCCCAGCACCACGAGGCGTTCCTTGATTGACGCGACGATTGATTTGCATGGAGAAGCTATTGGTGATATTTTTAAACGTCTCCTGAGAAGCCTTGGCAGTAGCTCCCTTGATCGACAAGCCGACCAAACTCAAGCTCGCCATGAGGAGAATAATCAGGAAGATAACAATCGATTTGAAAAACTTCCTTGTAACATAGGCAAATGCGTTGTGTAACATAGGTTCCCTTTCTAGATTTTGTTCTATTTCAATGTCTTATAACTTATATAAATTATTTTTTTACTATTTCCCTTAGATTGTGCGGACGGGAGCAACTTCCTATAGGAATTTCATCCCTAATTTTTGAGCCATATGTCTCAAAAATTCCGGCCTAGATAATAACTCTGTTATTATCTAGGCTATCACTATTGCGGGAAATAGTTGTTAAAGACTCAATTTGTTTATTATTACTTTACACGTATCTGGTTACCAACTAATACTATTTTAAAGTTTAATAACTAGATTCTATATTTCAGTCAGTTTCTTGTCCTTCAATTCAAGTGTAATATCTGACTCTTGTGCCACTTCTTTACTGTGGGTGACAACGATTACACATTTACCTGTTTTCTCAGCAAGTGACTTGAGCAGTTCGATAATATCTCCGGCAGTTTTAGGGTCCAGATTTCCTGTTGGCTCATCAGCAAGAATAACTGGAGCTTCTGATACCAGACTGCGAGCAATGGCGACACGTTGCTGTTGACCACCTGATAACTGGAGAACGTTCCGCTTGATCTGACTTTCATCCAAACCAAGCTCAAGAAGTGTATCCTTGCTTGCTTTTTTGTTGACCAAGCGGATATTTTCCAGCGGAGAAAGATAATCTATCAAGTTATAATTTTGAAAGACCAGGGAAATATGGTGCATGCGATGGTATGAATACCCCTTGTTCCGAATGTCCTCTCCTTGGAAAAGGATAGAACCTTCAACAGGACTATCTAGACCAGCCAGTAGGGACAAGAGAGTGGATTTTCCTGCTCCTGACTCACCAATGATACTATAAAACTTTCCGGGTTCAAAATTATACTTGATCTGATATAAAACTGCCTCAGCAGTGTTCTTATAACGGTAGGTAACATCTTGCAATTGTAATAAAGTCATGATTTCTCCTTCTTATACTCAATGAAAATCAAAGATCAAACTAGGAAGCTAGCTGCAGGTTGCTCAAAGCACAGCTTTGAGGTTGCAGATAAAGCTGACGCGGTTTGAGGAGATTTTCGAAGAGTATTAACTAATAGATGATAAAATTTCCTTGGGTGATTTTCTAAATAAGAATAGGAAACAAAGGGCTACAGACAAGCAACCAATCAAGAGCAGAAAGACATAGGATTCTGCAAAGGATAGGAGACTGGTTGATAGACTGCTTGCTTTGGCTAGTGTGTCTTGTAAGGTTGCTTGATCTCCACTGGCTAGTACAGTTTGTAGCAGATAGGATGTAATGGCCTTCCCAGCAATAAAGGATGGAAGCAAAGCTCCAAGAGATACCAAAACTACCTCTAAACAGAACTGTAGGAAGATTGAGATCTTGCTTTTTCCAAGTGCCAAAAGAATCCCCACTTCGTAGACCCTTTCTCTCAACCAGAGAGACAAGACCAAAATTAAGGCTCCTGCTCCTGCTATCAACATCCCATAAAGGAAGATAGTGAGGAAGCTTTGGAAGGTTGCTACTGAGTCTTTGATCTGTTCAAAGGCCTTGTTTTCCTTTTCGACTTGATAGCCTTGACTTTCTAAAGCCAAGTTTTCCACCTGCTTCATGAGACCGTCCATTTCCTTAGGATTTTCTACATAGAAGCGCGCTGCACTGACTTGAGATTCACTATTTCCTAAAAGAGTTTGGCTACTTTCATAGTCTGTAAAGACTTGGTTTTCACTGAAGTCAGAAGATAAGCCTGTGAATTTCTCTTGTTTTTTACCAGAAAAGATGCCGACAATTTCAAACTCAACTGTTTGCCCTTTCCCAGCTTCGGATTGACCAGCATCCAAGCGAATCTTGTCATGAAGCGAAAGACCGTTCTTCTTAGCCAA
This sequence comes from Streptococcus oralis, assembly GCF_023109005.1. GTDB lineage: Bacteria > Bacillota > Bacilli > Lactobacillales > Streptococcaceae > Streptococcus > Streptococcus oralis_BU. Next base: position 506,211 of record NZ_JALDTU010000001.1, on the reverse strand, counting down.
CTCTTCGTGAATAAGGATTTTCTTTGCATCCCCTTTTTGAAGGTGTCGCCCTTCTTTTAGATTGAAAGCCGAACTGGTAAAGGTAACATCCCTAGATGAATCCTCAAGAGCCATTAAGCTCACTAAATTCTTGTCCACAGCGGACAAATCATCACGTTCAACGCTCTGCTCACCACTCACTGCTTCCATGTCTTTTAGTTTTGCGACCGTCTCAAGTTCAGGAGAGACATTTTCCAGTCCCTTAATCTTGCTCACGGATGCTAGGTCCGATAACTTGAAGGTCTGACCATTCTCTATCTTTTTGATAGAAAAAGATGTATTGAGAGATTTGTAAAGATTTGTTTCTACTGTTTTGTTGGACTTCATCAGAGTCAAACAGGCTGAAATTCCTGCTAAAAGGACCAATAAAATCAGAAATAAAATAAAACTTCTCAGTCGTTTTCTGCTGACATAAGCCCAAGCTCTTTGGATTGGATTCATTTGTCACCTCCATATTTGTAAGACTATTATAAAATCCAAATATGAAATGTTTATGAAATCAAAAAATTTTTTTGATTTATTTTTTGAAAAAAACAAAAAAGCTAGCATCCGCTAACTTTCCTTCTTATATAGATAAACTATAGATAAATAATTTACTAATCTAAAATCCACACCATTCTATAAATGTCGGGCATCATCTTTCAACTAAGTATTTTTTAATTTCTTCGGCTTTTAATTTCCTGGCTTGTGTTTGAGGAAATTCTTGATAAGGAAAATGGAGAAAATCGATTCAACTATTCTGATGATAGTTCTTGATGCCAATATCTTCCGATAGCCGAACTGTAGCTCTAATCTTCTTTGAAAAAGAAAAAAGAGCTAGCAAAAGCCAACTCTTACCCTATGCGGAGAGAGGGACTTGAACCCTCACGACCTAAAGCGGTCACAGGATCCTTAGTCCTGCGCGTCTGCCAATTCCGCCATCCCCGCGTCGATTACTTTACTAGTATATCAACTTTCAAAATTTTTGTCAACACTTTTTTCAGATTTTTTTCATTTTTCCAAGGGAATCATTCTTTAATTTCAGCCAAATTTTCATCCAGCAACTTGGCTCCCAGAGTGTTCTTAAAATGACCAAGAGCAAACTGATGATTTTCTGGCCAGATAGAGGCAACTGCAGGCTTAACAATCTCAATATGATAGCCGAGGTTATAGGCATCAATAGCCGTATGAAGAACACAAATGTCGGTCAATACACCGGTCAAAATGACTGTATCTACACGACGTTCCCGTAAACGGATATCTAGGTCCGTTCCTGAAAATGCTGAATAGTGACGCTTGTCCATCCAAAAGACACGGCTATCCCCCTCATGTTCAGCATAAAAGTCAGCTAGGGGACCATAGAGATTACGCCCACTAGTTCCAATGATGTTGTGCGGTGGAAAGAGCTTGCTTTCTGGGTGGAATGTATCCTTCTCCTCATGGGCATCAATGGTGAAAAAGATATAGTCCCCACGTTCAAAAGCCAATCTGGTTACTCGATTAATTGCCTCTGATATGGCTTGAGCAGGTGCTCCTGCAGTCAGCTTTCCATGGTCTGCTACGAAATCCTCTGTATAGTCAATTGAGATTAAAGCCTTTGCCATTAGTAGTCCCTCTTTTTCACTTCCTCAAAAATATCACCAATTAGAACTTTGAGATAAGTCCCCTTCATTCCAAGTGAGCGACTCTCAATAATTCCTGCTGACTCCAGTTTACGAAGAGCATTGACAATTACAGAACGCGTGATTCCAATACGATCTGCAATAACTGATGCAGTCAATTGTCCTTCATTTCCATCCAATTCAGCTAAAATAGCTGATACGGCACGAAGTTCTGAATAGGAAAGGGTATTAACCGCCATGGTAACAGCAGTACGACGGCGAATATTTTTCTCATCCTCTTCACGTTGGAAGTTCAACAGTTGAATCCCTACCACCGTGCTCGCAATCTCGACAAGGATCAAATCTTCATCTTCAAATTTCTTATCATTGCGCCAAATGATCAACGAACCTAGGCGAATCCCTGACACATGAATCGGAGCAATGGTCGTCAAACCATCTGGAAAATCCGCACGGCTCTCTACAGGGAAAATGGTCAAATCATGTTCAACAGGAAGGTTGGCTTCCGTATCATAGATCATGTTTGCACCTTGAATATAATCATCTGGAAAAATCTTAGTTTGAAAAAACTGCTCTACACGATCTGTATTCGTTTTATAACGCATGAAGTAGCCTAAAAGGCGCCCCTTGCTATTCACAATACAAGCGTTACAATCAATAATATCTGCCAACTGGCGTGTAATCGCATTATAGGGAAGTTCATCTTGAAGTTGCTCCTCTGAGCGTTTCAAAATAGAAGTAATTTTTCTTGTTTTTTCTAATAAATGTGCCATTTTTTACCTCGCATTTAATCGCTACCATTATAACATAAAGAGCGTGAATTTTCAATTATTATCTGAAAATTGCTTATTTAATTACAATTTTGAACAGCAAAAATATTTTAGAAAAAAAGCAATTTTTTATTGACATCCTATTTTATTTTTGATATTATAACATTATAAGAAGATGACATGGTAAATCCCTTTCCGTTTCACCTATCCTTTACTATCACCATCTTCTTTTACTATCGGTCTCCTTATATATAAAAGCGATTCACAGTGTGAATCGCTTTTTTCTATTTGTCTCCTTTGTTACGAATAACAAAGCCGGTCTTCTTTTCGCTTGAAGTGTTGCGAGGTTTTTTATTGTCTTTATTACGGTAACGTCTGTCTTTATCAAAACGGTCGTTTCCACGACTACCTTTTTTGAACTCATCACGACGACCATTGCCACGGCGATCACGGTCTCGACGGTCATCCCCACGACGGCCTCCACGACCTCCCTTAGCTTTACCACCGAAGCTATTACCTGATGGTTTAAATGGCAGTGGTTTTTCACGCGCAATCTCCACTTCAGGAAGGCTGTCTGGATCTTGGACTGTCAGATTCAAGATATACATAGCCAATTCTTCTGGACTGAATTCTGCTGCTAACTTACGAGCATCTTTAGCAAATTTCTCAAAGTTCCCACGAATGGCTTCGTCTGCGAAGTCTCGTTCGATTTTCTTGAGCGCTACTTGTTTCTTAGCTTGGAAGGCTTCTTCTGCTGTTGCTGGTTTCAAGCCTTTCATGCGTTTCTTAGTCAAGTTTTCGATGATTTGAAGGTAGCCCATTTCATTTGGTGCTACGAAAGTAATAGATTGACCTGACTTACCAGCACGACCTGTACGACCGATACGGTGAACGTAACTTTCAGGATCTTGTGGAATATCGTAGTTGTAGACATGGGTCACACCTGAGATATCCAAACCACGTGCTGCCACGTCAGTCGCAACTAGAACATCAAGATTCCCATTTTTAAAATCACGAAGGACACGAAGACGTTTATTTTGGTCTAAGTCACCATGAATTCCTTCAGCACGGAAGCCACGGATCTTCAGTCCACGAGTCAATTCATCTACACGGCGTTTGGTACGACCAAATACAATAGCAAGCTCAGGTTGTTCCACATCCATAAGACGTGTCATAGTATCAAATTTTTCTTGTTCCTTGACACGGATATAGTACTGATCAACCAGCTCTGTTGTCAATTCCTTGGCAGCAATCTTGACATGCTCAGGGTCCTTCATAAACTGAACACCGATACGTTTGATAGCATCTGGCATAGTTGCTGAAAAGAGTAAGGTTTGACGACTTTCAGGGACACGAGAGATAATAGCTTCGATGTCTTCAAGAAAGCCCATGTTGAGCATTTCGTCCGCTTCATCAAGGATGAGGGTTTCAATATCGTGCAATTTCAAAGCCTTGCGTTTGATCAAGTCCAAGAGACGACCTGGTGTTCCTACAACGATATGAGCACCCGACTTAAGGGCTTTGATTTGTTTTTCAATGCTGGAACCACCGTAAACTGAGCGAACTTTCACTCCCTTGCTACGACCAAAGCGGAAGAGTTCCTCTTGACTTTGAACAGCGAGTTCACGAGTTGGAGCGATGACCAAGGCTTGAATAGTTGCTTCTTCTGTACGGATTTTTTCAAGGGTTGGTAAGCCAAAGGCCGCGGTTTTCCCTGTACCAGTCTGGGCTTGACCGATAACGTCTTTCCCCTCAAGAGCCAATGGAATGGTCTGTTCTTGGATGGGACTTGCTTCTACAAATCCAGCTTTTTCAATCTCTGCTAGCAATTCAGCAGACAAGTTAAATTCATTAAATTTCACGTTTTTCTTCTTTCTAAAGGTGGTGCGAAGCCACCCTATAGGGCTTTAGTTTATACTTTTCTTTTCATGATGTATCTTCTTAAAAAACGAGATACCGTGTTGCTTCTTTTCCACGAAAGAAAAGTACGAGTTTCTTTGCAACCTATCTAGTATAACACAAGAGCGGGGCAAAAGATAGTCTAACCACTTGATTAAAACATGTAAACGATTTTCTAGCTGTAAAGTAGCCTGAAACTTGTTTATCAAAGGATTTGAAGGGACCATTTCAAACTTACTTCATTTCCCGTAGCAGATTTGTGCAAAAGTTTTTTTCTTGTGCTAGAATTAAATCAAATAGGAGGATTTAAAAATGTTAACATACGATTTAATTGTCATTGGATTTGGTAAAGCCGGTAAGACTTTGGCTGCTAAGATGAATGCGGCTGGAAAAAAAGTTGCTGTCATCGAGCGCAGTAAAGCGATGTATGGTGGTACTTGCATTAATATTGCTTGTATCCCAACCAAGACTATGATTGTAGCGGCTGAAAAGGGCTGGTCATTTGACGATACCATGAAAGAGCGTGGTGCGGTGACTGGTCGTCTTAACGCTAAAAATTATAAAATGTTGGCCGATAATGGCGTTGATGTCATTGATGCAGAGGCACATTTCGTGTCAAATAAGGTGATCGAGATCCAGGCTGGTGACGAAAAACAAGAAATGACTGCTGAAACAATCGTCATCAACACTGGCGCTGTTTCAAACGTCTTGCCAATTCCTGGACTTGCTACAAGTAAAAATGTCTTTGACTCAACAGGTATCCAAAACTTGGACAAATTGCCTGAAAAACTTGGAGTCCTTGGTGGTGGAAACATCGGTCTTGAATTTGCTGGACTCTACAACAAACTTGGTAGCAAAGTCACAGTCCTAGATGCCTTGGATACTTTCCTACCTCGTGCAGAGCCTTCCATTGCAGCTCTTGCTAAACAATATATGGAAGAAGACGGCATTGAATTGCTTCAAAACATCCGTACTACTGAAATCAAAAACGACGGTGACCAAGTTCTTGTCGTAACTGAAAATGAAACCTACCGTTTCGACGCCCTTCTCTACGCAACTGGACGTAAGCCAAACGTAGAACCACTTCAACTTGAAAATACCGATATTCAACTAACTGAACGCGGTGCTATTAAAGTAGACAAACACTGTCAAACAAACGTTCCTGGTGTCTTTGCAGTTGGAGACGTCAACGGTGGACCTCAATTTACCTACATTTCACTTGATGACTTCCGTGTTGTCTACAGCTATCTTGCTGGAGATGGCAGCTACACTCTTGAAGACCGTCTCAATGTACCAAACACCATGTTCATCACACCTGCACTTTCACAAGTTGGTTTGACAGAAAGCCAAGCAGCTGATTTGAAACTTCCATACGCTGTCAAGGAAATCCCTGTTGCAGCTATGCCTCGTGGTCACGTAAATGGAGACCTTCGCGGAGCTTTCAAAGCTGTTGTCAATACTGAAACAAAAGAAATTCTTGGAGCAAGCATCTTCTCAGAAGGTTCTCAAGAAATCATCAACATCATCACTGTTGCAATGGACAACAAGATTCCTTACACTTACTTCACAAAACAAATCTTCACTCACCCAACCTTGGCTGAGAACTTGAATGACTTGTTTGCGATTTAAGATTTCAAATATTCTACACAAGACAAGTATCCATTTTGGTGCTTGTCTTTTTCTATCCAGTCCATAGTTTCCTTATAAGATTATTTGTGCTTTTAGCTGTAAAAGCTTATAATATAGGTGTAGGATGTTGTCTTCATTTTCTGTTCAAAAAGGAGGCTAGTCACATGGGAAAGCAAGTTAAACTACCAACACACTCTCCTTTTTCCTTCCTATCCAAAGAAAAAAGTACGGCTATGAAAACACTGATTTTCTGTGTTAGTACAGTCTTCATTTTTCTCCTACTTTGTTGGATACTTTTTCGCTTGATTTCACCTCAAAAACAGCGATTCACAGTCAATCAAGCTGCTGATTTTTACCTTGTCAATTCGAAATCCATTCAAAGTTATCAGTTGCAAAACAATCAGTTTCAGCTCATGAGGACTGAGGACGTCTCCATTGCAGAAGATGTCAATTTCTGGTTTCCTCAGGGACGGTTTGACAATCGCTATCTCGTATTTTCATCTGGAAATACGAGAGGGAAAGCATCCACTCAGAACATCGTATCTCTTGACTTTCAGACAGGGGACATCCGGAAAACTTCAACTCCCTTCTATGCTTATTCGGGAGCTGGAGTATCAGACAAGTTCTTCTACACAGGCCAAACTACAACTGAGGATGGAGTGCTCAGTATGTTTGACATATCAGGAAAGCTGATTACTCAGAAAACATTCTCCGAATCCACTTCCTTTCCAATCCAGTTTCATGGAAGAAGGAATCGCCTCTACCTCGGTCTGGGATTTCACGATGAGTCTCGTCAACGACCCGCTTTAGTGTTTGATGGATATTTAGTTGAATTGGACGAAAATGACCAACTAAAGGAATTGTCTCGCACACCTCTGACAAGCGAAGGAAAGATCGTTGAAATGTTGACTTCTTCTGAATTAATCGGTGACAATTATTACAGTAGCGTTGCTTATACTCGAAATACAGAAACTTTCTCCAAAGATCCAGACAATCGCATACTTGTCATGAACTTGTCTAGTAAGGAAAAGCACTTCATCAAGCTACCAGAGGACAACCCAAATCTTCTTTATAAAACACCGAAAGAAGACCGATTGATTGTAAAACATGAGGCGGATGGAAATGATCGCTGTGCCTTATCTATTGTCAATCTCTCTGATGAATCTAGCAATCTGATTAATGTCAGAAAAGATTTGCCTGATTCTACAGAAGAGATAATACACATCGATACAAGTTTGACAAACAAGATATTGGTCGTAACCAATCAACATTTGTTATTGTATTCTTTAGAAAATGGCCAACTTCTAACTAAAACAAAACTGGAACTGAAACAAAACGACTTCCCAATCGCAACTTGGTTTCAGAACTAATCACTCACAGCCCTCTTTGGGCTGTTTTTGTTTCTGCGAAATCTCAAATCTATCTTTTCTCTCTTTTATGATATAATAGAAACATGAAATTAAAAACTACTTTGGGCCTCCTAGCTGGGCGTTCTTCTCACTTCATCTTGAGCCGTCTTGGCCGAGGAAGTACGCTCCCAGGAAAACTCGCCCTTCAATTCGATAAAGATATTTTACAAAACCTAGCTAAGAACTACGAGATTGTCGTGGTCACTGGAACCAACGGGAAAACCCTGACAACTGCCCTCACTGTCGGCATTTTAAAAGAGGTTTATGGTCGGGTTCTGACTAATCAAAGCGGTGCCAATATGATTACAGGGATTACGACAACCTTCTTGACGGCCAAATCCTCTAAAACTGGAAAAAATATTGCAGTCCTTGAAATTGACGAAGCCAGTCTTTCTCGTATCTGTGACTATATCCATCCTAGCCTTTTTGTCATCACTAATATCTTCCGTGACCAGATGGACCGCTATGGTGAGATTTACACGACTTATAAGATGATTTTGGATGCCATTCGTAAGGTGCCTACGGCTACTGTTCTCCTCAATGGTGACAGTCCACTTTTCTACAAGCCAGCTATTCCAAACCCAGTACAGTATTTTGGTTTTGACTTGGAAAAAGGGCCAGCCCAACTGGCTCACTACAATACCGAAGGGATTCTCTGTCCTGACTGCCAAGGCATCCTCAAATACGAGCACAATACCTACGCCAACTTGGGTGCCTATATCTGTGAAAATTGTGGCTGCAAACGTCCTGACTTGGACTACCGTCTGACAGACTTGGTTGAGTTGACCAACAATCGCTCCCGCTTTGTCATTGACGGACAAGAATACGGAATCCAAGTCGGTGGACTTTACAACATCTACAATGCCCTTGCTGCGGTTGCTATTGCCCGTTTCCTCGGCGCAGATTCGCAACGGATCAAGCAAGGATTTGATAAGAGCCGTGCTGTCTTTGGTCGTCAGGAAACCTTCCATATCGGTGATAAGGAATGTACACTGGTTCTCATCAAGAACCCAGTCGGTGCGACCCAAGCTATCGAAATGATCAAACTGGCACCTTATCCATTTAGCCTATCTGTCCTTCTCAATGCCAACTATGCAGACGGAATTGACACTAGCTGGATCTGGGATGCTGACTTTGAGCAAATCACTGACATGGATATTCCAGAAATTAATGCTGGAGGTGTTCGTCATTCTGAAATCGCACGTCGCCTACGGGTGACAGGCTATCCTGCTGATAAAATCACTGAGACAAGCAATCTGGAGCAAGTTCTCAAAACCATTGAGAAGCAAGACTGCAAGCATGCTTATATCCTTGCAACCTATACTGCCATGCTGGAATTCCGCGAACTGCTGGCTAGTCGTCAAATTGTCAGAAAGGAGATGAGCTAATGGTTTATACTTCACTTTCCTCAAAAGACGGAAACTATCCTTATCAGCTCAATATCGCCCACCTCTATGGTAACCTTATGAATACCTACGGGGACAACGGAAACATCCTCATGCTCAAGTATGTGGCTGAAAAGCTAGGCGCTCATGTGACAGTTGACATCGTTTCTCTCCATGATGACTTTGATGAGAACCACTACGATATCGCCTTTTTCGGTGGCGGTCAAGACTTTGAACAAAGTATCATCGCAGGAGACCTACCTGCTAAAAAAGAGAGCATTGACAACTACATCCAAAACGACGGGGTTGTTCTAGCTATCTGTGGTGGTTTCCAACTATTGGGCCAATATTATGTTGAAGCTTCAGGCAAGCGTATCGAAGGGCTGGGTGTCATGGGCCACTACACGCTCAACCAGACCAATAACCGCTTTATCGGTGACATCAAGATTCATAATGAAGAATTCGATGAAACCTACTATGGCTTTGAAAATCACCAGGGACGTACCTTCCTTTCTGATGACCAAAAACCACTGGGTCAGGTTGTCTATGGAAATGGAAATAACGAAGAAAAGATCGGCGAAGGGGTTCATTATAAGAATGTCTTTGGTTCCTACTTCCACGGACCTATCCTCTCTCGTAATGCCAATCTAGCTTATCGTCTAGTCACTACTGCCCTCCGAAAAAAATACGGTCAGGACATCCAACTTCCTGCCTATGAGGATATTCTCAGTCAAGAAATCGCTGAAGAATACAGCGACGTGAAAAGCAAGGCTGACTTTTCTTAAACTAAGGAAAATTAGATCAAAGAACTCCACTATCTTGTCGGAGTTCTTTTTGCCTGTTCTTTTACCCTTCTCTCTTGCATTTTCTCTCTTTTTTTGCCAAAATAGAGAGGTAGAAAGAAGGTAGCATATGTCTAAATTACAACAAATCGTAACATATCTTGAATCAGAAAAACTAGACGTCGCTGTCGTATCTGACCCCGTCACTATTAATTACCTCACTGGCTTTTACAGTGATCCCCATGAACGCCAAATGTTCCTCTTTGTTCTAGCAGATCAGGAACCTCTCCTCTTTGTCCCAGCCCTTGAGGTTGAGCGTGCAAGCAGCACTGTCTCTTTCCCAGTTGTGGGCTATGTGGACTCTGAAAACCCATGGCAAAAAATGAAACATGCTCTTCCACAACTTGACTTCAAACGTGTCGCTGTTGAGTTTGATAATCTTATCTTGACTAAATACCATGGTTTGAAAACTGTCTTTGAAACTGCTGAGTTTAAAAACCTCACCCCTCGTATCCAACGCATGCGCCTCATCAAATCAGCTGATGAAGTCCAAAAAATGATGGTTGCAGGGCTCTATGCTGATAAGGCTGTAAAAGTTGGTTTTGACAATATCTCTCTTGATAAAACAGAGACAGATATCATTGCCCAAATCGACTTCGCCTTAAAACGTGAAGGCTATGAAATGAGTTTTGATACCATGGTATTGACTGGTGATAATGCTGCAAATCCACACGGAATTCCTGGTGCAAACAAGGTCGAAAAAGACGCCCTTCTCCTCTTTGACCTGGGTGTTATGGTCAATGGCTACGCATCAGATATGACTCGTACAGTCGCTGTCGGCAAACCAGACCAATTCAAGAAAGATATTTACAACTTGACCCTTGAAGCCCAACAAGCTGCTCTTGACTTTATCAAACCTGGTGTGACTGCTCATGAAGTAGACCGCGCTGCCCGTGAAGTCATCGAAAAAGCTGGTTACGGTGAGTACTTTAACCACCGTCTCGGTCACGGTATCGGTATGGATGTCCACGAATTCCCATCTATCATGGAAGGAAATGACATGGTCATTGAAGAAGGCATGTGCTTCTCTGTTGAACCAGGTATCTATATCCCTGGTAAAGTCGGCGTTCGTATCGAAGACTGCGGTGTTGTTACCAAGGATGGCTTTGACCTCTTTACAAGCACCAGCAAAGACTTGCTTTATTTTGATTAATATTCATCTAATACTCAATGAAAATCAAAGAACAAACTAGGAAACTAGCCGCAGGCTGTACTTGAGTACGGCAAGGCGACGTTGACGCGGTTTAAATTTGATTTTCGAAGAGTATAAAATCTTCCCACAATAAAACGCATAGTATCAAGGTTTTTCAACACCTGATATTATGCGTTTTTCTGATTTTTAAAACTTTTCTCCAGCCGCTTTACTTAATTTTCTTAATACTTTGACTAAGCACAAACCCTACAACCATTCCCACGATATTTTGCAGGAAGTTTGGTAGGATTTCTGGTAGGGCTGCTGCCCATCCATTCATCAAAGTTGAACCCAAGGCGTAACCCCCCACCATAACAATCGTTGCTAAGATAAGGCCTAGCCACTGAGTTTTTCCTTTAAATCCTGCGAAAAATCCCTGCAAGCCATGGTTGATCAGGCTAAAGAACATCCACTGTGGATAGCCTGATAAGAGGTCAATCAAGAAACCTGCTAGTCCTCCAACGACAGCCCCCTCTTTACTGCCAAAGTAGAAGGCTGCAAAGAAGATACCCGCATCTAAGAGAGTTAGAATACCTGTTGGTGTTGGAATCTTTAAGAAATAACCTAGAACCACAGAAAGGGCGGTTAATAGAGATACAAGGGCGATTTTAGTTGTTTTTGTTTGCTTCATATTGTCTTACTCCATATTGATCTGCTTGTGCAATAGCACGGTAAACGAAAGCTTTAGAACTTTCTACTGCTGGTAAAAGTTCATCCCCTTTAACCAAGTGACTGGCAATGCTTGAGGCAAAGGTACAACCTGCGCCAGCATTTTGGCCTTGAATGACTGGATTTTCTAGAACTGTAAAATTTTGCCCATCATAAAAGACATCCACAGCCTTGTCCTGACTAAGGCGATTACCTCCCTTGATAATGACTGCTGGCGCTCCTAAATCATGCAATTTCTGCGCTGCAGCTTTCATATCTTCCAAGGTTTTGATCTCTTGACCCGCTAATAATTCGGCTTCTGGGAGATTAGGAGTGATCACACTCACATGAGGGAAAAAGCGAATCAACTCTTGACAGAGTTGGCTGACTGCCACATCATGCGTTTCCTTGCAGACCAAGACGGGGTCCAATACCACCGGCACTCCAGGACGTTGCTTGATAAAGTCCAGTGCCTTCTCAGCCACACTGACAGTAGGGAGAAGACCAATCTTAATCCCTGCAAACTCGACATCACGCAAGCTATTCAACTCATGTTGAAAAATAACGTCGTCTGTTGGAAAGACCTCAAAACCCTTTTCTGTCAAGGCTGTCAAACAAGTCACTGCTACAAAGCCATGCAAACCGTTCAAGGTATAGGTAGCAAGATCGGCTGATAAACCACCACCACTAAAAATATCATTCCCAGAAAGGGCTAAAATACGATTATTCTTCATAACGAATCTCCTTTAAATACAAGCCATTCGGTGCAGCCGTTGGACCTGCAAGTTGCCTGTCCTTCTTCTCCAAAATCAAGTCAATCTGCTCAACTGGCATTCGATTATTTCCGATTTTGAGAAGAGTCCCCACCATATTGCGAATCTGTTTGTAAAGAAAACCATTTCCAGAGAAGGTAAAGGTTAAAAACTGCCCTGTCTCATCGATTGTTAGACTTGCTTCTGTGATGGTGCGAACCTTGTCCTCTACACTGGTACCAGACGCTGTAAAACCGGTGAAATCATGGGTTCCCTCTAGCTTTTTGATGGCCGCCTGCATCCGTTCCACATCGAGTGGATAAGGAAAGTGAGTGGTATAGTGACGACGCATAGGATTTTTGGGGCGCCCCCTATCCACGATAAACTCATAGGTCTTGCTATGTTTTGCATAACGGCAATGAAAATCATCCGCCACAATCTCAATTGAAATCACATCGATATCTTCTGGAGACTGAGTATCCAGAGCAAAACGGAGTTTTTCCTCATTCATCTGATAGGGCAAATCAAAATGAATGACCTGTCCCAGAGCATGGACCCCACTATCTGTCCTACCAGCACCGTGAACAGTGATGGCTTGTCCCTTATTGAGTCTCGTTAAGGTTTTTTCGATTTCCTCTTGAACGCTCCGCGCATGAGGCTGGCGCTGAAAACCAGCAAATGCATACCCGTCATAGGAAATGATTGCTTTATATCTTGTCATAACTTCTATTTTATCAGGAAATAAAAGTGTAAACAAGTTTAAAAACCGATAATTGTCTGGGTACAAAATTCCCAAAAAGAAAAACTTAGGAAACCAATCCTAAGCTCTTTTTTGAAGTGCGTACATAACAAAAATAGAAGTGACAATCAACCAGCATCCTAGAATGGTAAAGACCAACATACCGTTTTGAGTAACAAAGCCAATCGCCCCAAGAATGAAAGGTGTTGTAAAGGCTCCAAAGCTGCATCCTAGCACTGCAAAAGATGTTGCCTGATTAAGGAGCTTGGCTGGGATTCTTTCAGAAAGAAGCTGAAAGACAGTGGTCAAGGCCACACTGTAAGAAAAACCTGCCACAACACTTCCAACTACCATCACACCCAATAACGGAGACAAGGCAATCACAATCTGCCCCAATCCAAAGGTGATACCTGACCAAAGGAGCAACCTTTCTTTAAACAGAGAGATAAAGAAAGAAAAACTCACACCTGCCAAGATACCAATCAACTGCATGATACTTAAAACCAAACTCGATAACTGGGCATCCCCTAGACCTCTTTCCACCATCAGACTAGGAATACGAATGGTGATAGCTGTGTTGGTACAGACAACAACTGCTGCTTCGACAGCCAATAGAAAAATTAAGCCTTTCATCTGTCCTGTCAAACGAGTTGTTTCAGCCTCTTTTTTCTTTGTTTCTTTCTTTTCTTTTCCATAAGGGACAAAGAGCAGATAAAGGATCAATACTAAAAATCCCGCACTGTAGGCCAAGAAGGTCACTGTCCATCCCAAGGATAAGAGTTGACCTACCACTAGAGTCAAAATCGACGCCCCGACAACTTCCGCTGATCCGCGGAGACCCAGCATCTGGATCCGTGTCTTTCCATGATAGCGTTCGCTGATGATGGAAATAGCCTTGGCATTGATCATCCCAACACCCAAGCCAAATAAAATCCGCATAGCAAAGACAAAATTATAATCCTGATACCAGAAGGGAGCTGTTCCACCGATAGAGAGGATGAGAAGTCCCAGACTAATCTGAAGACGCTCAGGAAGCAAACGCTCCAAAAACCCATTTAAAACCAGCATAATCATGATTCCAAAAGAAGGGAGACTGATCAGGAGCTCGATTTGTTCTTTGGGGTAGCCTTGATAGTAGTCAAACATGGCTGGCAGAGCACTTGAGATGGAAAAGGAGGTAATCAAAACGAGGGAGAGGGCCAAAATACTAGCCCGTTCTAAATATTGTTTCATGAATTTTCTTTCTGTATATTTCTCACTGTTTATCCTTTTAAAAGGAAGATGGCAAGAAAAGAAGGAGCCCGATTGAACTAGAGACTCCGTCCTAACTTTCCTAATAGGAAGACTATTTTCGCTTGATTTGCTTGATCAGATAGAAGATGAAGCCTGCAACCATATAAGCCGCAAAAATGATCAAACACCATTTGATGACCACGTCCCAACCCTTGTTCACATTCAAAAAGAAATATGGGAAGGGATTGTCCTTGGAATTTGGAATATTGAGCTTCAAGACCAGGCCGTTAAACAAGGCAAAAATCATATAAACCAAGGGCAAGATGGTCCACAAGACTGGATCCCAGATCTTGTATTGACCCCGTTTATCGAAGAAGAGAGTATCGGCTAAAAACCAGAGTGGAACGATATAGTGACAAAGGAAATTTTCCACACGGTAAAAGTCTGTCGCGATCGGAGCAAGCATAAAATGGTAAATCACACAGGTAATCATGATACTCATGGTAACACCACCCTTAAGACGAAGCAAGGTCGGACTTTGCCAATTTTCACCTGAACGGCTCATCACACGGAGCAGGTAGCCCGTGAAAATCGTTACCAAAAGATTGGACAACACTGTGTAGTAAAGGAGCATACCAAAGCCACCGTGCTTGGTAATCTCCAAATAAACTCCTGTAAATGCCGCTAAGAACAAAAGTACACGACTGTAAAAGATAAATTTATAATTCAGTTTCATGGCTAGATTTTCTTAACAAATTCTGACTTGAGTTTCATAGCTCCAAAACCATCAATCTTACAGTCGATGTTGTGGTCACCTTCTACGATACGGATATTTTTAACGCGAGTTCCTTGTTTTAAATCCTTTGGCGCACCTTTTACTTTCAAATCCTTGATAAGAGTTACAGTATCACCGTCAGCCAATTTATTTCCGTTAGCATCGATAGCGACAACACCTTCTTCTACTTCTGCAACTTCAGCAGGATTCCATTCATAGGCACACTCTGGGCAGACCAAGAGATTTCCATCTTCGTAGACATATTCTGAATTACATTTTGGGCAATTTGGTAAATTGTTCATGGGTTCTCCTTATAACATTTCACTATTCTTTGAAAATCAAAATTTCTCGAACAGCAACTATTATACCGTAAAATCCTACTTTTGACAATGTATCCTAAGTCTAGCAGATAAAAAAGTCATGCAACTTTTTACAGTTACATGACTTTTAAAAGATGATTGGTCATGGGCACTTATCAAGCACCTCATGATAAAAGGGATAGCAACTATATTTTACAAACCAGGAGCTTGTCCAAGTTCTGCTGCAAGCATCCAAACTGTTTTCTCAAGTTCAGCCTTAGCACCAACAAAGATATCGTTTGTAACATCATCACCTTCTTCATCAGTCACATCCAAAGCTTTTTGGAAAAGAGCGATGAGGTAGCGATAAATCGCTAGAACACGTTCCAAGCTTTCTTCAACGTTACGGAATTCTCCTTCTTCTTCTTCGATTTCACTGTGTTGAAGGAATTCTGTCAAAGTTGAGTAAGGTTTGCCTCCAAGGGTGATCAAACGTTCGCTGACTTCATCAAGGTAACCATCTAGGCTATCCATGTATTCATCCATCTTAGGATGCCATACTTGGAAACCACGACCACGCATGTACCAGTGAACTTGGTGAAGGGCAATGTGAGCCACATACAAGTCTGCTACTGCTTGGTTAAGCACTTCCTTTGTTTTTGCTAGCGCTTCAGGCGCTGATTTAGATAATGTTGTTACGTCTTTTAATGCATCTTTTTTCAATTCAACCATTTTTTTCACCTCGTAAAATTATTTTTGTAACCATATTATTGATTACTACCTCAGTATACCACTCCAAGTAGACAAAAGCAAGAAAATTAACCCATATTAAAAAAGTTGTAATTGACTGATAATTTAAGAAAAATTTAGCTTTATTTTATTAGCTGACTTGATCAGATTTACCCGAAAATTGACTTTGGTACAAATCATAATAAAAGCCTCTTGCTTGGAGCAAGCTTTCATGATTTCCCTGCTCAATAATCTGCCCATCCTTAAGAACGAGAATCTTATCCGCTTCTTGAATAGTAGAGAGACGGTGGGCGATGACAAAGCTTGTTCTTCCCTTCATCAACCGTTTCATGGCTTTTTGAATCAAAAGTTCCAAACGGGTGTCAACAGAGGAAGTCGCTTCATCCAAAATAAGAATTTTAGGATTGGCTAGGAGAGCACGCGCGATGGTCAAAAGTTGTTTTTGTCCGAGGGAAATATTACTTGACTCTTGGTTCATCTCCATGTTGTAACCGCCAGGAAGAGTTCGGATAAAGTGGTCTACATTTGCTGCTTTGGCAGCTTCTATTATTTCCTCGTCACTGGCGTCAAGATTTCCAAAACGTAGGTTTTCTTTGATCGTACCTTCATAAAGCCAAGCATCCTGCAAGACCATCCCAAACTGACGGCGGTAGTCTTGACGTGACAACTGGCGAATATCCTGCCCGTCAACCAAGATTGCGCCTGCTGTGACATCGTAAAAGCGCATAAGCAGATTGATTAAGGTCGTCTTACCAGCTCCAGTAGGACCAACAATCGCCACCATCTCTCCCGGTTGAACTTCCAGATTAAAGTCTCGAATCAATGGTTTGTTTTCAACATACTGGAAGTCAACATGTTGGAAGGTCACCTGACCTGTTAAGGGTTCAAGGATTTCGAGTTCTTCTCCCTTGACTTCCTCTGTCTCATCCAAGATGTCGAAGATGCGGTCTAGCGAAGACTTAGCACTTTGCATTTGACCCGCAAGTTGTGTGATGTTTTGGATAGGCTGGCTGACCTGCCAAACATACTGAACAAAGGCCTGCATATTCCCCACTGTCAAACGGCCCGCGATAACCTGTAAACCACCGAGAACTGCAACGATCAGATAGGTCAAGTCCGATACAGCATGAAGAGCTGGCATCATGAGCCCAGAGATAAAGCTGGCTTTAAAACCAACACGTTGGAGATCATCTGTAATCTTAGAAAATTCTTTATGAGAAGTTTCCTCACGACCGTAGAGTTTCAAGACATTAAAACCTGTAAGATTTTCCTGCACATAGCCATTCATCCGTCCTAAAATAGCCGCCTGCTCTTTAAAATAAGGCTGAGAACGTTTCAGGATGCTTCTGGCACCAAAATAGGTCACTGGGATGGATAGAATCACTACTATAGCCAGTTGAAAGTTCAAGTATAAAACCATTCCCATGACGAGAACAATCGTCAGAACAGCATTGACAATTTGTAGGAAAGACTGTTGAAGGGCATTAGACACCGTCTCAACATCACTGGTAAAGCGTCCCAATAAATCACCAAACTGGTGTTTATCAAAGAAAGACACAGGGATACGATTAATCTTTTCAGTCATTTCATTTCGCAGATCCTGGGTCATGGACTGGACCGCATTAGTCATGAAATAGTTGGAATAATAAGAACCAAGTTCATACAAGAGACCTCTAAAGAGGTAAATGATTAAAACAGTTCCGATGTAACCAGTATTGATACCAGCACCTGCCAGTCCATTAGCCATATCTAAGAGATTTTTTGTCAACTCCGTAATGGCTAGCCCCAAGACAAAAGGTTCTAAGACACTCATGACTACACTCAAAACTTTTAGAAAGACTGCAAAGAAGACAGAAAAACGGTAGGCCTTTAAATAGCTCCACAAACGAGCCAAACTAGATTGTGTTTTCATATTTCCTCCTATTCTTCTGTTAGAGATGCATTTTTCAACTGCGACTCAGCAATTTCACGATAGATATCATTGGTCTCCATCAATTCCTCATGTCGACCGCGACCCACGATTTCTCCCTTATCAAGAACGATAATTTGGTCCGCATCCATAATGGTCCCAACACGTTGGGCAACGATTAAGACTGTAGCATTTTGAGTGACTTCCTTGAGACGACGGCGTAGAATGGCATCTGTGCGATAATCCAAGGCTGAAAAGGAATCGTCAAAAATATAGATATAAGGATTCTTTATAACAGCTCTGGCAATTGAAAGACGCTGTTTCTGTCCACCAGAAAGATTGCTTCCGCCTTCAGCTAGATGGGTCTCAAATCCTTCGTCTCGGCTTTCGATAAAATCTTTGGCTTGCGCCACATCCGCTGCCTGATGTAGGTCTTTGTGACTAGCATCTTCCTTCCCATAGCGGATATTTTCAGCGATAGTTCCTGTAAAGAGCAAGGCCTTCTGCGGGATAAAACCAATCTTTTGACGAAGAGACTTGAGGCGATAATCCCTCACATCGACACCATCAACCTTGATTTTCCCAAGCGTGACATCGTAAAAACGAGGAATCAATTGTACAAGAGAGGACTTGCCCGACCCGGTTGATCCGATAAAGGCAATGGTTTCACCTGGTTTAGCGCTGAAAGAAATGTTATGCAAAACAGGATTTTCCGTCTCGCCAGGATAGGCAAAGGTGACATTTTCAAATTCCAAATATCCGTGGGTTGCTGTCTCTCTGACTCCTCCTTCATTGGGATCAATAGAAATCGGCATATCCATGACTTCTTTCAAACGTTCACTCGAAACGGCTGTACGAGGATACATGGTGAAGAGATTGGATAGGAAAAGGAAGGACAAGAGGGCGTGGAAACTATATTCGATAAAGGCTACTAGGTCCCCAATTTGCAAGCTTCCTTGTTTGATAGGGTCCAGAGCAAACCAGACAATGGCTACAATCATGGCAATGATAATTTGAACAAACAAGGGTTCTGTCAAGCCAGTTAGTTTAAACAGACGATTGGAATTAGCTGCATAGACTGCATTTTGTCCTGCAAAACGTTCCTCTTGAAACTCCTCACGGGCAAAGGCACGAATGACACGGAGTCCCATCAGATTTTCCCTGGCATATTGGTTTATCTTATCTAAGGTAGCCTGCTGTTTCTCTGATAATGGTCGAGTCTTGACCGCTACATAAATGACCACCACGGCTAAGAAAGGTACTGCAAAGGCCACTATCCAGGCTAATGACGGACTGGTCAGGAAGATCATTAAGATACTAGACAGCATCATCATGGGGGTGATGACACCCAGTTTTAAGGTCTGTTCTGCAAACTGCATGAGAACAAAGGCATCACTGGTAATGCGAGTAACCAGTGAAGACACTCCAATCTTTTCATATTCGTGATGAGAATACTCTTGTAATTTGGCATAGAGATCATCCCTCATATCCTTGACCATATTGGTCGTCAGCTTACTAGCAGCGTAGGCTAAGACTATACGCCCCAAGGTTCCACATAGGATAATCACCAGCATAATTGCAGCCCAAACATACAATTGCTGTTCATTCCCTTTATTCACACCTTCATCAATCATCCGAGCCAGAACAGTTGGCAGCCCAAGATTGACAATAACAAAGAAAACCGCTCCAAAGAAATCCAAGAATAACCACTTGGGATATTTTTTCAAATAAGACCAAATATAGAGCATAACTCCCCCCTTTCATAACCTTTTGATATAGAAAAGAGCGCGCATCTGCACGCCTTTCTTTCCCTAAGGAACTTTCCTAGTCTAGAAAAATCCCTCTTTCACAAGAATGCTCCAAGTAAAAATAAGACAGGCAGTCAAAGTCACTTAGTACTTTTAACTGTCTGTCTAGAATGAGCTAGATTATTTTACAAAATCAAGCAATGCCAAGAAGCTTTCAGCTTCAAGTGACGCACCACCAACAAGGGCACCGTCAACGTCTGGGCAAGCCATGTATGAAGCAACGTTTTCAGGTTTAACAGAACCACCGTATTGAACACGAACTTTGTCCGCAACTTCTTGACCGAAGTCGGCAGCTACAACGTCACGAACAACTTTACACATTTTTTGTGCATCGTCTTGTGAAGCTGATTTACCAGTACCGATAGCCCAGATTGGCTCGTAAGCGATAACTGTTGAAGCAACTTGTTCAGCTGTCAAGCCAGCCAATGCAGCAGATACTTGAGCACCTACGAATTCAGCCGCTTTACCAGCTTCGTAAGTTTCAAGTGACTCACCACAACAGATGATTGGAAGCATACCGTTTGCAAAGATTGCTTTTGCTTTTTTGTTGATATCTTCGTCAGTTTCATGGAAGTAGTCACGACGTTCTGAGTGACCGATCACAACGTAGTCTGTACCGATTTCTTTCAAAACTTGTGGGCTAGTTTCACCAGTGAACGCACCTGCATTTTCAAAGTAGCAGTTTTGAGCAGCAACTTTAAGGTTTGAACCTTTAGCAGCAGCAAGAACAGCTGTCAAATCAACTGCAGGAGCTGCGATACCTGCTTCAACAAGGTCTGATGAAGGAAGTTTTGATGCAACGGCTTCAACGAATGCTTTTGCTTCTTCTGGATTTTTGTTCATTTTCCAGTTACCAGCGATAAATGGTTTACGTGACATTTCACATACCTCTTTTTTCATTTTATTCACTATTATTCTATCATATTTATAAGGAGCTTGCAAACCTTACTCTAATTTTCAAGATTTTTCAAGCAACTAATCTTGCCACAAATTCATAGCATCGAGGAAATCAGCTGAAGCCTGAACTTGTTTGGGATTGTTCGCTTCTCGCTCTGCTCGTTTGGCCTCCACCTGAGCCACAGACTGGATACCTTCATGGCGCCAGTTACGAAGGATTGCCTGAATGTACTTCCAGTTTGGTTTGCCATTAAAAACCGCCTCTCGGAGAGCTTCCTTGATCAAATCCGCCTTGATTCCATCTTCTTTGACAGTCTTGGAAAGATCTTCGATTTCAAATGGTGTTAACAAGCGCCCCAATTCCTGCTGAAAGGTTTCAACCAGATCCTTCAATTGATTTTTGGAGTTTGGGGCAGTTGTAGCTGGAGCTTGGGTATCTAGCAAGCTATCCAAGCGTTCAAAAGCCAGACTAGCATCAAAAATCAGCTCAATTTCCCCATTTAGTTCAATGGTCCGATATTGTAGCAAACCATTTTCAGTCAAATTCGAAATGGATTGGTTGACATCTGCCACTTCTTTCCCAATGATTTCAGCTATTTGGCTAGGCGAAACATCTCCTAAGGCTGTGGTATTTTGTAAATAGAAAAATTGCCAGACGAGAAAATCTTCGCTGGAAGGAAAGAGTTCCTTAAAATGCAAGAGCAGGGCACTTGGTAAAACCAAGTTCCCTGATTTAAAAGCGTCAAAATATGTCATAATTCCTCTTATAAATATCCAAATGCAGCCGCATCATCCTCTACCTTTCTCCAGTCAAAAGGGGTTTCTTGATAAACTGCATAGTTTACCCAATTGCTGAAAAAGAGGGCAGCTGATGAAGACCAACAAAGACAGGGCGTCTCATTTACATCATCATTTTTAAAGTAGTTCTCTGGGATATGAGGATCGAGTCCCGCCTCATAATCACGAAAATACTCTCTTGCCAAAGTGTCACGATCATACTCCAAATGACCAAAACTATAAATCTCACGCAAATCTCGACTAGCTAAGATAGAAACCCCAACCTCAGGACCTTCTGATAGAATCTCAAGATTGGTCTTGTTTAAGATCTCTTCTTTTAAAATCTCAGTATGACGAGAATGAGGAGCTACATAGCGATCATCAAAACCTCTAAAAAGAAGGTGCCCCTCTTTTAAAGTATCCTGTGGGTAAATACCTGATAGTTTCCGATCCATCTGGTGCTTTTCAACGCCATAGCGAACATAAAGACCTGCTTGTGCACCCCAACAGATATGCAGGGTTGAAAAAACATGCGTCTTGGACCATTCGATAACCTGCTTGAATTCTTCCCAGTAATCCACCTCCTCAAAAGGCAAATGCTCCACTGGTGCTCCCGTGATAATCATTCCATCAAAGAAGTCATCCTTGACCTCTGGAAAGGTCTTATAGAAAGTTTCCATATGTTCGGCACGGGTTGTCTTGGAATGATGCGTTTCCATATATAAGAAATCAATATCTAATTGCAACGGTGTATTAGCCAAATGCCGCAAAAGTTGCGTTTCTGTTACCATCTTTTGGGGCATGAGATTTAAAATCAAAATCCTCAAGGGGCGAATATCCTGATGAGCGGCCCGTTGGTCGTCCATCACAAAGATATTTTCTGTCCTTAAAATCTCAACAGCTGGTAATTTTTTATCAATTCTAATCGGCATAACCTTCTCCTAACTGTACTCTTTTAGAAATAATTGAATGTGTTTGAAGTCAAATCTCAAACACTTAGTCCTTTTATTATACTGCAAGAAGATATAGTTTTCAATTATAGTTTTTCTCTAACTAGCTATAGTTTGTTTATATAGCAGATGAAGAGAAAACAGCCCCAAGGACTGTTTTTCATTAATAATGCATAAGTACCTTGTAATCGTAATCTCCGATTTTTTCACGGCCTTTAAGCTCATCCAGTTCAATCAAGAAAGCACAGCCTGCTACAATTCCACCAAGTCTTTCAATCATCTCAATTGTTGCCTTGACAGTTCCACCTGTTGCCAAGAGATCATCTACGATGAGAACGCGTTGGCCTGGCTTGATTGCATCAGCATGCATGGTTAAGGTATCAATACCGTACTCTTTCTCATAGTCAGCAGAAATCACTTCACGTGGCAATTTTCCTGGTTTACGAACAGGTGCAAAGCCAATTCCCAATTCAAAAGCAACTGGGCATCCGACAATAAATCCACGAGCCTCTGGACCCACGATCATGTCGATCTTCTTGTCCGTTGCATACTGAACAATTTCACGAACAGCGTAGCTATAAGCATTTCCATCTGCCATCAAAGGGCTGATATCACGGAAGGTAATGCCTTCCTTAGGATAATTTTCAATCGTTGCGATATAATCTTTTAAATTCATCTTTTTCTTTCTTTCAAAGTTTTTTACTCTCTATTATACCATATTTTCTGTGAAAGAAGAAGAGGAAACGCACTATTGCTACAAAGCTGATCAATGAACTGATTTTCTAAAAGGTAATGCTCATCAAAAAAAAACGAGCACTTTCGTACTCGTCTTCTCTTTTATAAACTACTGATTAAAGTGAGTTTACGTCAACTTTGATACCAACACCTTGAGTAGTTGTGATTGTCAAGTTTGTTACGTAAGTTCCTTTAGCTGTAGCTGGTTTTGATTTTTGGATTGTTTCGTTGAAAGCTTTGAAGTTTTCAACCAATTTTTCAGCTTCAAATGATACTTTACCGATGATTGCTTGAACGTTACCTGCACGGTCAGCACGGTATGTGATTTTACCACCTTTAGACTCTTCAACTGCTTTAGCAACATCCATTGTTACAGTACCAGTTTTAGGGTTTGGCATCAAGTTACGTGGTCCAAGGACACGTCCAAGACGTCCAACAAGAGCCATCATATCAGGTGTAGCGATAACTACGTCGAAGTCCAACCAACCGTCGTTGATTTTCGCAACAAGGTCATCTTCACCAACAAAGTCTGCACCAGCAGCTTTTGCTTCTTCAGCTTTTGCACCACGTGCGAAAACAAGAACGCGTGAAGTTTTACCAGTACCGTTTGGCAATACCATTGCGCCACGGATTTGTTGGTCAGCTTTTTTAACGTCAATGTTCAAGTTGTAAGCAACTTCTACAGTTGCGTCAAATTTTGCAAAGTTAGTTTCTTTTGCAAGTGCTACAGCTTCTTCTACACTGTATGCTTTTGTGCTGTCGATTTTCTCAAGAGCAGCACGAAGTTGTTTGCTTTTTTTAGCCATTTTCTATTCTCCTTGTAAGTGGTTCAATCGATTTTCATCTCCCACGTCACTTCTCGAAATGATGAAGTCTTGCGGGTTTTCAGTCTATTATTTTCCTTTTTTTACTTCGTTCAGTTCCTTTGCTGTACTCAAGTACAAGCATCAGCCACTGGCCCAGTATGAAAAGCAACTAATAGACTGCTGTGAGATTTTCTACTGTGTTATTGATTAGTCAACAACAGTGAATCCCATAGAACGAGCAGTACCTTCGATCATACGCATTGCAGACTCAATGTTTGCCGCGTTCAAATCTGGCATCTTAGTTTCTGCAATTTCTTGTACTTGTGCACGAGTAACTGTAGCAACTTTAGTTTTGTTAGGTGTACCTGATCCTTTTTCAACACCTGCAGCTTTTTTCAAAAGAACAGCAGCTGGTGGTGTTTTTGTAACGAAAGTAAATGATTTGTCTTCGTATACTGAGATAACAACTGGAATGATCATACCAGCTTGGTCAGCTGTACGAGCGTTGAACTCTTTTGTGAATCCCATGATGTTGATACCAGCTTGACCAAGAGCAGGTCCAACCGGTGGAGCTGGTGTAGCTTTACCAGCAGGGATTTGCAATTTTACAAGTTTTTCGACTTTTTTAGCCATTTTTAAATCCTCCTTTGTGGTTTTGGCGGTAATTAAAGATTTTTACCTCCCACAAGTATGCTTTACACATACCCATCTATTATACACTATTTATCTAAAAATGCAAGAGAAAAATTTCTTTTTTAATCGACGTAATCTCCGCCTTCAAAGCCATAGTATTCTTCCAAACTAAGGCCACTTGCAGCAATTTCTTTGGCTTCTTTTCCAACGTAGCGAAGATGCCATTCTTCCGCCATGTAGCCAGTCTCTTTTTCCTTGCCTTTGAGATAGCGAACAACAAAGCCATAGTCAGCTGCATGATCCAAGAGCCACTGAGCCGCCTTCTCCTCTGTCACTAATTCTCCATTAGTCCCAATCAAATCAAAAGCAAGACCTGTTTGGTGTTCACTGTATCCAGGGCGGGCTGAGTAGCGATCTGCCTCTTCCTTACCATCTTGATTCACATAGTCTTGATAAAGTTTGGTTTGAGTTTCATAACTTCTAAAACCACTGTAATGATCGCTGATTGGGTAGCCAGCTGCTTGCATTGCTGCAATGAGTTTCAGCAACTCCGCCTTGGCTGTTGGATTTTCTCCTGGATTGTAGTCTTTTGACAAAGGATAGTGCTTATTAGCCACGACGATTTCATCGTATTTTCCTTGTATACTATAGTGATCTCCCTTATTGACAACTTCTGCCTTCTTCTGACTAGAAGCTTGAGATTTGCTCCCTACAGTACCCTCAGGTTGACTAGTTTGTTCCGTTTTTTGAGTATTTTCTTCATTTTTAGGTGTTTCTTGAGAACATGCTGCTAGGGTTACTGCTAGCAAACCGGATAAAACGATGTATCTTTTTTTCATTTTTTTCTTCCTCTCTTAAATCACATGCTTCTCTAATTCATCGGATAAGGCTTTAATCATTTGTTCCAACTCACGGGATTGCACTTGGCAATCTTCTGCCGCCATTTCTTCCCAGGGCACCCACCAGACTGGACCACGACCATTAAGACCATGACCATTCATATCACCTGATCGTCTTGGAAAGAGGTGCCAGTGAGCGTGGGCATCTCCATTTCCTAGAAGTTCGATGTTCATCTTTTCAGCTTTAAACGCTTTGGCAACAGCTTCTTGGACCAAACTCATTTCCTCTAGAAAGCGAAGTTTCACAGAAGTCTCCATCTGATAGAGTTCTGTGACATGCTCTTTTGCCAGAAATAAGGTATAGCCCTTAAAGTATTGGTGGTCTCCAATAACAACATAGCCTGTTTCTAGTTCTTTTACAAAGTAGGGATTCTTCCCTACCTTTATCCATTCAATTCTTTGACAAATCAAGCACATATTAGTCTACCAATGCACTCTTGAGATAGGCATCGACCATACGCTCAGTCGCCACGACCGAATCAATATGTGTTCGTTCGTAAGAGTGACTGGATTCAATACCAGCTCCAAGGAGGGCATGCTTGACCTCTGCTCCTGCTGACATAGCTGCTGAAGCGTCCGAACCATAAAATGGATAGATATCCAGCTTAAATGGAATATCTTGCTCTTTAGCCAAGGCCACCAAGTGTTGACGGAAATCATAGTGATAAGGCCCTGAAGCATCCTTGACACAGATAGACACAGTGTACTCATCTGTTTGCTGGTCATCTCCCATAGCTCCCATATCCACAGCCAGATATTCTACTACCTGAGCAGGAATATTAGAATTAGCCCCATGCCCCACTTCTTCAAAGACTGAAAAAGCAAAATGGGTTGTTACTGGCAATTCAATCTTCGCTTCCTTATAAATGCGAAGGAGATTGAGCAAAATCGCTGCGCTGACCTTATCGTCCAAATGACGAGACTTGATAAAACCTGTCTCTGTCACGACGGTTCGTGGATCAAAGCTGATAAAATCACCGACCTCAATACCAAGAGCACGAGTTTCTTTTTCACTGGTTACTTTTGCATCCAAACGCACTTCCATATTGTCCTGCGTGCGTTCTGCAGTTCCTGCATCCTTGTAGACATGACAAGAAGTTTGGTGGATGAGGATGGTTCCTGATACTTTTTGACCTGTGCTAGCCACATGAACGGTACAGTTTTCACCTTCAATCATGTTCCAAGGAAAGCCACCGATACGGTCCAATTTGAGACGGCCGTCTGATTTGACAGCACGGACAATAGCTCCGAGTGTATCCACATGGGCAGTCACATAGCGATGTTGTTCATCATTTTGACCTTTAATGGCCACATTGACACCGCCCTTGGCTGTACGAACCGGCTGGTAACCAAGCTCTTCTAAAGTATGGACTAGGTATTCTGAAATCTCACGAGTAAAGCCCGTCGGAGATGTAATAGCGGTTAGTTCTTTGATATAGTTTATAGTCTGATTCATTTCTTCACCTCTTTTGCTACCTATTATAACACATTTCAGTAGAGAGGAAAAAAGAAAAATCACTCCTGTAGAGTTGACTTACAAAAGTGATTTCTATTTTTTATTCCATCTCAAAAACATCGCTTTCTTGCTTGTTCGGAAGGACCAAGGAAAGCAAGATTCCGATAATTGCTGGCACTAGCCATGGAAGAGATGCTGAAGCAAACGGAAGGGCATTAACCAGCTTTCCTAGAAACTCAATCTTAAAGGAACTTCCAAGGACGCTTGCAAGAGCAATAGCTGTAACAAGCCCAATGGTTAACTGCATGCCGGGTTTTGATAGGGGTACAAACTTATTAACAATCACGATCATCACAATGGCGATGGTGATTGGGTACAAGATTACTAATACTGGAACTGAGTACTTGATGATTGCATCCAGACCGAGGTTTGCAATAGCAAATCCAATCAAGGTAAAGACAGTTGCATAGACCTTATAGCTGATTTGTGGGAAACGACCATTAAAGAACTCAGCTGTAGATACGATCAAGCCAACTGTCGTTGTAAAGCAGGTTACAGTTACCATAACAGCAAGGAAGAGTTGAGCTGTCGAACCAAAGATTTCCTGAGTTGCTTGCGACAAGATATAAACACCTGGTGTTCCACCCTTCATCGCTTCTGCTGGTACTGGGAAATGATTTCCAAGGAAACCTAAACCAATGTAAAGAGCGCTAAAGGCAAGGGCTACAACGATACCAACCACCCAAATAGTTGAGATGTATTCTTTCTTACTGGAGAATCCAAGTTGTTTCAAGGTTTGAACAGCAATCACACTAAAAGCGACTGAGGCAAGGGCATCCAAGGTGTTATAACCTTCTAGGAAACCTGTACCAAAGGCAGAAGCTTGATAAGCATCTGAAGCCGCTTGAGGGCTTGTTCCGCCATATTTAAATGCACCAAGTACAACTAGGATAACGATAAGCAAAGCAAAGACTGGTGTTAAAATACGTCCGATTCGATCCAAAATCTTTGAAGGATTGAGTGAGATCAGATAGGCTGCTGCAAAATATAGCACGGTAAAGATAATCAATCCAAGCCCTTTATTTGCTTCAGATAAGAGGGGGTTGATGCCGACCTCATAAGCTGTTGTTGCTGTACGCGGAATAGCAAAGAAGGGTCCAATCGATAGATAGAGGACTGCAAGATAAAGCGTCGCAAACCAAGGTGAGATTTTCTTAGAAATCTCGTGAATGTAACCTTTAGGGTTTAGCGTTCCGATGATGAGCGTTAGGACAGCAATCCCGACACCCGAAAATACAAAACCTGCGATGGCAGGAAGAAACTGTTCTCCAGATAGGGCACCTAGAGAAGGCGGAAAAATCAAGTTCCCCGCACCAAAAAATATTCCAAACAGGAGCAAGCCTGTTAGGGCACCTTTTTTAGCCATAATAATCTCCTTCATATTTCTAAAATACTGACCTAGTATACCATGATTAGGACTTTGAAAAAAGCATCCAAAATTAATCATTGAATGTTTTCAATATTTTTAAAAATAAGAATTATCTAAAAACAAATTTCTCCTACCTAGTCCACACCAAGTAAGAAAAATGTAAAATTTTAAAGATTTTCAAAGGCCATCATGCCACCTTGGACATTGATAACCTTGCATCCATGCTCCTCTAAGAACTGGCAAGCACGCGCTGATCTCATCCCTGATTTACAAATGACATAATGCAACTGCTCATTGTCCAACTGCTCATAAGTATCAGCCAGTTGACTAAGCGGTAAGTTGTGGGTGCCTTCTAAATGAAGCATCTTGAACTCTTCTATTTCTCTCACGTCCACTAGAGAAAGCTGACCATTTTGGTAAAGCTGATAAAATTCATCTAAGGCTATTTCTTTCATTCTTTTTCTCCTAATACTCTTCGAAAATCAAATTCAAACCACGTCAGCGTCGCCTTACCGTACTCAAGTACAGCCTGCGGCTAGCTTCCTAGTTTGCTCTTTGATTTTCATTGACTATAAAATCGTTTTAATTCTTTTTTTCAACTCTGGCACCACTTCAGACTCAAACCAAGGATTCTTAGCCATCCAGATTTGATTACGAGGAGAAGGGTGAACTAAGGGGAAATACTCAGGCAAGTAGTTCTGGTAATGCTTTACCCTTTCTGTCACCTTGCCACTAACTTTCTCATGAAGATAATAGGCTTGGGCATATTGCCCAATCAAAAGGGTCAATTCAATATTTGGACATTCCTTTAGGAGTTGTGGGTGCCATTTTTCGGCAAAGCCTTTACGGGGTGGAAGGTCGCCTGATTTTCCATGTCCTGGGAAATAAAAGTCCATGGGAATAACTGCAAACAAACCCGAATTGTAAAAGGTATCTTCATCAACACCTAGCCACTCACGCAGACGATCACCACTCTTATCCTTCCAATAAATTCCAGCTTCTTGCGTTTTAAAGCCCGGAGCTTGACCGACAATATTGATACAAGCAGTTGTTGGCGCTGCAAAGAGAGGTTCGATTCCGCGTTCTGTATAGCTGGTATTCTGTGGATCCGCCATAATGGCTTGCTTGATTCTTTCGATTTGAGACATCTGTTTTCCCTCCAAAAAGAAGTCTAAGCATAAAATCTCAGACTTCTATCGTTTTATTGATTAATTCATAGATAGCTTCTGCATAGATTGCTGCTGCTCGGAAGAGATCGTCCAAGGCGATAAATTCATTGGCTTGGTGCATGGTATCAATAGAATCTGGGAACATAGCACCGTAGGCAACACCACGTTCTAGCAAACGGCCAAAGGTTCCACCACCAATGACTTGCTCGTGACCTTTAAGACCAGTTTGTTTTTCATAGACATTCAACAAGGTTTGAACGAGTGGATCTTCCATTGGCACATAGTGAGGGGTGTGACCGTGTTCAGAAAGACTAACAGAAGCAACTGGCAAGTTTTCAAGAACTGATTTGATTTGCTCTGGACTTGTTCCTTTTGGATAACGGAAGTTGAGGGCAATGGTATTGTCAGCACTTGTTTCGTCAAAGCGGAAGACACCCGCATTCATAGAAAGGGCACCCATCTTTTCATCAACATGAGCCACCTTGAGATTTTCACCCTCATGGTCATTCAAGAGAATCTTACCAGCGATGTCGAGGTAGTCTTTTGCTGGTCCAGCAAAGTCAAATTGGCTGAGGAAGAGTGCTAGGTAAGTGGCTCCATTGACACCTGAAGCAGGCATAGCACCATGAGCTGATTTACCAATCACAGTCACCTTGTACTGACCGTTTTCTTCTTTGATTTCTCCTCTGAGTTTGTGCTCCGCAACAAAGACATCTAGTTTAGCTTGCAAGTCAGCCAAGTCACCTGAAACAACTGCTGTCGCTGATTCAGGTACCATGTTTTCACGCAAACCACCTGTGAAACTGTGAAGATGGGCAGCACCTGTATTTTCACCTGCAAAGTGGAGGTATTCTGTGATATTTCCTTTTTCACCATTAATGATAGGGAATTCAGCATCTGGTGAGAAACCAAAGTCTGGTTTCGCAAGTCCTACGTGCTCAAAGTAGTAGTCCATGTCTGCCCAGCCTGATTCTTCGTCTGTTCCGACGATGAAGCGAACTTTCTTAGAAGTTGGAAGACCCAACTCTTTGATGATTTTCAAGCCATAGTAACAAGCTGTTGTAGGTCCCTTATCATCAGAAGCACCACGCGCGTAGAGGCGACCATCTTTGATAGTTGGGGTGTAAGGATCTGTGTCCCAACCACTACCAGCTGGCACCACGTCCATGTGGGCAAAGATTCCGAGGACTTCTTCTCCTTGTCCAAACTCAAAATGTCCTGCGTAGTTGTCAACATTTTTTGTTGGGTAACCATCACGGTCTGCGATTTCAAGGAATTTTTCCAAGGCTTTCACTGGACCAGGTCCAAATGGATGCTGAGCATCTGCTTTGCTGTCATCACGTTCTGAATTAATTTCCAAAAGACTGAATAGGTCAGCCAAGAGGTCTTCTTTGCGTTTTTCTACTTCTGCTGTAAAATCAATTGTTGTCATTTTTTCTTCTTTCTATCTTTTCTCGATAATTTCATCTACTGGCAAGCGGTAACTTGGTTCTAATTTTTCGTCTGTGTAACCCACTGTGATCAAAAGTTCTGGGCGGAAACGGTCTTCGATGTCCAAAACCTCATTGGCTTTTGATTTGTCAAATCCAAGGATAATGTTAGAACCGATGCCCTGGTCTGTCAGAGCCAGAACCAAGTTCATGGCAACCAAACCTGCATTGAGGGCTAGATAGCCACTGACCTGTTGTTCACTGTAACGCGCAAACTCGGCAGGCAAATTTTTCATAAAGTATTGAAGCTGCTCTTCTGAGAAGTTCTTTGCTCCACCGACACGGGCAATCTTGCGGGCACGTTTAGCTAAGTCCGTATCTGTAAACAGGGCAATGGTTACAGGTGCTGATGATACCTGCTCAAAGTTCGAACCATAAGCCAATTTTGCCAATTCAGCATTTTTCTCCCGAACCACCACAAATTTCCAAGGCTGACTATTGTGGGCACTTGGAGCCAAGGTTGCAATTTCGATAGCCGTACGCACATCCTTGGGATCAACAGGTTTATCAATAAAATGCTTAGTCGTATGACGTTTTTTATTTAACTCAAGAAATTTCATAAGCACGTTCCTTTTCTAATTCTACTGCTTCCATTTTACCACATTTTGAAAGAGCTTGCAGAGTTTTTTCATAAGTAGAGATTTTTATCCTATCTCTTAATCAAGAATTACAAGCTTTTTGATTTAGTTGCTAGCTATAATAAAATTTTTTGCACAAGAAAAAGTAGACGTTTAGTCGCCTACTTTACTCATATTATTGCGCTGATACAATTTTACTTGCAGACTCAATCGCTTGCTTCATAGCATCACGTGCAGTCTTCAATTGTTGAAGAAAGACAGTACGTGCTTCTTCTGGCATTTCTGTATCGTCAGAACCTGCGCTTGACAAGCCATCATTAAATGCTTTTCTTGAAGTTTCTAGTGAATTAAGTGCAGGCTCTACTTGTTGTTTATAAGCATCTTTTTGAGCCTCAGGAACTTTGTCACCGATTTCTTCAACATATTTCTTATAGCCGTCAATCATCTTTCCAAAAAGAGTTTTCATATCTCCAATTGTTTTAGCGTTGTCGATTTCTTCATCTGTTAGAAGAGTAACTTCAGATGTGTTTGTCTTTGAGTTATCTGTTTTTGATGAAGCTGATGTTTGTTCAGTCGAGCTTGAAGCTTTACTTGCAGAATCAGAAGATTTATTTCCACAAGCTGCTAAAGTTGCAACTGATAAGAGTACAAGGCCCGCAGTAAGAAGTTTTTTCATGACTATCTCCTTTAAATAGTTTTATGTTACCTATATTTTAAAATAAAATAATTTTATTGTCAAACTTTTACCGAATTATTGAAGCTAAAAAGGTCATTGAGTTCACTATTTATAAAATCTTTAATAACTCTATCGAAAATTTTCAAAAATTTATCCAAGACCGTGGTTTAGACTTGAATGTGGCTGACTTGGAAAGCAATGACAATCCAAATAACTACATTATCTTCTCAAGCGACGAAAAAGAATTTAAAGAACAATTTGACAAGGTCCTTAAAGAACTCTACCAAGACGGAACCCTTGAAAAACTCAGCAAGACCTATCTTGGTGGTTCTTACCTACCAGATCAGTCTCAATTACGATAAGATACATTAAAAACGATTGGCTCGTCCAATCGTTTTATTTAGTATCTGTTAATTAAAGCAACTCTTACAAAAAATCAAAATAATCCTTCACATCCTCTACATACCCATGCTTTTCGATTAAACTAGCTAAGAGTTCCAGATTGTGCCCCCGATAGTTGTCATCTCGGCGTAGTTCTTCATACATTTCGATAAAGGGAAGCCCCTTGGACTTGGCCAATTCTAACTCCGCTTCATAATCATAAGAAACTTTTCGGAATAGAATATTTACCAATTCTCCATCTTCTACTTCTATCACGGCATACTGGGCACGGTGATTTTTTAACGCCTCCCAATCAAAATAGGGCATGCCAATCGTACCTGGATTGATAATTTGTTGCCCTTGACTTCCATAACGAAGCAACTGCTTGTGGACATGACCATAGATTGCCACATCCGTTTCCTCGTCTAGGAGTTGGTCAAATTTATCTGTGTTATTCCCAACAGACAAGTCGCCACCATAGTTCTTATTTGGCAAATTATGAGAGAGAGAAAAGCGCAGTCCATCAACTTCTTTCTTTTCTAGCATAGGTAAACTTCGTATCCAGACAATCGTTGCAGGGTCCATTCGCTCCATCAAAAACTGGGTCAATCGCATGAGCTGGATTTCCTGTGGGTCTTCTAAGCCATATTGCCCATCTAAAGCCTCTAAGACACAATCATCCCAATTGCCTCGAACACTTGCTGTGATAGGAAGTTCCTTTAACAGAGCGACCAAGTCATTTGCACCTGGACCAGGTAGAAAAATATCTCCCAGAAGCCAATATTCACTGGCTCCTTGAGTTTTAGCATCTGCAATCACTGCTTCTAGTGCAGTCACATTGCCATGAATATCTGATAAAATTGCGATTTTATGGTTCATGATGGTTTTCCTTTTTCTATTTCATCTAGCCAATTGTGAAACTCCCAACGAAGAGGAGCTTCCTTGCCTATTCTTTGCCTCAAATGTTCTTGATATTGAAGATAGAAAGCGTAATCTCCCCAACTACTCCACACTTGAGAAGGTCTTGGGATACACAACTGTTTGTTCGCCCTCTCTAACACGATGTTATCTATCGGTACGTGTAAAAAAGGAAAAACGGAGTCTAGGGTTACAGCTTCAAGCATATACAGATACTTGAAAGTCATATTAATCCACTTTTGAGCATGACCATAAGTAAATCGAATCCCATTTGAGCGATAGCAATCTATCAGAACATCACAAGTCCTATGATGCCAACTATCAAAATCAGTTTGACACAGCTTGTCCCGATTCAAGAGATTTAAAATCGCTTCTTTGATACACTTAGAGGCCCGATTTCTCATCTCCAAGCGCTGTTCATCTAGCATGCCATGAAATCGCAAGGTTCGATTAAAATCAAGATAGGCTCGAGTAGTTGCAGCCAAAAATAAATCTTTTGAATTCCCAAAGTAAGCAAATCGTAAAAAAAGGAGTATATCTCTGTCAATCTCAATCCTATTCATTTCTTCTACTTTCTATCTAGATACTTATTCCAATTCTTTTAATGGTTCCGCCACTTGAGCCAACTCCACTGCTTCCTGCGGATTCAACTTGATTTGCACGGCTTCTGCGACAGCTCTTGGTACCCCAACTTCGACAATCTCATCCACACTGGCTTCCTTGATTTTAGTCAAAGATTTGAAATGCTTCATGAGATTTTGCTTGCGTTTAGGTCCCAGTCCTTCAATTCCATCCAGTTGTGATGAAAAGGAATTTTTGGAGCGCAGTTGGCGATGGAAAGTGATAGCAAAGCGGTGCACCTCATCCTGGATGCGTTGGAGGAGGAAAAATTCCTGAGAATTACGAGACAACTCCACCACCTCAAGCGGATCTCCAAAGAGCAGCTCATGGGTTTGGTGCTTGTCATTTTTTTGCAGCCCAGCAATCGGAATGTCCAAGCCCAGCTCCTCTTGAATGACTTGCTTAGCGATATTGACCTGACCTTGTCCCCCATCGATGACAATCAAATCTGGCGGAGTTAAACCATCACGTTGAACTCGACCATAACGTCTGCGGATAACTTCTCTCATACTGGCATAGTCGTCTGGTCCAACCACCGTCTTGATTTTGTACTTACGGTAATCTTTTTTACTTGGTTTACCATTGACAAAGACCACCATGGCAGACACCGGACTGGTCCCCATGATATTGGAGTTGTCGAAGGACTCAATGCGAACCGGAGTTGGTATTTGAAGCAAGCGTCCTAGATTTTCAATAGCTCCTTGTGTCTTTTCGACAGATTTTTCTAGCAGATTGAACTTCTGCTCCAGGCTAACACGGGCATTTTTTATAGCTAGATTGACCAGCTGTTTTTTCTCACCACGCTGGGGCTTGAGAATCTTGGTATCCACCAAGGCCTTGACAGCTTCTTCATCGATATCTTGTGGAATCAATACCTCGTTGGGAACTAGGTGGGATTTTTCTTGATAGAATTGTCCTACATAGGTCAAAAAGTCCTCGTCCGGATCGTTGTAGTAAGGGAAGAGATTGACATCCCGCTCAATGAGCTTGCCTTGACGGACAAAGAAAACCTGGACACACATCCAGCC
This sequence comes from Streptococcus oralis, assembly GCF_023109005.1. Classification (GTDB taxonomy): domain Bacteria; phylum Bacillota; class Bacilli; order Lactobacillales; family Streptococcaceae; genus Streptococcus; species Streptococcus oralis_BU. The sequence continues at coordinate 471,092 of NZ_JALDTU010000001.1, read as the reverse complement.
CTTATCCACATAGTAGCCAAAGACGTCACGATTTTGCAAATCTTTGGCCATGACCCGTTGCTTGGTCCGAAGTGTTCCAATGGCCTGAATCAAATCACGGTATTCCGCCGCCCGTTCAAACTCCATACTTTGTGCTGCCTTTACCATCTTCCCCTTGAGATCATCGATGATTTTGTCATCCTGTCCTTTTAGAAAATCAGAAACCTCCTGAGCCATGGACTTGAAATAGGCCTCATCTTTTTTACAGATGGTATGGGCCATACATTGGCCGATATGGTAGTAAAAACAGACCTTAGAAGGTGGATTGGTACACTTACGAAAAGGGAAAATCCGATCCAGTAGTCGCTTGATTTCATTAGCTGCCCCCACATCTGGATAAGGGCCAAAATAAAGACCTCCGTCCTTTTTGACCTGACGGGTGATAATAAGCCGTGGATAGCGCTCATTGGTGATTTTGATAAAAGGATAGGACTTATCATCCTTGAGCATGATATTGTACTTGGGCTTGTTTTCCTTGATGAGGTTGATTTCCAGCAGAAGGGCCTCGATATTAGACTCGGTAACGATAAATTCAAAATCTACAATCTCAGATACCAGAGCTTCCGTCTTGGTATCATGACTGCCACGGAAATAGGACCGCACGCGATTGCGCAGATTTTTAGCCTTTCCTACATAGATAATAGTACCATTTTTATCCTTGTGAATGTAGCAACCAGGGCTGGTTGGTAAGAGCTCTAGTTTTGATTTGATCAAGTTGTTCATAGTTCCATTATAGCAAAAAGGCCGTAACAGGACGAACAAAAAGCCCCACCGATCACTTGATGGAGGAGCTTTGATTTTATTTTAGATTGTACCAACTTCAGCTAGTCGCTACTGGTATAGAGTTCTTGAACAGCTTTCACATCCCGAGGCTGAATTCCATAGTAGGAACCTGCTGGCTGCATGACAGAAGTTTCGTTGGTATGATCCAATCCGATGGCATGCCCCAGCTCGTGCTCCGCCGTGTGCACAATCCGTTCATAAGAATAACCATAGTTTGGATTGGATAGATAATAGTGATTCAGGCGAACCGTTACAGATATAAATTGTTTGGTTAACAAATTGGTTTGACTCTCGGCTTGACCTGCTACAGCGGTCGATCCATCATTCATCTCACTTGCCACAATATCTGCCTGGCTAGGATCCGCAACCACCTCAAAGGTAAAGGCTCCCGTTTGATTCCAGTTTTTTATGGCTTCTGCATAGGCACCTTGGAAGGTTTCATCCATTTGAGGCTCAATATAGATGCGAGCTGAGGCCTGAGCCCACTTGCCTTCTGCATGTTGGTGACTGTCTGTCTGAGACAAGACTTCCAGCGTTCCCGTCTCCTTCCATTGATTCCAGCCACCTTGACCAATCTTGCTCATTTTTTCAACCTGATTGACCGCAGAATGAAAATCACCTGTCAGATACCAAACCACTCCAAAGGCAATGAGAAGTAGAATAACAACAGTCCAAACCAGACGCCAGAAGAAACGCCAAATTCCCAACAGAAATCGGAAGAATAATCGAATAATCCAGAACATGACGTCCCACCTTTCATAAAAATAAGAACCTATCTTGAAATCACATTCTCCTTGATCAAGATAGATTCTCTATTTTACTGAAGAAAGCTGAAAGAAACCTAAAACTAAGATAAGCGCTCTTCCAAGACAAAGTCAATTGGTAGAGTAGCCAAAAAACGTTCCAATTGTTTTTCCCAGTAGTACCACTCGTGCTTACCTGGACTGTGACTATAGGTTACTTCAAAACCAAGCTTTTTGAGGTTTTTCACTGCGAGATTATTGGCAGAGTAGAGATAGTCTTGCTCCCCACACCAAGCCCATAGTTTGGTCTTTTGATCGGACTTTGCAGCCATGCTTTCAAGCGAATGAGGACTAGCTGTCCAGTCTTTGATTTCTCCAAAAACTCCTCTCCAGTAGGCAAGCGATCCCAAATCCTGACTTTCAGGAGAGAATTCCTGAAAACTGAGTGCACCAGAAAAACTAGCCGCATGAGAAAAACGATCGGTTGCGAGAGCCAGCTTGAAGGAACCATAGCCACCCATGGAGAGACCTGCTATGAAGGTTTTTTCTCGCTTGCTGGTCATATTGGGGAAGAAACGTTTCATGACTTGGGGGAGTTCTTCTGCTAGAGCAGTATAGTAGTTATAGCCATACTGAGTATCTGTGTACCAGCCATTGCTAGTATTGGGCATAATGACAATGAGATTGGTTCCACGCAACAAGCGTTCGACATTGGTACGTTTGAGCCAGCTATTTTGATTTCCTGACATTCCGTGCAAAAGGTAAAGAACAGGAATATCTGTGCAATCTGGTTCAGTCACCCGACTAGCATCTGGATAGAGTACGGTAACACCCCACTCCATATCCAAAACTTCTGAGTAATACTCAATATTCATAACTGCCATGAATCTCTCCTTTTACTATTCTATAAGAAAAAACCGAATTTCGACTTTTTCTGTAGGTATTCTGCTTATTATTTTGCTTCCATCACGACTGGCAAGATTGCTGGGCGACGCTTGGTTTGATCAAAGAGGTACTTGGTCAGATTGTCACGAACCTTGCCTTTGAGATCTGCCCAATCAAAGTCATCACCTTGAAGATACTCTTCTACCGTTTGGTTAATCAATTCGGAACTTTCACGGAGAATGTCGCGACTCTTCTTAAGGTAGATAAATCCACGCGTGTGAACACGAGCCTTAGCCACAATCTTCTTCTCACGACGGTTAACAGTGATGGCCACGATAAAGATTCCATCCTCTGACAAGACCTTACGGTCGCGAAGAACGACATTCCCAACATCACCAATGGCATTTCCATCAATCATGACATCGCCTGCAGAAACTGCTGCAGATGGGACGAAGTCTCCATGTTCATAGGACATGGTCGTTCCCTTTTTAGGGATGAAAATACGCTCTGGCAACATTCCAACTGCCATGGCAGCCTTGGCATGCGCATCCAACTCACGGTACTCCCCTTGGATAGGGAAAAGATATTTCGGTTGCAAAAGATTGATCATCAACTGCAAATCACGCGCATTTCCGTGTCCTGATACTCGCAAACTCTGGGTAATGAGTTTTACCACACCACCAGCTTGGTAAATCATATTTTCAACGCGAGCCACAACCGCTTCTTTGGCAGTGGATGGAGTTGTTACAATATAAACCAAGTCCCCATCCTTGATTTCTACATAACGGTGGCGTCCAATGGACATCTTACGAAGTCCATTGATAGGCTCCCCCATACGACCAGTCTCAAGGATAATCAACTCATGGTCTTCAAATCGAGACATTTCTTTGGGTTTGATCAAGAGACTTTCGTTGGCTAGAGACAATTTCTTGAGGCGAATCGCTGTTCGGACAATATTTTCAACATCAAAACCAGTCAGAACAACTCGGCGACCTGTATCTGCAGCTGCATCAAAAACCTGCTGGATACGAGAGAGGTTGCTGGCAACTGCCGCAACGATGATACGACCTTCCCAGTCCGCAATGGTCTGCGTAATCTCGTCTCCAACTTCACTCTCGCTCGCCACCTGTATATTGCTATCCGCATTCGCAGAATCACTGAGAAGCGCCAAGACACCCTCACGACCGATTTCTGCCAAACGGGCAAAATCCGTCGCATAGGATTTACTAGCCGTCTGGTCAAACTTGAAGTCACCTGTATAAACAATGCTGCCTTTGGGAGTTTTCAAGACGACTCCCAAACTTTCTGGGATGGAGTGAGTTGTACGGAAGAAGGAAACTACAGTTCCTCCAAAGTCAATCTCCGTATTTTCATCAATGACATGGAAGTCATTGAATTTCTTAACCGTATCATTTCCTTTGACAAAGAGTTTTGCCAACTCGATGGTCAACTCAGAGCCAAATACAGGCACCTTAGCCTCTGCCAAGAGATAAGGCAGGGCACCAATGGCATCCGCATGCCCGTGAGTCAAGAAGACCCCAGCGATACGGTCGCTATTTTCAAAAAGGTAATCCATGTTTGGAATGACGACATCAACCCCCAGTTGTTCATTTTCAGGGTATTTAAGCCCCGCATCTAAAACAAAAATTGAATCGCCAATCTCAGCAATGTACATATTTTTCCCGTTTTCACGCACACCACCTAGTGTTGTTAAACTGATATTACTCATTTCCCCTCCGAAACTTAATTCATCTTGATTATAGGGTGAATTCACCCTCTTATTCTAAAAGTTCTAAAACTTTCAGCCGAATCTTTTCCTACCATTATACCATTTTTTTGATGATTTTCAAAATGAAGATTTGTTTTCAAAAAAGAGCTGGTTGCCCAACTCTTTCCTAACTTCTACTCTTTTCTCATCAAAAAGTTATAAATTTCTTGCACTGTTCCCAGCGCCATCATTTCTTGATTTTTTACAGTTTGTTTGAGATTTTGATATATCTGACTGTCAGCGATTTCCCTTTTCGGCGCTTCTTTATTGACCGTCATGACACCATCTTTGATAGTTACAAAGCCCAGTTCCTCAAATACTTGAATCATCTTGACCAGCAAGATTTGTTGGATATTGAGATAAGATGCTAAATCCTTCAGCTTATAGCGAATATCGAACTCTGGGAACTGGTAGATGGTCTTGTACAATTTGGCAAACTGCTCTCTAGTCCCATAACCTGTTAGATAGTAAGCCTTGTCAATGTCGTTCTTGAAATAGACTGCAGAGAAATTTTGTTCCTGAAAAATGCTCTTCAGCAGGGTAATATCCTCAGGAATGGTTTTCACAACAACCGCTTCACTGGTCGCTAGATCTGGCAACCCTCCAGAGAAATCCAAGACTGGAACCCCTTCTGGCAAGACTGCGTTCTTCCCACGAATGTTAAAGAGTTGAACACCTTCCACACGCGCATCTACCATCATCAACTGGAGGGCAGTTTGGCCATTCCATTGATTAACAGACAAGGTGACTGCCAATTCTAAGTTTTTTGTTTGAGCAAACTCTGTCGCCCATCTACCTTGTCCGAAGGCTACCACTTCAAAACTCGCCTCACCCTTAGAAATTTTCAGTTTGAGGTGAGCATTGCCTGCTCCCATGGTTCTAGCACTTTCGACCTGAAAATCCTTGATATAAAAGACCGGTTTCTGATTGTCCATTCCAAAAGGTGCCAAACGTTCAAAACTTTTAACCGTTTCTAAGCTAAGTTTCTCCAAGTCCAACTCTTCATCTAGATTTAACTTATTCTTGCCACTAGCATCTGCACCTTTTTCACGGACGTAGTCTTCCAAAACCTGAGATAAATCTGAAAGTTTCTCCACTTCCAGCGTCATCCCTGCAGCACCAGCATGGCCGCCAAAGGCGATAAAGAGGTCTCGATGGGGATCCAAAGCTTCAAAAATATCGACCGCTTCCACACTACGAGCGCTACCCTTGGCACGACCATCTTCTATATTCAGAACGATAACTGTCTGCCCTAGCTCTTCCAACAAACGACCAGCAACGATACCCAGAACGCCAGGATTCCAGCCTTCCTTGGCCAAGACCTGGACCTTCTTTTCAGGATCCACCATGGTCTTAGCTTCTTCATAGATAGATTGGACGATTTCCTTACGTTCTTCGTTTTTCTGATGAATCATGAGGGCAATCTCATGCGCTTCCTCGTCGTCAAATCCAGTCAGCAAATCAATAGCTGGATTAGGATCGTCCAAGCGCCCTAAGGCATTTAAACGAGGGGCAATCTGAAAGCCAACCGTTTCTTCTGTCACTTCGTTAGCAGCAATCCCAGCCATGTCCAGCATTTCTTGCAGACCGATGCGCTGAGTATGCCCCAACATTTCCAGACCATATTGAACCATGATACGGTTTTCATCCGTCAAACTCACCATATCTGCAATAGTTCCGATAGCTACCAAATCCAGTAGTTCCACTTGGACTTCCTCTAAAAGAGCACAAGCTAACTTAAAGGCCACTCCACATCCGGCCAACTGTTTGAAAGGATAGTCCGCGTCTGGATGTTCGGGATGAACGATGGCATAGGCATCTGGCAAGATTTCAGGCATGGAATGATGGTCGGTCACAATGACATCTACTCCCATAGACTGGGCCAGTTCAATGGCCTCGTGACCAGCAACTCCATTGTCCACTGTCACAATCAAGGAAATTCCCTCTTGCTCGATAAAGTATTTATAGACACTGGCATTGGGACCATAGCCATCGGTAAAACGATTTGGCAGATAAACTCGGCACTCGGCGCCAAGCTGTTCCAAACTTTCCTTAACAATAGAAGCTGAAGTCATTCCATCCGCATCGTAGTCTCCATAGATGAGAATGTTTTCCCCTTCTTCAATGGCCTGACGAATCCGTGCCACTGCCTTATCCATATCATGGAGCAGATAGGGATCATGTAAGTCCTCTAAAGAAGGTTCTAAAAATTTTTTCAGACTTTCTTCATCCTGAATCCCTCTTTCAAATAATAACCGAGCCACTTCAGGACCCAGTCCAGCCTTCTTGGCTATCTTTGTAAAATCCGCATCTTCTACCTGCGGGGCAAACTGCCATTCATAAGTAGGAGTTATCAAAAAAACATCCACTCTTTCTAAGAATTCTATCGTTTCATTATAACATGATTTAGGCATTTTCTCTATCCAGATTGCTTTTTTATAAAATTTTAGTGAATTTTTTTCAGATATGATTTGACAAGGCAAATCTTTTGTTGTAAAATCGTGTTATAAAATCTAACACAAAGGAGATCTCTCATGGCTTTAGTAGAATTTAAACACGTCGAAAAATATTACGGAGACTACCACGCACTCCGCGACATCAATCTCCGTTTTGAAAAAGGACAAGTTGTTGTCCTGCTTGGACCTTCTGGTTCTGGGAAGTCCACTCTTATCCGTACGATTAATGGTTTAGAGGCTATTGATAAAGGAAGTCTCCTCGTCAATGGACACCAAGTAGCAGGTGCTAGCCAGAAAGATTTAGTTCCTCTTCGTAAGGAAGTCGGCATGGTTTTCCAGCATTTTAACCTTTATCCACACAAAACGGTGTTAGAAAACGTAACACTTGCGCCCGTAAAAGTTCTAGGAATTGATAAAAAAGAAGCTGAAAAAACAGCCCAAAAATATCTGGAATTTGTAAATATGTGGGACAAGAAAGATTCCTATCCAGCCACGCTTTCTGGTGGACAAAAACAACGAATTGCCATCGCACGTGGACTTGCTATGCATCCTGAACTCCTCCTCTTTGATGAGCCAACATCTGCTCTTGACCCTGAAACCATCGGCGATGTTCTAGCGGTTATGCAAAAATTGGCCCATGATGGTATGAATATGATTGTCGTTACTCATGAAATGGGCTTTGCCCGTGAAGTTGCGGACCGCATCATCTTTATGGCTGACGGAGAGGTTTTAGTAGATACGACAGATGTCGACGACTTTTTCGACAATCCGAGCGAACCTCGTGCCCAACAATTCCTCAGCAAAATCATCAACCACGAAAGTGACAAAGTCAAATAAGGAGGCGCCTATGAAAAAGAAATTCTTTTTATCCGCATTATTGATTAGCCTTTTCAGTCTTGCTGCTGCCAAACCAGTCCAAGCTGATACTAGCGTCGCAGACATTCAAAAAAGAGGCGAACTGGTTGTTGGTGTCAAACAAGATGTTCCCAATTTTGGTTACAAAGATCCCAAGACAGGGACTTATTCTGGTATCGAAACCGACTTAGCCAAGATGATTGCAGACGAACTCAAGGTCAAGATTCGCTACGTTCCAGTTACCGCTCAAACCCGCGGACCACTATTAGACAATGAACAGGTCGACATGGATATCGCAACCTTCACCATCACAGAAGAACGTAAAAAACTCTACAACTTTACCAGTCCCTACTATACGGACGCTTCTGGCTTTTTGGTCAACAAATCTGCCAACATTAAAAGCATTGAGGGCCTAAACGGAAAAACCATTGGGGTTGCCCAAGGATCCATCACCCAACGCTTGATTACCGAACTGGGTAAAAAGAAAGGTCTAACCTTTAAATTTGTCGAACTTGGTTCCTACCCAGAATTGATTACTTCCCTTCACGCTCACCGTATTGATGCCTTTTCCGTGGATCGCTCTATCCTATCTGGTTACATCAGTAAACGAACAGAATTGCTAGATGATAGTTTCAAGCCATCTGACTACGGTATCGTTACCAAGAAATCAAATACCGAGCTAAACGACTATCTCGATAACTTGGTTACCAAATGGAGCAAGGATGGCAGTTTGCAAAAACTTTATGACCGTTACAAGCTCAAACCATCTAGCCATACTGCAGATTAAGGAGGACACCCCATGACAGATTTATCATCTTGGACAGCCTATTTTCAGGATCTTGGACAATTTTTCAATGGCTTCCTCTTTACTCTTGCCCTAGCAATCGGATCCTTTATCCTCGCCATGGTCTTGGGTATCTTCTTTGGAGCCATGTCAACTAGCAAGCGCCCAATTTTGCGCATTTTAGCTCGCATCTTTGTCGAATTTTACCAAAATACTCCCCTCTTGGTGCAGTTTGTCATCGTCTTCTATGGTTTGCCTCTTATCAGTGACCATACCATCATGATTCCGATTTATTGGACAGCTGTTCTCTGCGTCGGACTTTATCACGGTGCCTATATTGCTGAGGTTATTCGTTCAGGGATTCAGTCCATCCCTAATGGTCAGATGGAGGCCGCCTTATCACAAGGTTTCACCTATATCAGTGCCATGCGATTGATTATCTTGCCTCAGGCCTTCCGTATCATTCTCCCTCCTTTGACCAACCAAATCGTCAACCTTATCAAGAATACTTCAACGGTTGCTGTCATCTCTGGGGTGGACTTGATGTTTGTGACCAAGTCTTGGTCAGCTCTCAACGGAAACTACATCCCAGCCTTTCTAGGTGCTGCCTTACTCTACTTTGCCCTATGCTTCCCTGTCGCCCAATTTGGTCGCAAGATGGAGCAAGCCAATAAAAAAGCCTATTCACTTTAGGAGGTTACTATGGAATCTATTTTAGAAGTTTTGACCCCAGATAACCTAGCCTTTATCTTTAAAGGATTTGGCTTGACCCTCTACATTTCTCTAATTGCTATCGTCCTCTCGACCCTTATCGGAACAGTACTAGCCGTCATGAGAAATGGGAAAAATCCTGTCTTACGGATCATCTCCAGCATTTATATCGAGTTTGTACGTAACGTTCCCAACCTTCTCTGGATTTTCACCATCTTTTTAGTTTTCAAGATGAAGTCCACACCAGCAGGTATTACTGCTTTTACCCTTTTTACCTCAGCAGCCCTAGCTGAGATTATCCGAGGCGGTCTCAACGCCGTGGACAAGGGACAGTACGAAGCTGGAATGTCTCAGGGATTTACCTCCATACAAATCCTCTACTACATCATTCTCCCACAAGCTATCCGTAAAATGCTGCCAGCTATCATTTCTCAGTTTGTAACTGTGATTAAGGATACCAGTCTTCTTTACTCTGTTATCGCTCTACAAGAACTCTTTGGCGCCAGCCAAATTCTCATGGGACGCTATTTCGAACCAGAGCAGGTCTTCAGTCTTTATATCCTGATTGCCTTGATTTACTTTATCTTTAACTTTGCCATTTCTAGCCTGTCTCATAAGCTAGCAAAACGTTGGCAACAAGCCGCAGAATAAAAAAGAAATGTGAACTCAAAACAAGGGTTCACATTTTTTGCTATAAATGAAAAAGAGTAACTCAATGCTATGCAAACGTTTTACTTTTTGGTAAAATGACTTTAAAACCCTAAAGCAAGGAGAAAAATCATGATCCACGAACTTTGCAAAGAATTCTCTCAACTGGAACAAGTAGAAGCTATCGCTCTTGGTGGTTCACGTGCAGGACAAGACTACGATCAAAATTCTGACTATGATGTCTATGTCTATCTTAACTCACCTATTGACGAGAAAACTCGTCAAATCATTCTTAGCAACTATTGCTCCTATATGGAAATTGGAAACCAGTTTTGGGAATTAGAGGATGACTGCGTACTAAACAACGGTATCGAAATCGAGTTGATTTATCGTTCGCTGGAGTCGTTTGAACAAGAATTGAACTCAACCATTTTTCAACACAAAGCTCAAAATGCTTATACAACTTGCATGTGGCATAATCTACTCCACAGCAAGATTCTATACGACACGAATGGACACTATGCTTCTCTCCAAAGAACTTACCAGATTCCCTATCCACAGGAACTCAAAAAGCATATCATCGAAAGGCAACTCCTTTTGCTAGACCAAGCCATGCCTGCCTTCTCTCACCAAATAGAAAAAGCTATCAAACGCCAAGATCTTCTCAGTATGAATCACCGCTCAAGTGAATTTTTTGCTTCCTACTTTGACTTGTTGTTTGCGCTCAATGAGCAAACCCATCCTGGTGAAAAACGGATGCTGGAGTACGCAAAGGCCCATTGTACTCTCCTCCCTAAGCAATTTGAAGAAACTATTCGCAAGTATTTCCAACTACTCTATCAACCACAACAAGGAGAACAAGCGATCGTAACCTTGCAAACTATCCTGAAGGAACTAAAAGCCATTTTGCCATAGACCAAAAAGAAAATGTGAACCTCTGTTGCTGTTCACATTTTTATTTGTCGTTGACTGTAAAATTCTAGTCTACTCATATTCAGTTGCCTATTTTTGACTCTCTCCGAAAATCTGCAACTAGGTTAGAAATTGTTCAATTGATTGACGAGCAATCATGAAGCCGTTCCAAAAACCGCACTCACAATCACTTACCCTGCTCTTTCATTACTAGTGACAATTTTTCCCTTAGGGTTACTACAAGATTTTTTAGAGATTCTAACAAGAATTACAATATGAATTTTACATATTACCATAGAACACCTCTATAGGAGAAAATCAGAGCTAAAATCAACAAAACATAGAAAGCGATAAAAAGCCATCTCATCTTCACACATAGAGCAATATATTCTCTAATAAAGGCCGATGGAATATAGTAGGCAGCTGTACGGCAACCAAGGCCATCTCCCTTCATCCCAATACGGCGAGCATAGGTACTGGTACGAAAAACATGGTAATCATTGGTCACAAAGAGAAAACGTGGATTGGCCACCAGCTTCTCTCCCATTTCTTTTGAGAAGAGAAGATTCTCATAGGTTGTCGTTGAATCTTCCTCTAGGAGAATTGCTTCTCTCGGAACATCCGTCTCTTCCAACAAATAGTTACAAATTGCCTGAGCCTCGGAAATCTTCTCATCCCCTCCTCGACCACCACTAGCGATGATTTTAACATTGGGATTGAGAGACTGGTGATAAGCTTCTACTGCCTTATCAATACGACTCTTCAGTAAGGGAGTCACTTTTTCTCCATTCAACAAACCTGCTCCGTGAATGATAATAAAATCATAATATTTTTTCTTAGGAATAAAAAGATACAGGATAGAATAAAGCAGAAATCCTGCAAAGGCAAAACCAAAAATCAAATACGAATAAATCAAAAAGAAAAAGATAATATTCACTAGATGATTGGTGTAAAACAAGCCCTTGGTATCGCTCACTCGAATCGCCATGATCACAAAAAAGAATAGAATCACACAACCTAATCCTAGAGACAAATAATTTGCCTTGGATTTTCCTTCTTTTTTCAATAACACAAATCCATTATAAATAAGGAAAAAACCACTTAGAAAAACTAAAAGAGGCAGCAGGAGAAAAATCCCTGCAAAGAAAACCATGTGCACTTCTTTCTGTCCAGCTTCGTAAAAAAGATTGGCAATGGACATATAAGAAAAGAGCAGAGACAAAAGTAAGAGAGCTGGATTCCAGAGACTGCGATTGTCCCTTAAAAACGAAACGAGAAAAAGTAGGACAAAAAATCCTGTGATAAAGTACATAGTCTCCTCCTTTGATGACTACATTGTACCATAATTGTGGCAATAGAAAAAGAGGAGCCTAGCCCTCTTATTTTACAATTCTTGCTTCTGCATCTGCCACAACCTGAGCCAGACTCATCTGACGAAGTTGATTTTCCATAGCTACTTGGATATCCAGCAATTTCTGATCCAAGACCTTATGAATATTAGCCCCTACTGGACAGTTAGGATTGGGATTGTCATGGAAACTAAAGAGCTTACCAGATTTTCCTAAACATTCGACTGCCTGATAAACATCAAAAAGGCTAATATCTTGGAGGTCTTTGATAATTTCGGTACCACCCGTCCCACGAGCAACTGAAATCAATCCTGCTTTTTTGAGTTGCGACAAAGTCTTACGGATAATGACTGGATTAACTCCAACGCTAGCTGCGAGAAAATCACTGGTCACCTTGCTTTCCCGGCCCTTGATAGCAATGATAATTAGCATATGGGTCGCAATGGTAAATCGACTTGAAATTTGCATTTTGTTCCCCTTTCACCTGAGATTCTCATCATCTCTCTTCTCATACTCATTATACCCCTTTTTGATGTCATGTCAATCATTACTACTATCTAACCATGCATCCAACTCAATATCATGCCCCTGTTCTTGGGCAATCTCATACAGAAGTTCCTGGTTATGAGTGTGGTGAATCCCATTTACCAAACTTTCATAATAGACCTGGAAATAGGGGAGCTTTAAATCTTTGGCCAACTGCAATTCAGCTTCTACATCATAGTCCACTCGACGAAAATCAACATCAGACAAACCTGCTTCATCAAACTCTAAAATCATATACTGGGCCCGTAGGTCCTTACGTAATCCCGCATCTAAAAAGAAGGGTTGTCCAATGGACCCTGGATTAAGAATCAACTGTCCATCACTTCCATAACGAAGCAACTGTTGGTGGATATGACCATATACTGCGATGGAGGCATGCGGTTCCGTCACTAATCTATCAAAATCTTCTTGTTTTCCCGTATGAATCAACTCCCTACCCCAGTTTTTATCAGGGAGATGGTGAGTGATTCCCACCATCAAATCACCAAACTGACGATGAACTTGCATGGGTTGATTGTGGAGGTCTTCGATTTCTTCAGGGCTGATTTCTTCTAATATATACTGGCATTGACGTAGGAGGTAGCGATGACTAGCTTTTGTCAAATCTAGCTTACGATGCAAACCTCGCCAGAGACTATTCTCCCAATTACCAAGAACTCTTACAGTGATAGGCAAAGCCGCTAAAAGATTCAATATCCTTCTACGTCCCGTTCCCGGCATAAGAATATCCCCCAAAAGCCAGTACTCATCTACCTTTGACTTTTTAGCATCAGCCAGTACAGCTTCCAAGGCTGTCGTATTCCCATGTATGTCTGAAAGAACTGCTATTTTCGTCATCCTTTCTCCTCTTTTCCTCTTACTTCTTTTGTTAGTATTATAGCAGAAAACACTCAAAAAGAGCACTATCACTACTCACTGGATTAACTTGTAAAGGCTTCCGAGACGTGCTATAATATAAGTAGAGAGTGCCCCTTCATTTAGGATTATGTGGTATTCAACCTCTCTCAATTTTTGTAGATTGGAGGACTATTGCCATGCGTAACTATCTTAAGTATCTCCCATACTACCTTGTCATTTTCTTCTTTTACTGGCCCCTCTATGAGCTATTCTCACTACTCATCACTGACCCATATACACTGAAGGGACTGTACATTTACAACATTCTCCTCTTTTCACCTTTGGCAACCTTCATCGTGTCCCTTCTTTATAGCTACCGTTTCCAATTCTCACTGTGGTGGCTGCTTGGTGTCGGATTGCTCTATTGCTTTACCATCATCACTTTTAATGAATTCATTCTCGTTTATTTCCTAGCTTATGAACTCTTTGCCCTACTTGGTATGGCTTCAGGTTCGGGTATTAAATACATGCTACAGCGAGGAAAAAATAAAAAACTTTCACAAAATCCTTGAAAAATCTCGCAATCATGCTATAATAATGCATAGAGACAAGTCACTTAGTCCCTTTCTACTAGAGAGTGCGTGGTTGCTGGAAACGCATAGAGAGCCTAAACTGATACTACTCTACTGACTTTTATGCAAACATAAAACGGTGGCTACGTTAAAGCCAATCTGAGGTGTCCCTCTTTTTTGAGGAACATAAATGAAGGTGGAACCACGTTGCGACGTCCTTTCGAGGATGTCGCTTTTTGTTTTGTCAGAAGGAGGAAGAACGATGCTTTATATGATTGGCGGATCACCTTGCAGTGGAAAGTCAACAATTGCCTCACTTCTTGCTAGACAATATCAACTACTTCATATCAAACTGGATGATTTGATAGAAGAGATGATGAGTCAAGCAAGTGCAGACTCACAGCCAGTTTGTCTTCTTAGGCAGGATAGAAATCCAGAACAAATCTGGATGAGAAATCCAGAAGAGATGGCAGATGAAGAATGGCACTTTTATGAAGAGATTTTTCCTTATGTAAAATCTTACGTGATAAAAAATCAAAACAGACCTCTCTTGGTGGAGGGAGCAGGACTTTTGCCTCACTTGGTAAAGGAGCTTGAATGTCAAGCATCATCCTATCTATGCTTGACTCCGACAGCTGATTTTCAAAAAAAGCACTATAGACAGAGAGAATGGGTTCCTTATGTCTTAGAGGGTACAACCAACCCTGAGCAAGCTTTTGAAAACTGGATGCAACGAGATATTCTTTTTGCTCAAATGGTTCGTAAGGAAGCGATGAAATTAGGCTATCCTAGTCTCGTAACAGATGGTAGTCAACCAGAAAATCAGACTGCAGAAGAAGTTGCTCGGCTCTTAAAATTGTCCAACAAAAATAGAATAAATATTTAAGGAGAAAACCATGATTAAGATTACTTTCCCAGATGGCGCTGTTCGTGAATTCGAATCTGGCGTTACTACTTTTGAAATTGCCCAATCTATCAGCAATTCCCTAGCAAAAAAAGCCTTGGCTGGTAAATTCAACGGCAAACTCATCGACACGACTCGTGCTATCACTGAAGATGGTAGCCTTGAAATCGTGACACCTGATCACGAAGATGCTCTGCCAATCTTGCGCCACTCAGCTGCCCACTTGTTTGCCCAAGCAGCTCGTCGCCTCTTCCCAGACATTCACTTAGGTGTTGGTCCAGCTATCGAAGATGGTTTCTACTACGATACCGACAACCAAGCTGGTCAAATCTCCAATGAAGACCTGCCTCGTATCGAAGAAGAAATGAAGAAAATCGTTAAAGAAAACTTCCCATCAATCCGCGAAGAAGTGACTAAGGACGAGGCCCGTGAAATCTTCAAGAACGACCCTTACAAATTGGAATTGATTGAAGAACACTCAGAAGACGAAGGCGGTTTGACTATCTACCGTCAGGGCGAATACGTGGACCTCTGCCGTGGTCCTCACGTCCCATCAACAGGTCGTATCCAAATCTTCCACCTGCTCAACGTAGCTGGTGCCTACTGGCGTGGAAATAGCGACAACGCGATGATGCAACGAATCTACGGTACAGCTTGGTTTGACAAGAAAGACTTGAAGAACTACCTTCAAATGCGTGAAGAAGCCAAGGAACGTGACCACCGTAAACTCGGTAAAGAGCTTGACCTCTTCATGATTTCACAAGAAGTCGGACAAGGTTTACCATTCTGGTTACCAAACGGAGCCACTATCCGTCGTGAATTGGAACGCTACATTGTTGACAAGGAAATCGCTGCAGGCTACCAACATGTTTACACTCCACCAATTGCCTCAGTGGAACTCTATAAAACTTCTGGTCACTGGGATCACTACCGTGAAGATATGTTCCCAACTATGGACATGGGAGACGGTGAAGAGTTTGTCCTCCGCCCAATGAACTGTCCTCACCATATCGAAGTTTATAAACACCATGTACACTCATACCGTGAATTACCAATCCGTATCGCTGAGATTGGCATGATGCACCGATATGAAAAATCTGGCGCCCTTACAGGCCTTCAACGTGTACGCGAAATGTCCCTAAATGATGGCCATACTTTTGTAGCTCCAGAACAAATTGAGGAAGAATTCAAGAAAATTCTTCAATTGATTATCGACGTGTATGAAGACTTTAATTTGACAGATTATCGTTTCCGCTTGTCTTATCGTGACCCAGAAGATAAACACAAATACTTTGACAACGATGAGATGTGGGAAAATGCACAACGCATGTTGAAAGCAGCTATGGATGATATGGAACTGGACTACTTTGAAGCTGAAGGTGAAGCAGCCTTCTACGGACCAAAATTGGATATCCAAGTTAAAACTGCCCTCGGTAAAGAAGAAACCCTTTCTACTATCCAGCTTGACTTCTTGCTTCCAGAACGCTTCGACCTCAAATATGTTGGAGCAGATGGTGAGGAACACCGTCCAGTCATGATTCACCGTGGGGTTATCTCAACCATGGAACGCTTCACAGCTATCTTGATTGAGAACTACAAGGGTGCCTTCCCAACATGGCTTGCACCACATCAAGTGACCCTCATCCCCGTTTCTAACGAAAAACATGTGGACTACGCTTGGGAAGTAGCCAAGAAACTCCGTGACCGTGGTGTCCGTGCAGATGTAGATGAGCGCAATGAAAAAATGCAGTTCAAGATCCGTGCTTCACAAACAAGCAAGATTCCTTACCAATTGATCGTTGGGGACAAGGAAATGGAAGACGGAACAGTCAACGTTCGTCGCTATGGCCAAAAAGAAACACAAACTGTCTCAGTTGATGACTTTGTTCAAGCTATCCTAGCTGATATCGCCAACAAATCACGCGTTGAGAAATAAAACAATCACAGTCTGAGAAACATTTTTCAGAGCCAGAAAAAGCAACAACTATTTCAGCTGTTGCTTTTTATATTTTATTTAATCTGAGCTAGTAGTGATTGGTCAAACCATCACAAATGGTATCCTCATAAACAATCCTTTCTATCCACTAACTGTTGGATATAGGATATCCTCCCAAAATTTGCTTCCATGAGTTAGAAAAGTTGACTATCCTCAATCCTTATCTGCTTCCTTTTCTTTTACGAGATCTTTTTGTGAATCCTTTTCAGAGAGTTTTTGATCGATATACTTGTTAATGGTTTCATAAAATTCCTTGGTCGTATCACTGTCTAATTTTGTCGAATTATGGACTTGATTGACTTTTAATTGAACAGATTGAATACCGTAAGAGGCCTGTTTTTGGTGGAGCGTTTCTAATTCTTCGTCTGAAATCGGATCTCCAACAACCGTCAAAACCAATTCATTGTTCCTTGACTTGTAGACTTGATTAATGACCGTGTGATTGGCGAACTCTTTGGCTACAAACTGTTTGATCCCTTCTTTTCGCGCTTGATCTATCGACAGAGTGACTGCTGAATAACTGGCTGGAAGAACCAATAATACAATCAAGGATGTCAAGCCAATTTTCATTTTAATGTTTAGCTCTTTAAATGAACTTAAGGGAGATTTTCTCATCAAAATTCTTGTTCCAACAATGTTGACTAGCATGATAAAGACACAGTTGATCAAGAAAAGATAGAGAGCCCCAAATAAAAATCGTACATTTCCATTAGCTAAACCATAGCCTGCAGTACAGATAGGTGGCATCAAAGCTGTTGCGATGGCTACTCCTGGCACGATATTGTTTGCTTCTTTTTTCCTTGACCCAATTACACCTGCTATCCCACCTGCAATAGCAATGAGAACATCCCAAATGGTTGGAGAGGTTCGTGCAATCAATTCACTACTTTCATAAGATAAGGGAGAAATCCAGAAATACAGAGCCGAGACAAGCAAGCTGACCAATACTTGAGTAAATAAGACCTCTAGAGATTGCTTGATTAAACGCGTATCAAAAATAGCTAAACCAAATCCGAGTCCAACAATCGATGTCATAAGAGGGGAAATCAGCATGGCTCCAATAATGACAGCTGTTGAATTCATATTTAGGCCGATAGAGGCAATAAAAATCGCACACATCAAAATCACTGTATCTCTTAATCGAACATGAAGATCATCATATAATTTCTCACGGTATTCACGTGTTGAATAGTTTCCGGTCATTGGTTACTCCTTTTATTTCATATAATCTTGTTTCTGCTTGGATGATGGTAGAGAGACTTCTGTCCAATCTTACATATTTTTAATTCTCACCTGTTATTCTTTTGAAAATTATCCTTTAAATATCCGTCAGTCCATCCTTAGCATTATATCAAAAATTTTACAGTCTTTCTCTGAAGAAATCTATCAATTGAACAGATAGAGAAAGTTATCGTCAACCTCATGGTATCATCGACTACTTCAATGACCTTGAGAACTAAACTAAGCATATGATAAGCAAAGGCCAATGGAGAAATGCAAAAATTACAGGAAGGAAGAAAACTGGCAAGATTTGCTTGTTAATGGTTTGCTTAATCTGCTTTTGATCTAGACCTACCTGTTCGTTTGTGGTCTTCATATCCCTCAGAGATTTGTTTATAGTAGATAAAATAATTTACTAGGCTACACGGTTAAAGATAGAAAAGCCCAGTTGTTTTATCCTGGGCTCTTATCTACTCTTCTCACTCAAGGACTAAGTTCACTTGAGCAAACTGAATCCGCACTATCGTTCCTTTTCCGACCTCAGACTCGATACGAATCTGGTGACCCAGTTCTTCAGAAATTTTCTTAGATAGATAAAGTCCAAGTCCAGAGGACTGTTGGGTCAAACGGCCATTGTATCCTGAAAAGCCACGTTCAAAGACTCGGAGCACATCACTGTTTTTAATCCCGATTCCCGTATCCTTGATACAGAGCTCCTGGCCTTCCATATAAATCTCTAGTCCACCTTTCTTGGTGTATTTGAGGCTGTTTGAGAGGATTTGTTCAATGACGACCAACAGCCACTTCTTATCGGTCACGATGATTTTGTCAAGGTCATGTAGATTGACCGTCAGTCCCTTTTGGATAAAGAAAAGAGCATACTTACGAACCACTTCCTTAACTAAGTCATCCACTTGAACCTTTTCAAATACCAAGTCATCGTGGAAGCTTTCCAAACGAAGATACTGCAACACCAGATTGGTATAGGAGTCAATCTTAAAGATTTCCTGTTCCAGTTGCTGCTTGACCTCCCGATCAGAAACTTCTGCCACTAAAAGTCGACTAGCCGCAATGGGGGTCTTGATCTGATGAACCCACAAGGTGTAGTAGTCAAGCAAATCCGTCAGTTTACTTTGGGCTTCTGACTTCTTTTGATACAATTCAGACTCACGCTCTTCGAGTTTTTCCGCTAGCACACATTCCAAAGGAGACTTTGGGTCTCTTTCAGCATACAGTACTTCCTGCCGGTAAATCTGAGCTTCTGCAAAAATATCCCAAACCAAAAATAAAAGGGTTAAAAAGCTACTGAGGAGGAAAAAATAGAAGAAATAAAATCCTATACTAGCGAATAAAAACTGAAAGAGAAAAACAAGAAAACCCAATGAAAAAATATAGACAAAAAAACGACTGCGAGAACGCAGATAGGCCAGAAAAAATAGTTTCCAATCAAGCATGTTTCAGTCCGTACCCTATCCCTTTCTTGGTTTCGATAAAGCCTGCTAAGCCTTGCTCCTCCAACTTTTTGCGCAAGCGAGCAATGTTGACAGACAAGGTATTGTCATCGATGAAAAAGTCGCTATTCCAGAGTTCCCGCATCAGGTCATCACGCGCCACGATATTGCCAGCATGTTCAAACAAGACCCGCAAAATTTGAAATTCATTCTTGGTCAAACTCAGAACTTCCCCCTGATAGTGCAAGTCCATAGACTTGGTATTGAGGATCACACCCGCATACTCTAGCAGACTTTCATCTCGGCCAAACTCATAGGAACGGCGCAACAAGCCCTGAACCTTGGCAAGGAGCACCTGCTGGTCAAAAGGTTTGGTTATAAAGTCATCCGCACCCATATTGATCGCCATGACAATATCCATCGCCTGATCTCTCGAAGACAGAAACATGATAGGTACCTGAGAAATCTTACGAATCTCCTGGCACCAGTGGTAACCATTAAAGAGTGGCAGGCCAATATCCATGAGGACCAAATGAGGCTCTGACTGGACAAATAAGCTCAATACTTCCATAAAATCTTCTACCAAAATGACCTCAAAGCCCCACTCAGAGAGCAGTTTCCCCACTTGTTGCCGAATAACTTGGTCATCTTCTACTAGTAAAATCTTGTGCATGCGCTCCTCCTTTGCTCTTATTATAACAGATTTTCCCCATGGATAAAATGCAAACCTGTATTTAAACCAGCTCGCTAGCAATATAGCAAAATCTAGTAAGCCTACTAGCTAATTCTTGGTAAATGTGATAGGATAAACATAGAGAAAGGAGCTTTTATGGCCAATATTTTTGACTACCTCAATGATGTAGCATACGATTCCTTTTATGACCTCCCCGTGAACGAGTTAGATATTCTTGCCTTGACTGAGTTGACCTATCTTGATTTCGATGATGTAGTCACTCAAGAACCAAAGCGTCTCATAGATCTAGCACCTCAAATCCCTAGAGACACGACGATGTTGACCAATAAAAACCGTCTCCAGTTGTTGGATCAGCTCGCTCAACACAAACGCTTTAAAAATTGCAAGCTCTCAAACTTTATCAACGATATCGATCCTGAATTGCAAAAACAGTTTGCGGCCATGACTTATCGTATCAGTCTCGATACCTATTTGCTTGTTTTTCGCGGAACGGATGATAGTATCATTGGTTGGAAAGAAGATTTCCATATGACCTATATGAAGGAAATCCCTGCTCAAAAACATGCCCTCCAGTATTTAGAGGACTTTTTTTCCCAACATCCTAACCAAAAGGTTATTCTAACAGGACACTCAAAAGGGGGCAATTTAGCTGTCTATGCTGCCAGTCAACTTGATTCAAACTTGCAGAAAAACATTATCGCTGTCTATACTTTTGATGCACCTGGGCTTCACAAGGAACTAACCGAAACACCTGGCTATCAAAACATGATGGAAAGAATGAAAGTATTTATCCCACAAGGGTCTATCATCGGGATGATGCTGGAAATTCCGGATAAAAAAATCGTCGTTCGAAGCACCGCCTTAGGTGGCCTTGCCCAGCACGACACCTTTAGTTGGCAGATTGAAGACAAACACTTTGTCCAACTAGACGAGACCAATAGTGATAGTCAGCAAGTCGATACAACCTTCAAGGAATGGGTTGAAACAGTTCCTGACGAAGAACTGCAGCTCTACTTTGACCTCTTTTTTGGAATCATTCTCGATGCGGGCATCTCCTCTATCAACGATCTTTCTTCCTTCAATGCCATTGAACACATTCATCAACTCTTTGTACAAGCTCAATCCCTCACTCCCGAAGAAAGAGAAACCATGGGGCGCTTAACCCAACTCTTGATTGACACCCGCTATCAAGCTTGGAAAAATCGTCAAAGCACGAAAAAGACTTTTTGATACCCTAAGTATCCTCTTCTATGCTATACTTAGTTTAGTACATTCTTTGAGATTGGAGCCAGTATGAAAATCCATAAAACCGTGAATCCCGTTGCCTATGAAAACACTTATTACCTGGAAGGGGATCAACACCTAATTGTGGTTGACCCAGGTAGCCATTGGGAATCTATTCGCAAGACTATTGAAAAAATCAACAAACCAGTCTGCGCGATTCTCCTGACCCACACCCACTACGACCATATTATGAGTCTGGACTTAGTGCGTGAAGCTTTTGGAAATCCCCCCGTTTATGTAGCAGAAAGTGAAGCCAGCTGGCTCTATACTCCCGTTGGCAATCTCTCTGGCCTACCTCGTCATGATGATATGGCTGATGTCGTCTGCAAACCAGCTGAACACACCTATGTCTATCATGAGGAATACCAGATCGAAGAGTTTCTTTTTACCATTCTACCGACTCCAGGGCACTCTATCGGCGGCGTTTCCCTCGTCTTTCCTGACTCCCATCTAGTCATGACGGGAGATGCTCTTTTCCGAGAAACCATCGGTCGTACAGACCTTCCTACAGGTAGCACGGAACAACTCCTCCATAGCATTCAGACGCAACTCTTCACTCTTCCTAACTACGATGTCTATCCTGGGCATGGTCCAGCTACGACTATCGCTCACGAAAAGACCTTTAATCCCTTTTTCTAGCAAGCAAAAAACCAAGGATGCTATCCTTGGTTTTTGTTTTACCAAATAATCACACGGTCCTCTGGTGAACGCCACATACCATCGCCTTCTTTGACGTCATAAGTTGTAAAGAAGTCATCGAAGTTTGGTACTTGGACATTGACACGGAGTTTGGCTGGTGCGTGCACATCGACACTGGCCATGAGTTTCATCAACTCCGGACGGCCTTTCATACGCCAGATACGAGCAAAATTGTGGAAGAATTCTTCAGCAGAAAAGTCTGGCTCTCTCTTGGCAGCTTCAAGGGCTGCAGCGATCCCTCCTAGGTCAGCAACGTTTTCTGATACGGTTAGTTTTCCGTTGATCCTTGCGCCGTAAGATTCTTGACCATCAAACTGGTCGATAACTTTCTGAGTCTTTTCCTTGAAGGCAGCATAGTCATTCTCAGTCCACCAATCCTTGAGGCTACCATTTTCATCAAAGGAAGCTCCATTTGTATCAAAGGCGTGAGAAATCTCGTGGGCAATAACAGCCCCAATACCACCGTAGTTGGCAGAAGACGACTGATGCAAGTCATAGAATGGAGCCTGCAAAATGGCAGCTGGGAAGACAATCAAGTTCTTCTGAGGATTGTAGTAGGCATTAACCATATGTGCTGGCATGCCCCACTCCTTGTAATCAACCGGTTGGTTCCACTTGCTCCAGCTGTGCTTGATTTCCACACGCGCAAAGGCTAGGGCATTCTCAAAGAGACTGGCAGTTTCGTCCACTACCTTGTCCTTGTAGCGCTCCGGCAACTCCTCTGGATAACCGATATAAGGCTTGATGACATTGAGTTTGACAATGGCCTTGTCACGTGTTTCAGGCGTGAGCCAGTCGTTCTTAGCCAAGCGTTCCTTATAAACGTCAATCATAGTCGCTACTTTTTTCTCTACGTCTGCCTTAGCTTCTGGAGAGAATTTTTCATGCGCATACCAGAGACCCAGAGCCTGCTTGAAAGGACCTTGGGCCAAGTGATAAGCCGCCTTGACCTTGTCCTGAGCTTCTGGAACACCTGAAAGGGCACGACCATAAGCACCTGACAAGACACGAATCTCGTCTGTGAGGTAGCTTGTTGAGAGATTCACCACACCCAAAATCAAGGTTGCTTTGAGTAGAGGCCACGCTTCTTCACTATAGAATTGATCTGCTGCTTGCCAGAAACGTTCCTCATCTACGATAACCTTATCTGGAGTTTGTCCAAGAACTGCTTGGAAGAAATCATCCAAAGGTAGGGCAGGGGCAAATTTCTTGAAATCTTCAAAGGCATATGGATGGTAAAGTTTGGCATATTCTGAACTTTCTTCGTTAGAAAGAACCACCGCTGCGATACGACGGTCCAATTCCAATCGTTTCTCTAATAAGTCTGCAATTTCCTCATCTGAAAAATCATAGGCTTTGAGAAGATTTGCACTACTTTCCTTCCAAAGAGTCAAGAGTTCCTCACGCTGAGGATGGTCTTCAGCGTAGTAGGTTGTATCTGGCAAGATTGTTCCTGGTGCACTTGCCCAGAGAACATTTGTTCTGGCATCCATAAAGTCTGGTGAAACACCAAAAGGAAGAAAATTTGGCTTACCAGCTAGTTCAAACTCTGCCAGTTTGCTGGTAAAATCCGCAAAACTCTCCAAGTCTTGGTATTCCTTGAGTAGAGGAAGGACGGGCTTAATCCCATCTGCTTCTCTCTTATCAAAATCACGTACCATACGATGATACTTAACAAAGTTGGCGAGGATAGCATCCTTTGGAACCTCTTCACCTGCCAACCACTTGTCCGTAGTCGCCAGCATCAACTCTTCAATTTCCTCGTCAAGGTCAATAAAACCACCTGTTCGAGATTTATCAGCTGGAATGACAGCTGTTTTTTCCCATTCGCCATTGATTGCATCATAAAAATCGTCTTGATAACGTGTCATCTTGTTCTCGCTTTCATTTTTTCACTTATTCCTAGCTTAGCAAAAAAATCTAGGGAATGCAATCAAAAATAAATTTCTTGTATCTTTCATTTTATTGTTATTTTATTAAATTTTTTAAAAATTAACTTGACTTAATTTTTTTTTTAATGTATATTAAATATGGGAGGGAGGAATTTGTTATGATACGTATTGAACACCTCAGTGTCTCCTACAAAGAAACGTTGGCACTAAAGGATATCTCACTAGTGCTCCAAGGACCAACGATTACCGGAATTATTGGTCCAAATGGTGCTGGAAAATCAACTTTATTAAAAGGTATGTTGGGAATTATCCCACATGAAGGTCAGGCCTTTCTCGACGACAAAGAAGTCAAGAAATCTTTAAATCGAGTTGCCTATGTCGAGCAAAAAATCCATATCGACTACAATTTCCCTATCAAGGTCAAGGAATGTGTCTCTCTAGGACTCTATCCATCCATACCGCTCTTTCACACCTTAAAAGCCAGCCACTGGAAAAAAGTGGCAGATGCACTTGAAATCGTTGGACTCTCAGACTATGCTGATCGCCAAATCAGCCAGCTCTCAGGAGGACAATTCCAACGTGTTTTGATTGCCCGTTGCTTAGTGCAGGAAGCTGACTACATCTTTTTAGATGAGCCTTTTGTCGGGATTGACTCGATCAGTGAAGAGATTATCATGAATACGCTGAGAGACCTTAAAAAAGCTGGTAAAACAGTTCTCATCGTCCATCATGACCTCAGTAAAGTCCCCCATTATTTCGACCAAGTTTTGCTTCTCAATCGAGAATTAATAGACCTTGGTCCGACCGAAGAAACCTTTACCGAGACCAATCTCAAAAAGGCTTATGGTAGCAAACTCTTTTTCAATGGAGGTGACCTATGATAGCAGAATTTATCAATGGATTACAAAATTTCCATTTCCTACAAAACGCCTTGATCACAGCTATTGTCATCGGAGTCGTTGCTGGAGCTGTGGGATGTTTTATCATCCTGCGTGGAATGTCTCTCATGGGAGATGCCATCTCTCACGCAGTTTTGCCTGGCGTAGCCCTTTCCTTTATTCTGGGAATTGATTTCTTTATTGGAGCGATCATCTTTGGTTTGATGGCTTCCATCATCATTACCTACATCAAGGGAAACTCTATCATCAAGAGTGACACTGCCATTGGTATTACCTTTTCATCTTTCTTAGCCTTAGGTGTCATCTTGATTAGTGTTGCCAAGAGTTCGACAGACCTCTTCCATATCCTTTTTGGGAATATCCTCGCTGTCCAAGATACAGACATGTGGATTACCATTGGTATGGGGGCGTTGATTCTTTTGATTATCGGGATTTTCTTTAAACAACTATTGATTACATCCTTTGACGAACTCCTGGCTAAAGCCATGGGAATGCCCGTCAATTTCTACCACTATCTGCTCATGGTGCTCTTGACTCTTGTGTCCGTCACCGCCATGCAAAGTGTTGGAACTATTCTTATCGTAGCCATGCTGATCACCCCAGCTGCGACGGCTTATCTCTATGCTAATAGCCTAAAGAGCATGATTTTCCTTTCATCAAGTCTCGGAGCCCTTGCTTCTGTTGTGGGACTCTTTATCGGCTATAGCTTAAATCTTGCAGCAGGATCGAGCATCGTGCTCACAGCTGCTAGTTTCTTTCTCATTAGCTTCTTTATCGCTCCAAAACAACGATATTTGAAACTAAAAAATAAACATTTGTTAAAATAAGGGGCAAAGTCCCAATAAATTGGAGGAATCTAATGAAAAAATTAGGTACATTGCTTGTTCTCTTTCTTTCTGTTATTGCTCTTGTCGCATGTACTAGCGGAAAAAAAGATGCAGCTTCTGGTCAAAAACTAAAAGTTGTTGCTACAAACTCAATCATCGCTGATATTACCAAGAATATCGCTGGTGACAAGATTGATCTTCACAGTATCGTTCCTGTTGGTCAAGACCCACACGAATACGAACCACTTCCTGAAGACGTTAAGAAAACTTCTCAAGCTGATTTGATTTTCTATAACGGTATCAACCTTGAAACAGGTGGCAATGCTTGGTTTACCAAATTAGTAGAAAATGCCAAGAAAACTGAAAACAAAGACTACTTTGCAGTTAGCGAAGGCGTTGATGTTATCTACCTTGAGGGCCAAAACGAGAAAGGCAAAGAAGATCCACACGCTTGGCTCAACCTTGAAAATGGGATGATTTATGCTAAAAATATCGCTAAACAGCTCATTGCAAAAGACCCTAGCAACAAGGAATTCTACGAAAAAAATCTCAAAGACTATACTGAAAAACTAGACAAACTGGACAAGGAAGCCAAAGAGAAATTTAACAATATCCCTGCTGAGAAGAAACTCATCGTAACCAGCGAAGGATGCTTCAAATACTTCTCTAAAGCTTACGGAGTTCCAAGTGCCTACATCTGGGAAATCAACACGGAAGAAGAGGGGACTCCTGAACAAATCAAGACCTTGGTTGAAAAACTTCGCCAAACAAAAGTTCCATCACTCTTTGTTGAATCAAGTGTCGATGACCGTCCAATGAAGACCGTTTCACAAGACACAAATATCCCAATCTACGCACAAATCTTTACTGACTCAATCGCTGAAGAAGGTAAAGAAGGTGACAGCTACTACAACATGATGAAATACAACCTTGACAAGATTGCTGAAGGTTTGTCTAAGTAATCCATTAAAAAACGTCGTTCTCACGGAATTGGCGTTTTTTTACACTTTCCGGTCAAATCATTGGAAAAATCTGACAATTCTAGGTAAAATGAAAGAAAAAAGAATGGAGTAGTTTCATGACCACTTTTCTAGGAAATCCTGTAACCTTTACAGGTAAACAACTACAAGTCGGAGACAAGGCGCTCGACTTTTCCCTCACTACAACCGATCTCTCTAAAAAAAGTCTTGCCGACTTTGATGGGAAGAAAAAGGTCTTGAGTGTTGTCCCTTCTATCGATACTGGTATCTGCTCAACGCAAACACGTCGCTTCAACCAAGAACTAGCCAACCTTGACAATACTGTCGTTCTGACTGTTTCTATGGACCTACCATTTGCCCAAGGACGCTGGTGTGGGGCTGAAGGCCTTGACAATGCCATCATGCTTTCAGACTACTTTGACCATTCTTTCGGACGTGATTATGCGCTCTTGATCAACGAATGGCATCTCCTTGCTCGTGCCGTCTTTGTTCTCGATGCTGACAATATCATCCGTTATGTAGAATACGTTGACAATATCAACACGGAGCCAAACTTTGAAGCTGCCATTGCTGCAGTTAAGGAACTAGACTAAAATCACAAGCATTATAGCAGAAAGCTAGAGAAATCTAGCTTTTTTTGGTATACTAGATGGAGAGAAGGAACAAGAGGAAACGAATGACTCCAAATAAAGAAGATTATTTAAAATGTATTTATGAAATCGGTACGGACATGCAAAAAATCACCAACAAAGAAATTGCTGCCCGTATGCAGGTCTCTCCGCCTGCTGTAACAGAGATGATCAAACGCATGAAAAGTGAAAATCTCATCCTCAAGGATAAGGAGAATGGCTATCTATTGACAGATATTGGTCTCAAACTGGTCTCTGAGCTCTATCGAAAACACCGTTTGATTGAAGTCTTTCTAGTTCACCATCTGGACTATACTAGCGATCAGATCCACGAAGAAGCTGAGGTCCTAGAACACACTGTCTCCGACCTTTTTGTAAAGAGACTGGATAAACTGCTTGGTTTCCCTCAAACCTGCCCCCACGGTGGAACCATACCAGCCGAGGGAGAACTCTTGGTTGAAATCAACAACCTACCTCTAGCAGAGACCAAGGAAGCTGGAACCTATCTTCTGACTCGGGTTCACGATAGTTTTGACTTGCTTAAATACTTAGAAAAGCATGAAATTCATATCGGTGACCAAGTCCATGTCAAGCAGTTTGATAATTTTTCCAATACTTTTACACTGGTCAACAGAGGTGAAGATCTCCAAGTTAGCATCGATATCGCCAAACAACTCTATGTCGAAAAAATCAACTAAGCCCTTATTCCTGAAAGAAATTCCTTTCAGGGATTTTTTATTATGTTAGTTGCAACTCCCATTCATTTGGTGTAGAATGAAGGTAGATAAAAGAGGGAGGTCTTCCTATGAAAAAGCTCTTTAGAATCCATTTTGCAGCCATTGTAGTCAGCGATTTGCTACTGTTGGTAACTTTCAGACCCCGATACGAACTTTCTTTGGAGAGAGGCCTGATTTTTTGCTTCATTTTCATCCTTGCTCAAGGACTACTGCTATTTCGCTTGGTCAATCGACTCAAAAAACATTTCTCTGAGATTTATCCTCAGATGAACAAAAAAATTCGCTTCTACTATTTAGGAGTGCTCATCAGCGATTTTCTATTATTTGTCTTTTTATCCATCACTGGCCCTCAATATTTCTACTCTCTTACTCCAGTCTTTACTTCTTGCCATTCTACTTTTTATTATCTGACGGCTAGCCACCTAAGAGAAAACTATCCCGACTTTTACAACAAACACATTTCTTTATGGGAGTGTTTCTAAACAAAAACCAAGCCGACAAGGCTTGGTTTTCTTATCTATTTTTTGTATCAAGGATAATGGTGACCGGTCCGTCATTGACCAGCTCTACCTGCATATCCGCTCCAAAGATACCTTTCTGAACGGGCACTTCCTGAGCTAGCTTTTGGTTGAAAGTGTCATAGAAGGCAGCTGCCCTATCAGGCTTGGCTGCTCCTATAAAAGCTGGACGATTGCCCTTCTTAGTATCTGCAAAGAGGGTAAACTGAGAAATAGAAAGGATTTCCCCCTCAATATCCTTAATAGACAGATTCATCTTGCCTTCTGCATCTGAAAAAATCCGCATATTGACAAGCTTTCTCACAGCATAATTCAAATCTTCCTCGTGGTCCTCTGGGCCAACACCGACCAGTAATAAGAGCCCCTGATTGATTTTTCCCTGAACCTGACCTTCGATACTCACTTGGGCTTTTTTAACCCGTTGGATAATGATTTTCATAATAGCCTTTCTAGTAACTGAGGGGAGAATTAGCCATTGGTCCGTTTGACAGAGTAGACCTCTGGCACACTCTTAATCTTATCCACGACTGTAGTCAGTGTAGAGAGGTTGGAAATACCAAAGGAGACATGGATATTGGCAAATTTCATATCCTTGGTTGGTTGAGCATTAACAGTTGAGATATTCTTGGTCGTGTTTGAGAGAACTTGCAGAACATCATTTAAGAGCCCTGTACGGTTGAGACCATAGATATCAATGTGGGCAGTGTATTCCTTGCTTGAGAATTGATCTTCCCATTCCACATCAAGGAGACGTTGCTCATAGTTTTCTTGGGCGCGAAGGTTCATACAGTCCACACGGTGAATAGCTACACCACGACCTTTGGTAATGTAGCCAACAATGTCATCACCCGGAACTGGATTGCAACACTTGGCAATCCGAACTAGGAGACCCGAGGCCCCTTCAATCACCACACCACCCTCATGCTTGACCTTGAGGGTTTCTTTGTTTTCAACCTTGACTTCGCCACCTTTGACAAGCTCTTCTGCTTCCGCCTTGGCCTTGGCACGTTCTTCCTCACGACGTTCCTTTTCAGTCAGACGGTTAAAGACGGTAATAGCGCCAATTTCTCCAAAACCAATGGCAGCATAGAGAGCTTCCTCTGTCTTGTAGCTGGTCTTTTGAAGGACCTCGTCCATATGACGCTTGTCCATGAATTTATTGGCCACATAACCGTTTTCTTGGAACTGGGCCATCAGCATCTCACGGCCCTTGTTTACAGATAATTCCTTGTCTTGATTTTTAAAGAACTGGCGAATCTTGTTGCGCGCCTTGCTGGTCTTGACCATGTTGAGCCAGTCACGACTCGGTCCAAAGGAGTTGGGGTTGGTGATAATTTCAACCTGATCCCCTGTCTTAAGCTTGGTTGTTAGCGGAACCATACGGCCATTGACCTTGGCACCAGTCGCTTTTTCACCGACTTTGGTATGAATTTCATAGGCAAAGTCAATCGGTCCTGAATCTTTCGGAAGGGAGCGAACCGCACCATCTGGGGTAAAGACGTAAATCTCCTCCGCCAGATAGTTTTCTTTAACAGAATCCACAAATTCCTTTGCATCATCAGCCTGGTCTTGGAGCTCCATCATCTCCTTGATCCAGTTCATTCCAATAGCGGATTCTTTGCTGTTGACCTGACCTTTAATGCCTTTCTTATAAGCCCAGTGAGCTGCTACCCCGTACTCAGCCACTTCGTGCATTTCCTTGGTCCGAATCTGGAATTCAATCGGCCCTTTTGGTCCATAAACGGTCGTATGGATAGACTGGTAACCGTTGGCCTTACGATTAGCGATATAGTCTTTGAAGCGACCTGGCATGGGTTTCCAAAGTTCATGCACATAACCCAACATGGCGTAAACATCACTCTGGGTATCTAAGATACAGCGAATGGCAATCAGGTCATAAATCTCCTCAAAGCGTTTCTTCTTATCCTGCATCTTGCGATAGATCGAATAGATATGCTTAGGACGACCATAGATTTTCCCTTTGAGATTGCGTTCGGTAGCATACTCTTCCAACTTGGTTACGACTTCATCGACCAAAGCCTCACGTTCTCTGCGTTTTTCCTTCATCATGTGGGTAATCTTGTAAAACTCAGTTGGATTGAGGTAACGGAAAGATAGATCTTCCAACTCCCACTTGACACTAGAAATCCCTAAACGATGAGCTAGTGGTGCGTAAATTTCCATGGTTTCTCTGGAGATCCGTTCTTGCTTGTCCTTTCGAAGGTGTTTGAGAGTCCGCATATTGTGCAAACGGTCCGATAATTTAACCAAGATAACACGGATATCCTCAGACATGGCCATGAGCATCTTGCGGTGATTTTCAGCTAATTGTTCCTCGAGTGATTTGTACTCTACCTTACCGAGCTTGGTCACCCCATCAACGATTATCCGAACATCATGACCGAACTCTCTCTCCAGATCATCCAGTGTCGCATCTGTGTCTTCAACAACGTCATGCAAAAAACCGCAGGCAACGGTTACGGCATCCAGCTTGAGCTTAGCCAAAATTCCTGCTACCTGAATGGGATGGATAATATAGGGCTCACCTGATTTCCGAAACTGCCCACTATGACAATCAACTGCATAAATCAATGCTTTTTGTACAAAAGCAACGTCTTCCTTTGTTAAATATTCTCTCGTTAAAGCGACTACCTGATCGCCCGTCAAATTCACTTCTTTCGGCATCTATACTCTCCAATTCTTCCTACCATTTTATCACTTTTTTAAGGATATGAAAACTAGAAAAGCCTGTTTTTATGCCAATACCAATCATTAAAAAAACACTGCAAGATTTCTCTAGCAGTGTTTTGACATTTCATTTGCTTAGTAGACTGTTTTTTCAGTTTCTACATCGAAGAAGTGTGCTTTGTTCAAGTCAAATCCGAGTTCAACTGTTGCTCCTGTTTGCAAGTAGTCACGAGCATCCACTTTGGCAACAAATTCGTCTTTACCAACTTGACAGTAAAGGTGAGATTCTGAACCAAGCAATTCTGATACTGAGATAGTAGCTTTGACAACTGATTCTGGGAATGTTTCAAGGAAAGCAGGTTCCGCATTCACATCTTCTGGACGGATACCGAAGATCAATTCTTTTCCTTCATAGCCTTTGTCACGAAGCACTTTCAATGCTCCTTCTGGAACTTTCAAGCGGAAACCGTCAGAAACAATTTCGCTACCAACCAATTTCACATTGATGAAGTTCATAGCTGGGCTTCCGATAAATCCTGCTACAAATTTGTTAACTGGGTTTTTGTAAACTTCTTGAGGTGTACCGATTTGTTCTACACGTCCGATAGTACCTGTGCCAGCTGGGTTCTTAGTTGCTGACATGATAACAATACGGTCTGCAAGTGTCATCGCTTCTGTTTGGTCGTGGGTTACGTAGATAGTTGTAGCACCGATACGACGGTGAATCTTCGCAATTTCAGCACGCATAGATACACGAAGTTTGGCATCCAAGTTTGACAAAGGCTCGTCCATCAAGAACACTTTTGCATCACGGACGATGGCACGACCCATGGCAACACGTTGACGTTGACCACCGGAAAGGTCAGCTGGTTTACGATCCAAGAACTCTTTCAAACCAAGAATCCCAGCAGCTTCTTGTACACGTTTGTCGATGTCTTCTTTGCTGTATTTACGCAATTTCAAACCGAAAGCCATGTTGTCATATACAGTCATGTGTGGGTAAAGAGCGTAGTTTTGGAATACCATGGCGATGTCACGGTCTTTTGGAGCTACGTCGTTGACAACCACGCCATCGATAGATGCAGTACCTTCTGTAATGTCTTCAAGACCAGCGATCATACGAAGAGTTGTAGACTTACCACATCCTGAAGGACCTACGAAAACGATAAATTCCTTGTCTTTAATGTCCAAGTTAAAGTCTTCAACTGAGTAGTGTTCGCTGTTTGGATATTTTTTGTAGATGTTTTTAAGATTTAATTCTACCATGGAAAGTGAACTCCTTTTATTTTTTGATAGTTTTATTATAAATGAAAACGCTTTACATTTCTATGGCAAAGTGACCAAAAAAATAAAAAAGTTCTGTGCAACTTGCACAAAACTTTAGAGAATATCTGGTAAAATCAACTGATAACACAAGGTCAGGTCGGTCAACTCTTTCAACTGAAGCCCTGTCAATTCTTCCCATTTGTCAATCTTGTATTGAAGAGAATTGCGGTGCAGATAGAGTTGCTGGGCTGTTTTAGTCAGAACAGCACTGTTTTCCCAGAGAGAAAGGATAATTTCCTGAATCTGGTCCTGATCCAAGATCATCTGATGCAGGCATTCTTTAATGACTCTCAGATCCACAAGCCCTTCCCCAAGACTCCAGAGATAGAGTTGTGAAAAAGTGTGAACACCTTGATGACCTTGACGCCACCAAGTCTTAAACAAGTCCCGCTCTGCTTTGATTAAGTCTGATAGGGCTTGAGGGCCTGTCTGAGACCAGACCTGGCCTAACATGATAGACAGACGAAGGCCAAAGTCATACTCAACCGCTTCAATCGTATCAGATAAGATAGAGCGAACAGAGGTATACTTATCTTGTTGAAGCACAAATACATAATCCTGAGCTCCGACCTGTAGCACCGTCTGACAATTAGGAAAAAGAGTCCGCATCATATCCAGCCAAGAGAATAGATTTCCCTGTTGGTAATAAGACAAATGGCAATAAACCAGTTGTATCTTTTTAAAAGTTTGAGGCGCCTGCCCCTTCCCCTCGATCAGATAGGAATACCAAGGATTGAGCGAACGAGCCTGCTCCTGCTGGGTTAAAAGGGCAATTAACTGCTTTTCACGTTCAGTGAGATTGGTCTCCTCCAGTAAAATCCACTGTTGAGAAGATAGAGGAAGTGTAAGATATCCTAGTTTCTCTATTGGCTGATCTGAAATCTGAGCCTCAGGAAACCAGTCTAGTAATTCTTTTGCAAGCATTTCTACGCCTCCACTTTTTGGATACACCACGAAATCAAGGTCTCTAGACGCCCCATATTTTCAGTCAGATGGAGATAGCCCATCACTGCTTCAAAACCTGTAGACATGCGGTAGGTCACCACATCAGCATTTTTAGCCTTTGTATGACTATTGGTATTGCGACCTCGTTTATAGATTTCTTCTTCTTTTTCCGTCAGGACTTGCTCTTCCAACATGAGGGCAATCAAGCGAGCCTGAGCCTTGGCAGACACATACTTGGTCGCCTCTTGGTGAAGTTTATTGGGCTTGGTCATTCCTTTGAGGATGAGATGGCGGCGAATATACATGGAGTAAACTGCATCTCCCTCAAAAGCCAGCGCAATCCCGTTAATGAGATTGACATCAATCACGAGTCCACCTCACTCCATCTTTTGTATCCAGTAGTTTAATCCCTTGAGCAGCTAGTTGGTCACGGATCTGGTCCGCTGTCGCAAAGTCGCGATTGGCACGCGCTTCTTGGCGTTTTTTGATTAAGGCTTCAATCTCTACATCCAAAACTTCCTCAACAAAGACAATTCCAAAGACTTCCAACATATCCGCAAGAGCTTGCTTGACACTTGCATCATAGTTACCGGAATTGATCCATTTGGCCATTTCAAAGACTACTGTGATACCATTTGCTGCATTGAAATCCTCATCCATTGCAGCCACGAACTTATCTTTAAAAGCTTGAAGTTCTTTCGCATCTACAGTTCCAGTAAACGGTTGCTCATAAGTGTTCTTCAGATACTTGAGATTAGTCTCGGCATCCCGCACTGCCTTTTCCGTAAAGTTGATAGGCTTGCGGTAGTGTTGAGTTGCAAAGAAGAAACGAAGCACTTGCCCATCAAGAGTTTTAAGGGCATCATGGACTGTGATAAAGTTGCCCAAGGACTTAGACATCTTGACATTGTCAATATTGACAAAGCCATTGTGCATCCAGTAGTTGGCAAAGGTCTTTCCTGTCTTGGCTTCCGACTGGGCAATTTCGTTGGTATGGTGAGGAAACTCAAGGTCAGCACCACCACCGTGGATATCAATGGTATCTCCCAAAATCTCTGTTGACATAACCGAACACTCGATATGCCAGCCTGGACGACCAGGTCCCCAAGGACTGTCCCAAGAAATCTCACCTGGTTTGGCAGCTTTCCAGAGGGCAAAGTCTACAGGATTTTCCTTACGAACTGTTTCTTCATCTGTCCGACCTGAAGCACCCAGCTCCAAATCTTCTAAGGTTTTGTTGGCTAACTTGGCATAGTTATGAGATTTCTCCACACGAAAGTAAACATCCCCTTGACTCTCATAGGCAAAGCCTTTTCCAATCAAGTCTTCCACAAAGCGGATAATGTCAGCCATAAACTCGACTACTCGTGGATGACGAGTCGCAGGTTTGACACCCAAGGCCGTCACATCCTCACGAAAGGCAGCGATATACTTGTCCGCGACCTCCTGCGGTGTAATCCCTTCTTCCTTAGCACGGTTGATAATCTTGTCATCCACATCCGTAAAATTGGAAATATAGGCAACCTCATAGCCACGGTACTCAAAATAGCGACGAATGGTATCAAAGGATACTGTCGAGCGGGCATTTCCTACGTGGATATAGTTGTATACCGTAGGCCCACAGACATACATGCGAACCTTGCCATCTTCAATGGGCACAAAGTCACGCAGGCTGCGGGTCATGGTGTCATAGATTTTAATCATAAAATAATAGTCAGGAAAGCTAAAATCCAAGAACTGTTAGTTTCATCACTAAGAGTTCAATTGAATTTCAGTCCGAATATCTCTACACTTCGGAATCCCTTGCTCCTTTCTCATTCAGATAAACCACCTGAGTCTGTTTGACAAAGCCAATTTTTTCATACAAGCGCTTGGCACCTACATTGCTATCTTCCACTGCAATCTGAAATTCCTTATCATTTTGCCCAATTAGTTGGTTGACAAGGGATTTTGCTAAGTAACTTCCATAGCCTTTCCCACGTTCAGGTTCCGATATTGCTAAACCGTAGAAGTAATTCGTATTAGTCGATAAATCTACCGTGCAAGTTCCAATAACCTGACCGTCTTTTAATAAAATATATAGGCGACTTTCTGGATCTTTCAGAGCTTCAGCGACATATCTATCCTCAACTTCTCTAGATTCATGTTCCTCTGAAAATGCCTGAAATTTCAACTGACTAATTTGATCCTGATACGAACTATCTGCTAACAAAACTTCAAGATTGGAAACATTTGCTAACGGATAAGGTTTTCTATCCTTGCCTAACCAGGTTTCTGTCTCTTCATCCTCGACCAATCCCCAGTTGCTGACAAAATCAGAATGGCGGTCTAGAAAAACACGCTCTGTCTGAAAAGTAACTGAATGAATCGGAAAAGAAGCTATTTCTCTCTCAAAACTAGTAAACAATGCACGCGCAACCCCCTGACGGCGATGATCTGGATGAACCAGTATCGTCACTTCCACATCTTGGTCATCTGCATAGACAGTTAATAAACCAACAAGTTCGCCTTTTTCATAATAAAGGAAAAAGGCGGGCATGTTTGGGTCAAAATTAAGCATGTTAGAAAGATAGGGATCACGATAGGTACCGTCATAGTTTTGGCAACAGTTAATTAGTTTTTTCGCCTCAGATAACTCCTCTTGGCTTAACTTGTTTCTTGCTTGAATCATATAGGTAACCTCTACAACCCCGACGATCTGTGACTGGCTTCTTTAGCCTGCTCGAGTTTATTGACGTAGTACTCTCGTTTTTCTTCGACTTCGTGGATCGTTGGCTCATCCTTCTGTCCATGAACTCGGACGATCTTAGCCGGAATACCGACAACTGTCACATCACTAGGTACGTCTGCCACGACTACTGCAGCAGCACCGACCTTGGCATTTGCACCAATTTCTACAGGACCAATAACTTGGGCATGTGCTGATATAAGGGCACCCTGACGAACGGTCGGATGGCGTTTGCCACAGTCTTTTCCTGTCCCACCGAGAGTCACTCCATGATAGAGCAGAACGCCTTTTTCAACAATCGCCGTCTCTCCAATCACCAGACCTGAACCATGGTCGATAAAGACACCTGAATCAATCTGGGCACCCGGATGAATCTCAATCTGAGTCCAAAAGCGCCAAAATTGACTGTGCATTCGAGCCAAGAGTTTGAAGCCGTGCTTCCAGAGAAAATGCGAGAGACGGTGGGCAGCCAAGGCCTTGACACCTGGATAAGTCAGCAAAACTTCCAAACTGTTGCGTGCCGCTGGATCATTTTCTTTTACAATATCAATGGTTTCGCGCCACCATCCCATACATTTCTCCTTTTCTTATTCTGAATCTTTTGGTGTTTCTGTAACTTCTTTCTTCGGTTTGTGATCCTTGTGATGACGTGGACGGTGAGGTCGCTCAGACTTTTCGCCTTTTTCATCATGCTCAAGTTTTGGCGGACGAGGAAGAAGGACCTTCATAGAGGCATCGATACGGCCTTTTTCATCAATCTTGATAACCTTAACATCGACTTCATCACCGATAGCTACCAAATCCTCGACACGGTTGGTACGTGTCCAAGCCATTTCAGAAATGTGCACAAGTGCATCTGTCTTATCAAAGAGGTTGACAAAGGCTCCAAATTTCTCGATACGAACAACCTTAGCATGGTAAACTTCATCCACTTTGGCTTCACGAACCAAACCAGCGATGATTTCTTTGGTACGGTTAATGGCATCTTGGTCGCTAGAGTAGATGGACACATTACCTTCTTCGTCGATATCAATCTTAACACCTGTTTCAGCGATGATCTTGTCAATGGTTTCTCCACCCTTACCGATGACAATCTTGATCTTGTCGGCATCGATCTTGATGGTATCAATTTTCGGAGCAGTTGGAGCCAATTCTGGACGAACTTCTGGAATGGTTGCTTCAATCACATCAAGGATTTCAAAACGAGCTTTCTTGGCTTGGGCAAGGGCTTCCGTCAAGATTTCTGCAGTAATCCCTTGGATCTTGATATCCATTTGAAGGGCTGTAATCCCGTCACGAGTACCGGCAACCTTGAAGTCCATGTCTCCAAAGTGGTCTTCCAAACCTTGGATATCTGTCAATACTGTATAGTTATTTCCATCTGAGATAAGTCCCATAGCAATACCAGCTACTGGCGCCTTGATTGGCACACCACCAGCCATAAGGGCAAGAGTTCCCGCACAGATAGAGGCTTGAGAAGATGAACCGTTTGATTCTAAGACCTCAGCTACCAAGCGGATCGCGTATGGAAATTCTTCCAAACTTGGCAAGACTTGAGCAAGGGCACGCTCACCAAGAGCACCGTGACCAATTTCACGACGACCAGGCGCTCCGTAACGACCAGTTTCCCCTACAGAGTATTGTGGGAAGTTATAGTGGTGCATAAAGCGTTTCTTGTACTCTGGGTCCAAACCATCGATGATTTGAGTTTCTCCCATTGGAGCTAAGGTCAAGACTGAAAGAGCCTGAGTTTGTCCACGAGTAAAGAGACCGGAACCATGCACACGAGGAAGGTAGTCCACTTGTGCATCTAAAGGACGGATTTCATCGACCTTACGACCGTCAGGACGAACCTTGTCTTCTGTGATCAAACGGCGCACTTCAGCATGTTCCATTTGTTCCAAGATTTCAGCCACATCACGCATGATACGGTCAAATTCTTCGTGGTCTGCATATTTTTCTTGATAAACTGCGGTTACTTGGTCTTTAACTGCTTGAGTTGCAGCTTCACGAGCCAATTTTTCTTCTACTTGAACCGCTTTTTGGAGGTCGCTGTTATAGGCTGCGATGATTTCAGCTTGCAAGTCAGCATCCACGTGAAGCAATTCCACTTCTGCTTTTTCCTTACCAACTGCCGCAACGATTTCTTCTTGGAAGGCAATCAATTCTTTAACAGCTTCGTGCCCTTTGAGAAGGGCTTCCAACATGATTTCTTCTGACAATTCTTTGGCACCAGACTCAACCATGTTGATAGCGTGCTTGGTACCAGCTACTGTCAATTCAAGAAGAGATTGCTCTGCTTGTTCTTGAGTAGGGTTGATGATGATTTGGCCATCTACATAACCCACTTGTACCCCAGCAATAGGTCCGTCAAATGGAATATCTGAGATAGAAAGTGCCAAGGATGAACCAAACATAGCTGCCATCGGTGCAGATGCATTTTCATCATAAGAAAGGACGGTGTTGATAACTTGGACTTCGTTACGAAAACCTTCCGCAAACATTGGACGGATTGGACGGTCAATCAAACGCGCTGTCAAAGTCGCATCAGTTGAAGGACGTCCTTCACGTTTCATAAAGCCACCAGGAAACTTCCCAGCCGCATACATTTTTTCTTCGTAGTTGACTTGAAGTGGGAAGAAATCCCCAGTTGCCATTTTCTTAGACATAACAGCAGCAGTCAAGACAGTTGACTCACCGTAACGCACAACAACAGCGCCATTTGCTTGCTTAGCAACCTGACCAGTCTCTACGATTAACTCACGACCCGCAAAAGTCGTTTGAAACACTTGTTTTGTCATTTTAATCCCCTTTGGATTGATGAAATTATACGCCTTGCCTACAAAGATCAAGATACTAAGGTCGCAAAAAGCAAAGTAAAAATAGGAAACTGGCGAAGTCTTCGATGAAGACAAGACAGTTTATCTTTTTTACACAGCTTTTCGGCCGAGTTCAATTACTCATGATAGCATAGATTGACGCAGTGTGCGATACACACCAGGAAATCTATCTTTTTCACTAGGGATTTATCCCGTGTTCAACTACCTAAATACCTTGAAAAGTTTAAAAATATTATTCTTTAGCATTTGTATCTTTTATAGCATAGCAGATTTGAATAGCTAAGAATCTGTTTATACCCTCATCTTTGTATCAAGTACGTACAGAGTCTATTTTATCATATTTTTCTTAAAAAGTGCGGGCTTTTCTATTAAAAAGGAACCATTCCCCTCACCTGAGAAGAATGGTTTGCTTTTTATTATCCTAAAGACTGATGGTTAAACAAGGCATGGGTTGCTTGGTGGATGTATTTTGCTGTTTCAGCATTGTTCATGGTGTAGAGATGCACACCTGCGACATCCTGGGTTACCAAGTCCACGATCTGATCCACTGCATAGGCAAGTCCTGCTGCTCTGAGCGACTCAGGGTCATGCTCATACTTGTCTAAGATGGCTTTGAATTTGCGTGGAAGGTGGATATTCTCACACGTTTTCAAGAGACGAAGCGCTTGGTTACGGTTAAGAATGGGCATGATCCCCGCATGAATGGGAACATCAATCCCTGCCAAGGTACACTTGTCTTGAAAATCATAGAAGCGCTCATTGTCAAAGAAAAGTTGCGTTACAAGGCTTGAACAGCCTGCATCCACTTTCTTCTTGAGATTTTGAATATCTGAGATCTGGTTTGGCGAGTCAGGGTGCCCCTCTGGGTAGCAAGCGCCAATAATATCAAAGTGAGGAGCTTGTTCCTTGATGAACTCAATCAAATCTGTTGCGTAGCGAAAATCCTTTTGTGGTTCCACATCAGGGATAATATCCCCACGCAAGGCCAAGATTTTCTGTACCCCAACCTTGTCCAAGTCTGCAATGGTTTCAGCAACTTTGTCCTTGGTCAGATAGATAGCTGGCAAGTGGGCAATGGTTGGAATCGCCAAGTCATTCTGGATAAAGTCAGCCAAACGAACCGTTGTTTCCTTGATATTAAATTTATTATTGCTGGCAGTCACACTGATAAAGTGCGGTGTCAGCTCCCGCATATCCTG
This sequence comes from Streptococcus oralis, assembly GCF_023109005.1. Classification (GTDB taxonomy): domain Bacteria; phylum Bacillota; class Bacilli; order Lactobacillales; family Streptococcaceae; genus Streptococcus; species Streptococcus oralis_BU. The sequence goes on along the minus strand of NZ_JALDTU010000001.1, from coordinate 430,747 downwards.
CAAGGCTGAAATAATTTTATCATTACCCACAGCTGGGTTTGGAGGGAACACTTCAAATGAAAGTGACGGAGTTTGGCGTGACATAGTCATTATCCTTTTCTTTTTGATTTCATGATTGCTGAGCCAGCTTGGGCCAAGCAGTTCCTTGATCAGTCAGTGTCACGAGCGAAATCTTATCTTATAATTTCTCACGCGCAGCTTTTGCTGCTTCGACAAGGCGGATCAAGCTTTCTTTTGTTTCTGGAATACCACGTGTTTTCAAACCACAGTCAGGGTTGATCCAAACTTTCTTGCTTGGTACTTTAGCAAGAATAGCATCGATTGTGTGGTCGATTTCGCCTTCATTTGGCACACGAGGTGAGTGAATATCGTATACCCCAGGTCCCACTTCTGTTTGGAAGTTTTTCGCTTTGAGTTCGTCCAAGATTTCAAGGTTTGAACGGCTTGCTTCAAAGGAAATAACGTCCGCATCCATGTTGTCGATAGCTGGGATGATATCTGTAAATTCTGAGTAACACATGTGAGTGTGGATTTGAGTATCTGGTGCAACTGTAGAGTGTACCAAGCGGAAGGCTGGAATAGCCCAGTCAAGGTAGTCTTCGTACCAGTCGCTACGACGGAGTGGCAATTTTTCACGAAGAGCAGCCTCGTCGATTTGGATGATTTTCACACCTGCAGCTTCAAGGTCAAGAACTTCATCCTTGATAGCAAGGGCGATTTGAAGAGTTGAGTCCTTGATAGAGATGTCTTCACGTGGGAATGACCAGTTAAGGATGGTAACAGGTCCTGTCAACATGCCTTTAACAGGTTTGTCAGTACGGCTTTGTGCGTAGCTAGACCATTTGACAGTGATTGGGTTAAGACGAGTCACGTCACCCCAGATGATTGGTGGTTTCACCCCACGCATACCGTATGATTGTACCCAACCATTCTTAGAGAAGAGGTAACCTGACAAGTTTTGACCGAAGTACTCCACCATGTCATTACGCTCAAACTCACCGTGTACAAGCACGTCAAATCCAACTTCTTCTTGCCATTTGATCCATTCGTCGATTGTTTCAGCAAGGAAAGCATCGTATTCTTCTTGTGACAATTCACCCTTACGGTAAGCCAAACGTTTAGCACGAACTTCCTTAGTTTGAGGGAATGAACCGATGGTTGTTGTTGGAAGAGCTGGAAGTTTAAAGGCTTCTTCTTGGATGGCTTCACGTTCCGCAAAGGCTGGCAAACGAGTGTAGTCAGCGTCTGTCAAACCAGCGATGCGCGCACGAAGTTCTGCATTTTCACCCACACGCTCAGTCGCAAAGAGTTCTTTGTTAGCTGCAAGAGCTTCTGCACCTTGACCATTGCGGATAGCATCCAAGTCACGAAGTTCTTCCAATTTTTCAACTGCAAAGGCAAAGTGGTTCAAGATAGCTGGTTCAAATTCTTCGTTAGCGGTTGTAAATGGTACATGAAGAAGTGAGCATGAACTTGTCAATACGATGTTTTCAGCTGGGATTTGCTCAAGAACAGCCAAGCTCTTTTCATAGTTATTGCGCCAGATGTTCTTACCATTGACGATACCTGCATAGAGAGTCTTGTCAGCTGGGAAACCACCTTTAACGAGTTCAAGAGTTTTCTTACCTTCAACGAAGTCCAAACCAATGGCATCTACTGGCAAGTTCACAAGGTCAGCGTAAACGTCACGAACGTCACCAAAGTAAGTTTGAAGCAAGACTTCAAGACCTTTTTTATCATCCAAGAGTTTGTTGTAGATGTTCAAGAAGAGAGCTTTTTCTTCAGCTGTCAAATCTTTGACAAGAGCCGCTTCGTCCAGTTGAATACGAGTCGCACCAAGTTCAGCTAATTTAGCAAAAACTTCTTGGTATGTAGCTACTAAGCTATCTACGAAGTCTTCTGCTTTCACGCCTTCTTCAAAGTCTGATAATTGAAGGAAAGTGAACGGACCTACAAGGACAGGACGAGTGTTCAATCCAAGTTCTTTGGCTTCTTGGAACTCATCAAAGATCTTGTGACCAGCCAATTTAACTTGAGTGTCTTTTTCAAATTTAGGAACGATGTAGTGGTAGTTGGTGTTGAACCATTTCTTCATCGGAAGGGCACGCACGTCTCCTTTTTCTCCTTGGTAACCACGTCCCAAAGCAAAGTAGCGCTCAAGGTCAGACAAGTCCAAATTTTGAACTGAAGCAGGTACCACGTTGAAGAGGAAAGCTGCATCAAGGAAGTTGTCATAGTGAGAAAAGTCATTTGATGGGATTTCAGTGATGCCTTTTTCTTTGACAATGTTCCAGTGTTTTGCACGCAATTCTTTTGCGGCTGCAAGTAGTTCTTCTTCTGAGATTTCTTTTCTAAAGTATTTTTCAGTTGTAAATTTCAATTCGCGGAATTCGCCCAAACGAGGGAAACCGATGATCGTAGTTGACATGATGCGTCCTCCAAAATTTGTTGTTGAAACTATCTTAACAGAAAAGAAACTGTCTGTATAATTGTAAATAATTAGGCTTTGATATAGTTTGAAACTATATCACTCTTTTGGACAAAAGAAAAAGACTTGAGACCAGTGTCTCAAATCCTTTGTATTGCTTGTTTTGTGGCTGTATTTTAGTTGGAATGCTCAAACGAGCTATTGACGATTCTCATCAGTGACTATGGCTTGTTATTAGAAAAGACTATAGGTTGATCCCCTTCTCACGGAGATTAGCCAGGCACTCCTCATAGTATTCTGCATTATGCTCACTATAGACGGGATTACCTAGGTTCTCCTCAGACAAGTCTTCATAAGGAGAGCAGGTCTTGCCACGGTAGTTCTTGTCCAGCCACTCTGGACTGACATTGTAGCCACGGCCAGCCATTTCCTCCATGATCAAGCGATGATAGGCATAGAGACGATAAGGCGAGTGGGTAAAGACATAGTCCACCGTCGCATGCTTTCTGCCCCAGCCATTGCCACGCAGGGCACAGCACTCTCGATGTTGCCCCAAAAGTTGAGGACGGGGAAGTTTTGAAATCAAAGCCTCATGCCAAAGTCTCATGGGAGTCTCCTTTCAGTAAAGTCGAATGTTGCAAGTAGGTATTGGGATAGCGATCAAGCAAGTCTCGAGTCTTAGCAATCAAGTCTTCCTTAGAAGCCTGACCAAAGCGGTAGCGTTCCAACAAGAGCATGTAATCCTTGCGCTCAACATCTGTCGCTTTCTTTTTGAAATAACCCCAAATATGCTGAAAGGCATTGCAAACCTGACCCCTATGCTCAGGAATTTGGCAAGCACGGTCAATCAGTTCTTGAACATGGCTGACCTCCACCACTTCATTCTTGAGATATTGGCGAATCTCATTATAAATATTGCTGGAATGGCTCAAAACGAGGTATTTGTTTCTAGCCCAGAGTTGTTGGCACTGGGATTTTTGGTTAATTTGTTCCATCTTTCTCCTTACTTTCTATCAGTTTCCAGGAAATATGGAAACAAAGTTTTATCTTAATTTTTTAAGGGAATGAATTTTCTTTCTGTTTTATCAATTTTTTGTAAAAAACCAACTATGAGAGACAGGTGCCTTATATCTTGATATAAAAATGAAAATATCAAGTTGTTTTGGTTATGTATTAGTAATAGTCTTTAAGGAATCCATTAAATCTGGATGAACAAATATCTGTTTCTCAGCATGCCTGACTTGAAAATCATTAACTAAATTTATAAATGAAATATCTGCGTTTGAAAGAAATCCTAATGTGTTATTCAAATTTTTCATGATTCCTCCCCAAAAGTTCCTTGGTACTATTTTAATAAGAATTTTATTGGACAATGGATAGTAGATAAATGTATCATCTCTTCCTACACCGTTGTCAGCGTAAGAAACTGAATTTCTAATAAAATTATACATCACAACTGGAGAGTCACTTGTAATAAAAGGAACACTAGAATTATTGAAAGAAATTAACCAAATTTTATCAACTAATACCTTAGAAAGTTTTTCCTAAACGCCACATTATCAACTGAATCTATAAAAATTTTATTAGATTTTAATTGTTTAACTGCTATATTATAGCCTTTATTATTCAGATTTTTCTTACCGAATCGTTTTAAATAACTTTTAGGAACAACGTGCTGTTTAATATTTGATTTAATCATATTCATTTTTTATCAGATTAACTAAATGGATTCATTTATAACCAATCTAATTCGGAAATTCTTCTCTCCTCTAATTCAGATTTCATATTCTCAATCAATTTAAAATAATTTGGAAATTGTCTTTCTTTTTCAATTGATTGAATAGCTGAAATTTTTCCAGCAAATTTTTTTAACAATGATAACAGTTCTTCATCAGATAAATTACTATTTTTAAGATATCTATATAAATCGTACGTCTCTTTTTGTAATTTTCTAGGAGCTTTTAATTCTCCCTTAACAATAACACACCCTGTAATTTTCGTATAATCTAGCTTACTAACTTTTGATTTCTCTTTATTCACCTTCAAATTAAACGATTCAATTATATTAACAATTTCCTTCAAACATATCTTTGGTATTGGCTTTTTAGAAGAAAATGTCAAATCATCATAATATGCAGAAAAAGTCAATCCATTATTCTGAGCATATTTCATTAGATTTTCGTACATATGGTAATATGCTAAAAAACTTAAAATAGGACTCGTAGGATATCCTTGAGGCAAAAAGGAATGTTCATCTTTTGATACCGTGGTTAAGTCAGTTAGTATCTTAGCAATGTCGGGTGCCTGATTCATATCATATCGAAAAAAATTGAAAACCTTTTGTGCATTTGTACTGGGGAAAAAATTTGAAATATCCACTATAACAGCAAATTTATTTTTGCTATGAGATTCAACATTAGTTACGTAACTTCTACCAGGTATTCCACCATGTAGATACGTTGGGAAATTAATCTTCTGTAAGTATTTAACAATCAATTTTAGAGAGCGTTTATGTATTGTTCCTGCATTATATAATTCCCTAGTTTTTCCATTTACATCCTTCATAAATGACTTTCCAACAAAATTATCACCAACATTTGATAACATATTTTTTTCAATTTTTAATAACTCTGCTAACCATTTCTTATTAGAAATTTCATATAAAATACTTTTACTGAAATCCATAATTACCTCACATTATAAAAAAACTCTTATAACCATGTATAAGAGGATATTTTTTATTAATATAAATAAGAGAAGAAACTAGATCTTTCACCGAAGTGAAGAAGGTAATAAGTATATCTTTGTTATCAGATATAACATCAACTAACCAGATATTAATTCGTAATAATTGTGTCAATAGCCACATCAAAGTTCTAAATCCTTCAATTACTGCTAAGATACAAAAAATTGGGTTATTAGATAACCTCTTAAAAAAGTCGATAAAGATTTGAATCATATATTGATTCCTTTCTGTGTTTAGTACGGTTTCCCGCCTCTCGCTTTAGTACAGATGCAGTCTTTTTAAGTCTATTATCGTTTCTCTCTTGTTAAATCTGACTGTTAAGTCAGTAAACTCTCGCTCAGTATGCTCGATTGAAATCGAAGTCGTGTCGTAGAACATGTGCGACGAATGAATTGATTTCAAGAATGCATGTAGAGACGCAAAGTTTTACCGCCACATAGGGCAATTTCTTGCGAGATAAATCTGCTTAACTTTATCGTATATACATAATATCATATTTTACAGTAATTGTCAATTATACCACGAATCCACTAAAAAACGTCTTTAGATAATAATATATCTAAAGACGTTTGTTTTTATCCTGCTACTTGTGTAGTTTCTTCTACTTTAACTTTCTTATCCTTCTTATTGGAACCAGTCAATCGCCGCTTGCTATCTCGGATGCTATTGAGGTCTTTAAGGAGTTTGGTCAGGTGTTCTTTTTCTGGATAGGCTTCTGCACTGGCTGCGGTATAGCGCATAAAGAGGTCGTAGATGCTGGTTAGTTCGGTACGGACTTGTCTGGTCTTCCCGACTTCATTAGCAGACTTATGCGCACGCGCCTGACTTTCCACCTTATCATAGTCTTCCTGAGCACTGATCACCGCCGTCAGCATAGGTGTCAGTCCTAGACTGGTAACAGCCGTCTGGTAGGGTTCTTCGCTTAGGGTTTTGAGCAGACTCTTGATTTCTGCCGTTTCCACATCATTGCTATGCTTGGTGATATCCTTGTACTTGGCGAAGACTGGTTTCAAAGTCTCATGGGCTTCTTTGAGTTTAGTTTCCTTAATCTTAGCAAATCCTCGATGAAGGGTAAAGAGACCAACTAGGGCGCTATCACGATTGCGATCGACTTCGGTCAGGTTCGTCGCCTCTTTCTTTTCTACGATAGCGAGTTGGGCTTGGAAGTCTGCTAGCTTGCTTTTGAAGGAATCAAGGTGCTTGCTATACATATACTCGTCCTTATGCGCCTTAGCAAAAACTTCTAGTAGTTGACCCGTGTCTACCATGAGACTTTCAAACTCACGGTTGGTAAAGTTGGTATAGCTTAGCGGATGGATAGTGAATGTTTTTGTCATGATGATAACCTTTCTATTTTCATTATTTCAAAAAGGAGTTTCCCCTTAAATTTATAAATCCATTCTAACAGTTACTTTAAATGATTTGTCCCCCTTCCTCTGAACTGTCAATATTTCCATCTAAAATGTACTTCTCAGGGCAAATCTTTTATTTCCAAAATAAAAAATCCCTATCTGACTGGAAACATTTCCGTCTGTCAGCTAGAAACTCTTACTATTTTTAGATTTTAACTTTTCTAGCTTTAGAATACATCTAAACTTTAGGAAAGACTACTATTCGAAAGCTCGAAGACCTCAAAACTTTCTCAGATAGACCATTCGAAGCTTAGAATACTTATAAATTTATGTATTTCTTACCATTCTAAGTTTAAAATGCATATAAACTTTAGGAAATTCATATCTTCGAAACTTCGAAGGACTACCACCCCTACTCCAACCGGCTTTTAACCTTCTTCTTAGTCAAGGTACAGTCGTTTTGATTGGAGAGAGCTTTGATACGAGCTTCTAGAAGGGTTTTCCGTCCGGTCTCTGTTCGTGTGTAGACGAGATGATAATGTCCGATAGTCGGCATCAGAAAGTCGAGGAATTTCTGTGCTTCTTCCTTGCGCTTGTCAAAAAGACTAGGCACGACATAGTAAGGTGACTGACCTTGTCGGACTTTCTCTGCCTTCAAGAGATAGCGCTGGTTATCCACTGGAGCAAAGAACTCTCCCACAGTCTGCGCAAACAGCTCCTTGTCCCTCATGCTTCCTCCCTTGAGATAGGCAAACACCATGTAGTTTTCCTTGTACTCCTCTACCTGAACACGGGATTGATCGTCCGTTAGATGCCCCGAATCTAGCAGAGCCTTTCGGATCTGCTCACCCAGAGATTGCAAACGTTTATAGGGACTCTTATAGCGGAGGTAGCGCCAAGATGCAAAGGCCAAAAAGAGGAGACATGCTGTCGTAAGCCACCAAACACCAATCAGTCTCAGTCTAAATAGCAAAACCAACAAATCAACTGCCAACAAGAGCAATGACATGCGAACCCATTTTAATGCATCAAGCAAGAGCATGACTGGGATCTTCTGTTTTTGAGTTGCGACTTCTGTAACTATCTCAAATTGATCCGCTACGACAAGAGATTCCTGCCATTTTTGTCTCAAGCCTGCTCGATCCTTGGAGAGACTCTTAACTCGCTCATTGTACTCACTAATTTGCTTTTTCTTAAAAGGGGGCTTTGGAAAATCCAAACGATCCAAACCGGTCTCAATACTCTCCTTATTATAGGCCAATCCAAGAAAATGCTCCATCCGTCGCGACAAGGTCTGCAGATCCTGATTACTCTCTGGTCTAGGCTCCTCACCAGGAAGAGTGATAAGTGCTTGCGCTTGAACGGCTACCAGATGCCAGATGTTGCTGGTCTTTTCTGGATGTCCCGACCAGATACGAATGGCACGCCCGCGCATCTGGTTACTCAGCATAAAGCTCCCCACAAAGCTTCCGAGGATTAGGGAATTAACGCAAGGAGCATCCCAACCCTCTCCGAGGAGAGACTTGGTTCCGACTAGGACTTGAATCCGCCCTCGTTGAAAAAGCTCCGTCACTGCCGCTACGATTCCCTTAGCTGAGCTCGGAAAACCAACCTGCACATAATCTTTTGGATCCAAGTGACCAATAGGTGAGAAAATAAGAGGAACCTGAGGCAAGAGCTCCTTAAACTCTGCTGCCACATCGGTAGGCAAAATAACGACACTACCTGACAAGACAGCCAAAGACACAGGTATCTCTTGCTCCTGAGCTTTTCGACGAATGCTTTCAAAATAAGGGAGTACCCCCAACTGAGAAATGGTTGCCTGATTATCTCCCAGATAGGTGGCAAAATCCTTGCGAATATAGTCAGATAGTACTAACTGTCTCAGTTCCAGACCTAGACTCTCATACTCCGTCAAAAAGATATCGGCAATGGCAGACAACTTCCCTAGAGATTGGCTTAAAATCTGGTCAGAAGCCTTAGACTTAACCAGATAAACCTGACGTTTTTCCACCAACCCACGCGCCTTCAAGTCAGCCTCTAACTTTTTCCTATATCCATCTGGATCCTCATACCAATCTGGTGTCTGATAGAGTATGCTCTGCAACAGCGTCTCCAGCCAGTAGGAGGTCAATGCTGGAAGCTTCTGGGTTCCCAGTAAATTTTGCAAAGAGGGAGGAATCGTTAACCCCTGAGAATGCATATAAATCAACATAGCTGACAAGTACTTGGGATCTTCTAAGAGAAAATCAGATGAAATATCCCCTTTGAGGACCTTAGACCCTGCCACAAATGTTTGAAAATCAGGAGCGACTATAAGGTGATGAATATAGTCCCACTTAGTCTCCTCAAACCGTTTGAGACGTTCCGCCTCTTCAGCTGTTGGTGGACACATATAGACAAAATCCTGATGAGGGCAAAGAGTGTCTTCCTTGACTAGTTCAGGTACCGTGATTTCTTGATCGATCTCCCCACACATACGGATATAGCGTTCCCAGAGTTCAGGCTCGCTGTCATAAGGTGGTGTCGCTGTCAGGGAGATGACTTGCAGCGGTTCATACTGCTTGCGAAAGGCTTCCAGACTTTTCCACCATTCATTGCGCAGGTGGTGGCATTCGTCCAAACAAAGAGTCGCAACTTTCTGAGCTCTTAGGCTTGCAAGCAAATCAAACCCCATAAAATCCTCTGCTTCTCCATCTTCTTGTGATTGAAGTTGGTTCATGGCACTATGAAAAGCCTGATAGGTCACAATCGTTAATGCCTTCATCTCCTTTAAGTTTTGGGAAACGAGGTCTGAAAGCCTCTGACCATCCTCTAGAAAAGCAGTTTGGATTCTATCTACCCATTGTTCGCGAATGGTGACAGTCGGAACTAAGATGAGGGCTGGGTTGCCAAAACGAGCGATTAGCTCGATACCAATGGTTGTCTTTCCAGACCCTGGGGCGGCCACTAGATGAACATGACCGTCTGCTTGATAGTCCTGAAAACGACCCAAGACCTGTTTTTGATATTGGCGCCAGCTTCCTTTAAAGTTTAAACCTAACATGATACCCCTCATTCTATACTGTCATTTTCTTATTCTCATTTTACCACACTTATTTCTCCAGTCAGATAATCCAAATAGTTTTTCTCCTCAAAATATGGTATAGTAGAATCATACTATCTATGAGGAGTTTACATGTCACAGGATAAGCAAATGAAAGCTGTTTCTCCCCTTCTACAGCAAGTCATCAATATTTCATCTATCGTCGGGGGAGTCGGCACCTTGATTTTCTGTATTTGGGCCTATCAGGCGGGTGTTTTACAATCAAAGGAAACCCTATCGGCCTTTATCCAGCAAGCTGGAGTTTGGGGGCCACCACTCTTTATCTTTTTACAGATCCTACAAACCGTTGTACCGATCATTCCGGGAGCTTTGACCTCAGTGGCTGGGGTCTTTATTTACGGCCACATCATCGGAACCATCTATAACTATATCGGCATCGTGATTGGCTGTGCCATTATCTTTTACCTGGTACGCCTCTATGGAGCTGCCTTTGTCCAGTCCGTCGTCAGCAAGCGCACCTATGACAAGTACATCGGTTGGCTAGATAAGGGCAATCGTTTCGAGCGATTCTTTATCTTTATGATGATCTGGCCTGTCAGCCCAGCTGACTTTCTCTGTATGCTGGCTGCCCTGACAAAGATGACCTTCAAACGCTATATGATTATCATCATTCTGACCAAGCCCTTCACCCTAGTGGTTTATACTTATGGTTTGACTTATATTATTGATTTCTTCTGGCAGATGTTTTGAGCATAGAAAATAGCCTGATACTAAATATACTTTGGTATGGAAATCATGCCAATATTTCGATAGTGAATCAAGAACTTACCTAGCCTTTCCGCCGTGATAAAAACACCTGAAATCTAATGGTTTCAGGTGTTCGGAAACTTTGAGACATTAGGCTCAAAGTTTCGATATGGAGCTTCGCAGAAAGTCGCTACCGTCCGTCATCACTTAAGGAAAGGCTCAAAAAAATTGTCTTCAAACAAAAAATCCGTTTGGTTGCCCAAGCGGATTTTTTGTTTGTTTTATTTTGCGACACTCTTAGCGAGGACAAAATTTCCAAGTGTGGCAGAACCATTTCCTGCAACTGCTGGAGTGACAATGTAGTCACGCACGTCTGGTACTGGTAGGTAGCCGTTGAGAAGAGCTGTGAATTTCTCACGTACACGGTCCAGCATGTGTTGCTGTGCCATGACGCCACCACCAAAGACGATCACGTCTGGGCGGAAAGTTACTGTAGCATTGACCGCAGCCTGAGCGATATAGTAGGCTTGAACGTCCCAGACAGAACTGTTGAGTTCGATGTTTTCACCACGAACACCTGTACGAGCTTCCAAACTTGGTCCAGCTGCGAAGCCTTCCAAACAGCCCTTGTGGAATGGACAGACGCCGTTAAATTCTTTTTCTACATCCATTGGGTGTTTGGCCACATAGTAGTGACCCATCTCAGGGTGACCGACACCACCGATAAACTCACCACGTTGGATAACACCTGCACCGATCCCTGTACCGATCGTGTAGTAAACCAAGTTTTCGATACGGCCACCAGCATTGTTACGAGCAACCACTTCACCATAGGCAGAGCTGTTCACGTCTGTGGTGAAATACATGGGTACGTTGAGGGCGCGGCGGAGAGCACCAAGTAGGTCTACATTTGCCCAGTGAGGTTTTGGAGTCGTTGTGATAAAGCCATAGGTTTTTGAGTTTTTATCGATATCAATAGGACCGAAGGAACCGATGGCAAGACCTGCAAGATTATCAAATTTTGAAAAGAACTCGATAGTTTTATCGATAGTCTCGATAGGAGTTGTTGTAGGAAACTGTGTTTTTTCTACAACGTTAAAATTTTCATCTCCGACAGCACAGACAAACTTTGTACCGCCCGCTTCTAAGCTTCCATATAATTTTGTCATGATAAACCTCTTATCTTTGTTTTCTCTATTATAGCACATTTTAAAAGGCTAGATTTCTCAATATTTTAGATTTTCCTCTGTAAATCTTATCATCCAAGTAAAAACGAACAAACATGATATTTGTTCGTTTTGTTTTTAGATTTGATTTTCGAAGAGGACTAGGCTTTCACTTCGATGATAGCGTCACCCTTGACAACTGAACCGCTTGCGACTGGTGTCACAGAAGCGTAGTCTGCTGTGTTGGTTACGATAACCATTGTTGTGTCGTCAAGACCTGCAGCAGCGATTTTGCTTGAGTCAAAGGTTCCGAGAACGTCACCAGCTTTGACCTTGTCGCCTTGAGAAACTTTTTGTTCAAATCCTTCACCGTTCATAGTCACCGTATCGATACCAACGTGGATCAAGATTTCAGCTCCGTTTGCTGTCTTCAAACCGTAAGCATGTCCTGTAGCAAAGGCAATTGATACTTCTGCATCAGCTGGTGCGTAAACCACGCCTTGGCTTGGTTTTACAGCAATCCCTTGTCCCATTGCACCACTTGAAAAGACTGGATCATCAACATTCTCAAGAGCAACTACGTCCCCAACGATTGGAGTTTGGATTGTTTCATTTTGAGGAGCTACTGGAATGTTACCAGTTGTTTCTTCTTGAACCAAGCGTTCTGTCGCCACTTCACTAGCAACTTCTTTTTCGTCCTCGTAACCAAACATGTAGGTAAGGGCAAAACCAAGAACGAATGATACAGCTACCATAAGAAGGTATTGGAACAATTGGCCATTCCCAACGTAAAGCATAGTACCAGGGATGATGGTGATACCATTACCAGTACCAGCAAGTCCAAGGATAGAAGCTAATCCACCACCGATAGCACCAGCGATCAATGAAAGGAAGAATGGTTTACGGAAGCGCAAGTTTACCCCGAAGATAGCAGGCTCTGTAATACCGAGGAAGGCAGAAAGAGCAGCTGGGAAAGCAAGTGTTTTCAGTTTAGGATTCTTCGTTTTAACACCAACGGCAACAGTTGCAGCCCCTTGAGCTGTCATCGCTGCAGTGATGATGGCGTTGAATGGGTTGGCATGGTCAGCAGCAAGCAATTGCACTTCAAGTAAGTTGAAGATGTGGTGTACACCTGATACGACGATCAATTGGTGAACCCCACCGATGACAAAACCACCGAGACCAAATGGCAAGCCAAGAATCGCTTTTGTTCCGAGAAGGATGTAGTTTTCAACAACGTGGAAGACTGGTCCGATGACAAAGAGTCCAAGGATAGACATAACCAAAAGTGTCACGAATGGTGTCACCAAAAGATCCAAGACATCTGGAACTACTTTGCGGAGACTTTTTTCAAACTTGGCTCCGACCACCCCGATGATGAAGGCTGGAAGAACAGAACCTTGCAAACCAACAACAGGAATGAAGCCAAAGAAGTTCATAGCTGTTACTTCACCACCTGATGCTACAGCCCAAGCGTTTGGAAGTGAGCCAGAAACCAGCATCATACCGAGGACGATACCAACAGCTGGATTTCCACCGAATACGCGGAAGGTTGACCATACAACTAAACCTGGTAAGATGATGAAGGCTGTATCTGTGAGGATTTGGCTGTAAATGGTAACATCTTCTGGAAGTGTCATTCCAAGAGCGTTCAAGAGCCCACGAAGACCCATGAAGAGACCAGTTGCTACGATAACTGGGATGATTGGCACAAAGACGTCACCGAAAGTACGGATAGCACGTTGGAACCAGTTTCCTTGTTTAGCAGCTTCTGCTTTCATGTCTTCTTTAGAAGATGTTGGCAAACCAAGTGCAACCACTTCGTCGTACATCTTGTTTACTGTACCAGTACCAAAGATGATTTGGTATTGGCCTGAGTTAAAGAAAGCTCCTTGAACTTTATCCAAGTTCTCAATCACTTCCTTATTGATTTTCCCTTCATCTTTGACCATGACACGTAGACGAGTCGCACAGTGGGCTACACTGTTGACATTTTCACGTCCGCCAAGGGCTTCGATGACCTTTTTTGCAATATCCTGATTGTTCATTTGCAAAAATCTCCTTATAAAATTTTGTTCTTGTTTGAAAGCGATTTTATTCGCCCTACGACTATTATTTTATCATGTTTCTAAAATATGTCAAGCGTTTTGCAGAAATTTTTAAACCCTTTCTTTTTTCTCTGATTATTTTTGCTCGTTTTTGAGGGTTATTCTCTTTTTCCTCAAAAAAATATCTTTATACTTGAGGAATCAAGGCTTTTATTTACATTTTCTTTCATTTTTTCGTGAAAATTTGCCAGATTTCCTTTACTTGATTTATGGCAATCGTTTGACATATTTTTCTTTTTTTTAACATAAAAGACTTGCTTTTTTTGCCGAAAACGTTTACTATTAATAATAGAATAGAACTTATGGAGGAAAGATAAAATGGAATGGACAACCGAGCGCCGTTATAGACGCTATGAAGACTGGTCTAATGATGAAATCAAGCAAATCAAGGAAAAGATGGCACAGTCTCCTTGGCATACTCGTTACCATGTCGAGCCTAAAATGGGCCTTCTCAATGATCCAAATGGTTTTTCTTATTTTGATGGTAAATGGATTCTCTTTTACCAAAACTTCCCCTTTGGTGCAGCCCATGGGTTGAAATCTTGGGTGCAGCTTGAAAGTGATGATTTAGTGCACTTTACAGAAACTGGAGTCAAAGTTTTGCCAGATACTCCATTAGATAGCCACGGTGCCTACTCTGGTTCTGCCATGCAATTTGGCGATCAGTTGTTCCTATTTTATACTGGAAATGTCCGTGATGAAAACTGGATCCGTCACCCTTACCAGATTGGTGCTTTGATGGATAAGGATGGCAAGATTACAAAGATTGACAAGATCTTGATTGACCAGCCAGCAGACTCTACAGACCACTTCCGCGATCCGCAAATTTTTAACTTTAAGGGACAATATTATGCCATCGTTGGTGGACAGGACTTGGAGAAAAAAGGCTTCGTCCGTCTCTACAAGGCTGTGGACAATGATTATACAAACTGGCAAGCAGTTGGCGACCTTGACTTTGCTAACGACCGCACTGCCTATATGATGGAATGCCCAAATCTAGTCTTTGTAGGGGAGCAACCTATCCTTCTCTACTGCCCACAAGGATTGGATGAGAGTGTTCTAGACTATGATAATATCTATCCAAACATGTACAAAATCGGGGCTTCCTTTGATCCTGAAAATGCCAAAATGGTAGATGTGTCTCCATTGCAAAATCTAGACTATGGTTTCGAAGCCTATGCAACGCAAGCCTTCAACGCTCCAGATGGACGTGCATTGGCAGTAAGTTGGCTTGGGTTGCCAGATGTTTCTTACCCATCTGACCGTTTTGACCACCAAGGAACCTTCTCATTAGTCAAAGAACTCACTATCAAAGATGGCAAACTCTACCAATATCCTGTCTCAGCCGTCAAAGAACTTCGTTCTTCTGCAGAGGTCTTCTCAAATCGTACTCAAACCAATAACACCTATGAACTGGAGCTCAACTTGGAGGCCAATAGCCAAAGCGAGATTGTCTTGCTCGCTGATAAAGAAGGCAAGGGGCTTTCAATCAACTTTGACCTTGTCAATGGACAGATGACAGTGGATCGTAGTCAGGCTGGTGAACAGTACGCCCAAGAATTTGGTACCACTCGTTCTTGCCCTATCAATAACCAAGCTACTACTGCCACTATCTTCATCGATAAGTCAGTCTTTGAAATTTTCATCAATAAAGGAGAAAAAGTATTTTCTGGTCGTGTCTTCCCACATGCGGACCAAAATGGTATCCTCATCAAGTCTGGAAACCCAACTGGAACTTACTATGAATTAGATTATGGTCGCAAAACTAACTGATGTCGCAAAACTTGCAGGCGTCAGCCCCACTACCGTCTCACGGGTCATCAATAAAAAGGGTTATCTATCTGAGAAAACCATTCAAAAGGTTAATGAAGCCATGCGAGAGCTAGGCTACAAGCCTAATAATCTGGCTCGAAGCCTCCAAGGAAAATCTGCCAAGTTGATTGGACTTATTTTTCCAAACATCAGTCATGTCTTTTATGCGGAGTTGATTGACAAGTTGGAACACCAGCTCTTCAAAAATGGCTACAAGACCATCATCTGTAACAGCGAACATGACTCGGAAAAAGAACGGGAGTACATTGAAATGCTGGAGGCCAACCAGGTCGATGGTATCATTTCTGGAAGTCACAACTTGGGAATCGAAGACTACAATCGTGTGACGGCACCGATTATTTCCTTTGACCGAAACTTGTCTCCAGACATCCCTGTTGTCTCCTCTGACAACTACGGTGGCGGGGTCCTCGCAGCTCAAACTCTGATCAAGACAGGCGCCCAGTCTATCATCATGATTACAGGAAATGACAACTCTAACTCACCGACTGGACTGCGCCACGCTGGTTTTGCCTCTGTTCTCCCAAAAGCGCCTATTATCAATGTTTCAAGCGACTTTTCTCCCGTCCGAAAAAAAATGGAAATCAAGAATATCTTGACCCATCAGAAACCAGATGCGATTTTTGCTTCGGATGATTTGACAGCTATTCTGGTCATTAAAATTGCTCAGGAACTGGGAATTTCTGTTCCTGAGGAGCTCAAGGTCATCGGCTATGATGGAACTTACTTTATCGAGAACTACTATCCTCATTTGACAACGATTAAGCAGCCTATGAAAGAGATTGCCCAACTCACTGTTGATCTCCTCTTGCAGAAGATTGAAGGTAAAGAGGTCGCGACAACCGGTTACTTCTTACCCGTTACTCTATTACCTGGAAAAAGTATTTAAACACAAAAAAACTCAGACTGATTCGTCTGAGTTTTTTATGATCGTAAACTTTCCAGATAACGCTGGGCTGTCTCTAAGTTAAAGGTTTTATCTGCGATGAGGCGCTCAACGAGGGGAGCAACTTCGGACTCACTAGCACCTGCTAGGAGAGCTAGGGATTTGGCCTGTAATTTCATGTGGCCTTGCTGGATGCCCGTACTCACCAAGGCTTTGAGGGCTGCAAAGTTTTGGGCAAGACCAATAGACACGATAATCTGGGCTAATTCCTTAGCAGAAGGATTCCCCAGTAGTTCATGACTGAGGGCTACACGTGGGTTGAGACCGATAGAGCCACCCTTGGTCGCTACCGGCATGGGTAGTGTCATGTCACCGACCAATTCTTCTCTTTCCATGTCCAGCGTCCATTGACTAAGACCTTGATAGCGTCCATCTCGACTGGCAAAGGCATGGGCCCCAGCTTCGATGGCACGCCAGTCATTACCAGTGGCAATCAAAATGGCATCGATACCATTAAAAATCCCTTTATTATGGGTAGCCGCTCGGTAGGGATCAGCCTGCGCAAACTGGCTAGCCAAGGCTATTTTCTCCGCAATTTCTCGTCCTTGATCCCTTTGAGGACTCAAGTAGCGAAAGGCGATACGACAGCTTGCAGTCACCAGAGAATCGGTCGCGTAGTTGGACAAAATTCCCATAAGACTCTGCCCCTGACTGAGTTCTTCTAAGACTGGTTTCAAAGCCTCCAGCATGGTGTTGAGCATATTGGCTCCCATGGCTTCCTGGGTATCGACATGGAGATACACAACGAGAAAGTCTATTTCACCTTTGATCTGCTCTACATGCAAATCACGCGCCCCGCCACCACGTTTGACGATAGAAGGATAGGCTTGATTGGCAAGTTCCAAGAGCTCCGCTTTCTTGCTGGCAATCTTCTCTTGCGCTTGTTCAGGTTCAGCAACTTGATAAAGTGCTACCTGACCAATCATCTGGCGCTCATGTACTTGAGCAGTAAAGCCACCTGCTCGCTTGATAATTTTACTAGCATAGCTGGCCGCAGCAACCACTGAGGGTTCTTCTGTCACATAGGGAACTGTGTAGTCCTGACCATTTACAACAAGCTCTGGAACGATAGAATAAGGCAGAGAAAAAGTTCCCACCACATTCTCACTCAGCTGGTCTGCAACAGCCAAACTGACCTGTTCATCCTGCTCCAGACTGGTTTGCTTTTCAGGACTAAGGAGCGCCTGAGCTTTCAGTAACTCAAGGCGCTCATGGTATGATTTTTTAGAAAATCCATTCCAACTTAACTTCATTATTTTTCAACCTTGCTATAACGGCGTTGGTGGTCGAGAATTTCAACCAAGGCATAGTCTTGATGTTCATAGCCTGCAAATTGGGCTGAACCAGATTCATCCAACTGCAATTCTTCGAAGAAGACTTTTTCATAGTCTGCAACAGACAATGCTGTACGTTGCTTGAGTTTGGTCAAACGATCCTTATCAAGGTAGGCCTCATAGCCTTCAACCAGTTCTCCACTAAAGAACTCTGAAACCGCTCCACTTCCGTAACTGTAGAGGACAATTTTATCTCCAGCCTTCAAATTCTCTGCATTTTCCAAAAGGGAGAGAAGCCCAAGGAAGAGGGAACCTGTGTAGATATTCCCAATCATCTGACTGTAGAGAATGGACTTATCAAAGTTTTCTTGCAGACTATCCTTTTTTTCCTGAGACAAAGTCTTATCCATCATCTTGCGCAAGCCTTTTAGGGCTAATTTGGGATAAGGCAAGTGGAAGCAGATAGCCGCAAAATCATTCATAGTCCAGTCATATCGTTTCTTGTATTCATCCCAAGTCGTCGTAAGACTGTCAAGATATTGCTGAGTTGAGTACAAGCCGTTTACATAAGGAGTAGTTGAATAGTTCGGACGCCAGAAATCCATAATATCACGCGTTTGGGCAACATTATCATTGTTAAAGGCCATGGTACGCGGATTTTGCGTAATCAGCATCGCCACACTCCCAGCTCCCTGAGTTGGTTCACCTGGAGTCGCTACACCATACTTGGCAATATCGCTGGCGATGACCAAGACCTTGGACTCTGGAGAATTTTCCACATGCAACTTGGCATAATGGAGGGCAGCTGTTGCTCCGTAACAAGCTTCTTTGATTTCAAAACTGCGAGCGAAAGGCTGGATACCTAATAGACCGTGAACAAAGACCGCCGCTGCCTTACTCTGGTCAATCCCTGACTCGGTCGCCACGATGACCATGTCAATTTCTTCTTTTTCTTTATCTGTCAAAATAGAGTTACTTGCACTGGCAGCTAAGGTGACAACATCCTCAGTCAATGGTGCAATGCTAATTTCGTTTAATAAGAGACCCTTACTATATTTATTCGGATCAACTCCTCTTGCTTCTGCCAGGTCTTGTAATTTCAAGACATATTGACTGGTTGCAAAACCAATCTTATCAATACCGATTGTCATATTTACCTCTGTTTTTTCATTCATTGTAAAAAATCGTTCTATTATATTTTATCACAAATAGGAACAAATGAGAGAAAAAAGACCTGATTCAACAAATCAAGTCTTTGCTTTGACAGCATTAGGAGGATATGCCTCGCTGTTTTCGGATATAGTAATAAAGCTTCAGAATCACTGTTCCACTGGCCATCCCGATAGAAATGACCAGAGCCAACATAACTACTAGTGTTGCACTGGTAAGGGCATGACTGTAATCACCTGTCACAAAGAAAGCTGTCGTTCGATAGGATAGATAACCTGGCACCAAGGGGGCAAGAATGGCCAAGACAAAGACCACTGCTGGCGTCTTATAGACAATACTTAGAATCTGGCTGATGCAAGAACCAACCACCGCTGCGATAAAGGTCGCAACAATAACATTGGTTGGTTCTTTAAGTACAAGATAGAGGAGCCAGACACCCATTCCCAGAACACCACCAGGTAGGAGCATAGAGCGTTGAACATTCAGTACGATTAGAAAGGTGATAATGGCGAGTAAACTCGCTACTGCTTGGAGTAAAATACTTGTTAGAGTCATCTTATGTCATCAAAACTAGGGCGACGGAGGTGCCGGCCCCTAAAGCGAGGGTAATGAGCAGGGATTCAAACATCTTGCTCATACCAGAGTTGATATGGTTGGTCATGATATCCCGAACTGCATTTGTCAGGGCAATTCCCGGAACAAAGGGCATGACAGCTCCCGCTATGATCAAGTCTGCCGTCGAAGGAAATCCTGTATAGCGGGCCCAGAACTGGGCGATCAATCCGAAAACAAAGGCACCCGCAAAGGCCGTTACAAAAGGAATGCGGACAAACCTCTCTACATAGAGAGAGAAAGCAAAACCAAGTAAGGTCGCAATGGCTGCACCAAAAGCATCATAGGTATTCCCCCCGAACATAATCGAGAAAAAAGGGGCACTGAGAGTTGCTGCAATAGTCACTTGGTACTTGGTATAAGGAAGAGCTTGATTTCTGATTTCCTTTAGCCTTTCAAAGGCTGTAGAGAGATCGATTTGCCCTCCGACAAGCTCCCGTGATACTTGGTTGACATCACAGACTTTTTCGATGTTGTAGGAGGAAGAAGTGACCCGTTTCATACGAGAAATATTGGTATTCTCAATAGAAAAGAAAATAGCTGCTGGCATAGCAAGAACGTTGCAATCCACTATTCCCTGTGAATGAGCGATACGGATCATGGTGTCCTCAACCCGATAAATCTCCGAACCGCTTTTTAAGAGAATGGTTCCAGCTAACATAATGACATCGATAACGGCATTCAACTCTCTTGATTCGTCCATTTTCTCCTCCTTTTCTGCTTCCTATATTTTATCACAAAAATCAATGAAAAAAAATCTTTGTCATGAAATCATGACAAAGATTCGTTTAATCTCGAGAACTTTCACGGGTTCCTTCACTATTTGATTGACTAGTTGAAGGAGTGTTTCCTTGTTGGTTCCCCTGATTTGGAGTTGTAGAAGAACCTTGGTTCCCACGTTGTGCAGAACTAGAAGATGAAGTTGACGGTGGTGTTTTCGGTTTGTAGATGGAAAGTTTGATACGCGTGCTAGCAAGGTCAACCTGTTCACCCGCTTTTGGTGTTTGATCTACAACTGTACCTTCTGCTGTCCCTTCAGGAGCAGTCGAAACCTCGACAACCTCAATATTAGCCTCTTTTACACCGACAATCTGAGTCAAATTATTCTTTGTAAATTCGAGACTTGAACCAATATAACTTGGCATAGAAACACTTGTTACTCTTTTAGCAACCGTTAAAGTAATTGTGCTGGCTTTTGAAAGATCATAAGTCGTACCTGCCGCAGGACTTTGTCTGAGAATGGTTCCAGGTTCGCTTTCGCTGGATTCTTCCTCTTCCATCTTGATTAGATTCTCAGGAACCTTCTTCTCCTTGAGTTCAGCTACGGCATCCGTATACTTGCGTCCAACATAATTGCTCAATTGGAAGGATTGCTTACCAGAAGAAACAATCAAATTGACCTTGGTTCCTTCTTTTCGGCCACTACCAGCTTCTGGATCCGTTCGAATAACACGTCCTTCTGCTACGGTATCACTAGCCTCTGACTTTTCTTCACCGGCTTCAAACTTGGATTTTTTAAGAGCTTCCTTAGCCTCTGCAACGGTTTGTCCAGCTACGTCAGGAATAGCAATCGTTGCTGGTGTTCTAGATAAAATCCAGACCAAAGAAGCTGCAACTAATAGAAGACTAGCTAAAAGAATCAGATAGCGAGCCTTAAACTTCCGCTTTTTAGTTGGCTTTTGCGTAGGTGCTTGCTCTGGGGTTAATTTCTTTGACTGAGGACGTTCTTCCTGCGCCGGAGCTTTTGGAATCGAGGTCAATGTACTTTGTGGGACTTTAGGTAAAGTCTTCGTATCCGCCTTACTCGCATCGTCAAAGACCAGTTTCGGTTCATTCCGACGATTATAAGACAAACTAGTTGACAAGTCCATATACATTTCTGAAACAGACTGATAGCGATCAGACAATTTCTTAGCAGTTGCCTTGATGACAACATTTTCCAAAGCCTGAGGGACAGATGGGTTTTCAGCAATGACGGACGGAAGTGGCTTCTGGAAATGCTGAAGGGCAATCGTAACCGCACTATCCCCATCATAAGGGATATGTCCCGTCAGCATTTCATAGAAAATAATCCCCATTGCATAGATATCACTCTGGAAGGTCGCTTTTGAACCACGCGCTTGCTCAGGTGACAAATAATGAACCGAACCCAGCATCGAGTTGGTCTGGGTCAGACTCGTCTCTGCAAAGGCCACTGCAATCCCAAAGTCAGTAACTTTAGCAGTTCCATCTGGTGTCAAGAGGATATTTTGAGGTTTCAAATCTCGGTGAACAATTCCTCTAGCATGAGCTAAACGCATAGCCAAAAGAATCTGTCCCATAATCCGAACCGCTTCTTCATTTGAAAGAGGATAGTGTTCTTTGATATAACGCTTGAGGTCAAGTCCTGCTACGTATTCCATAGCTAGGTACTGTTGGCCATCTTCCTCACCGATATCTGTTATCCGAACGATATGAGGATGGTCCAGATCTGCCATAGCCCTCGCTTCCCGCTGGAAACGTGCCACAGCAATCGGGTCCGTCTGGTAGTTGGTCCTCAGGACCTTAACTGCCACCTCTTCCCCATCTAGGATCAAATCCTTGGCCAAGTAAACATCTGCCATGCCTCCTCGACCAATCTGCTTGACAATCCGATACCGCCCGGCAAAAATCTTGCCGATTTGGATCATTCTGCCGCCTCCTCGTTCATGTAAACAAGGGCAACCGTAATGTTGTCTAAACCTCCTGCATTGTTAGCAAAACGAATGAGGGTTGCCGCCTTGTCTGCTAGGGAAATATCACTGGTTACAATATCATAAATCTCGCTTGCCGAAATCATATTGGTCAAACCGTCACTATTGAGCAAGAGATAATCTCCTGACTCCAGTGTAATCATCCCAAAATCAGGCTGGATTTCATCTTTTTGTCCGATAGACTGTGTGATGATATTCTTTTGAGGGTGAGTTTCTGCCTCTTCTGGAGTCAATTGACCAGCCTTGAGCAATTCATTAACCAAGGAATGGTCACTCGTCAACTGGTGGTATTCTTCTCCACGAATCAAACCGATACGAGAATCTCCAATGTGAGCATAGATGGCTTGGTTGTCAATAAACGCAACAGCTTCTAGCGTTGTTCCCATGCCTCTGTAGGCTTCGTCCTGACCTAGTTGATGAATTTTTTGATTTTCAATCTCCAGGTAGTGGGCAAACCACTCACGAACTTCATTAACTGAGTTAATTTGGGTATCCACCCAATCCACACCGAGGTCTGTGACCGCCATCTCACTAGCGATATTTCCTGCACGGTGTCCTCCCATCCCGTCAGCCAAGATGATCATAGTGCGTCCTGCTCGGTTGACAAAGTGATTGACATAGTCCTGATTATTTGTACGTTTCTGACCAACATCTGTTAATAATGCTATTTCCATTGTGTCAGTTCCTTCCTATTCTGATATCTTGCGAAATTGGCTGATAAAGAATCCATCACTTCCATACAATTCAGGAGTAATCAGGATGCAGCCATCTTTCAGGATATCTTTGCATTCGTGTTCTAGTTTAACCTGCTCAAACTCGGGATGACTTTCTAAAAATGCCTCAACGACTTGAAAGTTCTCCTCAGAGACAATAGTACAGGTACTATACGTTATTATACCACCTTTTCGTAGCGTTTGACAAACACTACCTAATATTTCCAGCTGAATTTCCTGTAGGGACGTGAAATCTGCTGTTTCTTTATTGTATTTGATGTCTGGTTTGCGACGTAAGAGCCCAATACCAGAACAGGGAGCATCTACCAAAATCTTATCAAAAGAGTCCCGACCGAAAAACTCATGCACTTTTCTGGCATCCAATTTTTGCGTTTGAACTCGATCTGCCACACCTAAACGCTCCGCATTTTCTTGGATCAAGTCCAACTTATGGTCATACAAGTCCAAAGCTGTCACCTTACCAGATATGAGGTAAGAGGCCATATGGGCTGTTTTACCGCCCGGAGCGGCACAGGCATCCAGGACCTGTTCATCACCTTGTAGATCAAGAGTCGGAGCAACCAGTTGACTGGACTCGTCTTGGATGGTTATAGCCCCTTCTGCGAACAAATCATGTCCTGCAAAGTGGCCTTGCTCCTTGACCAGACCAGTGGCCGCTAAAGGGGAATCGGTCGCCTCTAACAAAGCTTTGATTTCCTCTTTTCGGCTCAAATCGGCTACACGAATACTGGCTTTGTTGCGCACCAAGAGACTTTCAAAGATGGCTTGTGCTCGCTCTTCACCGTATTCTTCCTTGAGTTTAGACACGAGCCAAACTGGGAGAGAATAAGCAATGGAATCACGCTTGTTTTTGCGTTTGATGCTGTCAACATCTGGCCAGCCTTCTCGCAAAATACGACGCAGGACGGCATTGACCAATTTTTCGCTGCCTTTTTTACGGGCTTTGGCTAGTTCCACTGCTTCATTGACCACAGCGTGATTAGGAATCTTATCCAGATACCGAAGTTGGTAGGCGCTCAGAAGGAGCAGGATATAGAGCCAGTTATCTAGCTTATCCCGGTCTTCGATAAAGTGGGACAGGTACCATTCCAGAGTCAGTTTTCGGGTTACCGTTCCGTAGACAATCTCTGTCACCAAGCCCTTATCTGCTACTGAGAGCTGACTCCCCTTGAGGTGTTTATTTAAGGCAATATTGGAGTATGCTTGATTAACCAAAACATCCTCTAGCACTGCTAGAACTAGACTTCTAGCTGTTTCTACTTTAGTCACCAAATCGTTCTCCTACAGTCAATGTCCGTCCCACTCCGTTGAGGAAGGAAGCAATGTCCATCTTAGGCTTACCAGCTGGCTGCACTTGCTTGAGAGACAGAGCCCCTTCTGCCGTAGCAACGATCAATTCTTTCTTGCCAATAGACAGAATCTCACCTGGAGCTCCCTGACCTTCTACTGGAAGGGCTTCATAAATCTTAAAGCGATCGCCTTTAAGGAAAGTGTGGGCAACAGGCCACGGGTTCATTCCACGGATTTGGTTGAAGAGTTGACGATTAGTCTTATTCCAGTCCAATTTTTCTTCCTCTGGTTTGATATTTGGAGAAAATGTAACCTGGTTTGGATCTTGCGGTTCTGGCTGAATTTCACCAGCTATATAAGCAGGAAGAGTATCTAAAAGCAAGTCACGACCTACAATCGCTAATTTCTCAAATAAGGTCCCGACATTGTCCTCATCTGTGATAGGAATGCTACGACGAGAAATCATATCTCCTGCATCCATTTCCTTAACCATCTCCATAATGGTCACACCAGCTTCCTCATCCCCTTGAATCAAGGCATAATGGATAGGCGCACCACCACGGTGTTTTGGAAGAAGGGAAGCGTGAACGTTGACCGCAAAATCCATGCTATCAAGGAGTTTACTTGGGAGAAACTGCCCAAAAGCAGCAGTGATAATCCCATCCGCCCCTAGCTTCATAATGTCTTCCATCTCTGGACTCCCAGATAATTTTTCAGGTTGGTAGATGGGAAGGCCTGCTTCTTTGGCAGCCTGCTTAACCGGGGTTTCTTGGATCACTTTTTTACGGCCGACAGCGCGGTCTGGCTGGGTCACAACAGCTAGAATCTCGTAACGATCATCTGATAACAAGCCCGTCAAAACTGTCGCTGAAAATTCAGGTGTCCCCATAAAGATTAGTTTTGTCATTTCTTCTCCTTCTTATAAAAATTGCTGCGGT
Organism: Streptococcus oralis; assembly: GCF_023109005.1. GTDB lineage: Bacteria > Bacillota > Bacilli > Lactobacillales > Streptococcaceae > Streptococcus > Streptococcus oralis_BU. The sequence goes on along the minus strand of NZ_JALDTU010000001.1, from coordinate 405,628 downwards.
TCATGGTCAATGCTAAGACGAAGCTCGCTATTTTCCCGTTCTTGAGTCAAGGCTAAGACCTGATTGAGAGTCTGTCCCAGCTCATCTTCTAAACGGTATTTAATCAAAATCTGGTAATGATAGAGGTTGTGGGTACGGGCGATGGGTTTTGGTGTTGGTCCAAGGATTTTACTAGTTTCCGACAAACCTGAGCGCAAAATTCCCATGACTTCATAGGCACGTTTGACAACCTCTTCTTCTTTCTTGTGAGAGAGGGTAATCCCAATAGTGAAATAGTAAGGCGGGTAGCCGAGTTGGCGCCTGATACTCATTTCATAAGCGTAAAAGCCTTCATAGTCCTGATCTTTGGCAAAACGAATGGCATAATGCTTAGGATTGTAAGACTGGATCAAGACCTGCCCAGCCTTTTCTGCACGACCTGCACGGCCTGCCACCTGGGTTAAGAGCTGAAAGGTTCTCTCAGAGGAACGGAAATCTGGCAGATTTAAGGCCGTATCCGCATTGAGAACTCCGACTAGGGTCACATTTGGAAAATCCAAGCCCTTAGCAATCATCTGAGTGCCCAGTAAGATATCTGCTTCCCCTCGGCCAAACTGGTCAAGAAGAGCTTGGTGACTGCCTTTCTTGCGAGTCGTATCCACATCCATCCGTAGAATGCGGGCCTGAGGAAAGAGCTCTGCTAGCTCATCGTAGGCTTTCTGAGTCCCTGTCCCATAGTAACGAATACTGCGACTCTGACAGTTGGGACAGACATGAGGAATTCCTTTGGAAAAGCCACAGTAATGGCAGTTCATGGTCTTGGTATCCATGTGGAGAGTCAGAGAAATATCGCAGTTGGGGCAGCTATCTACCGTCCCACACTCTCGACACATAACAAAGCTAGAATAACCCCGACGGTTGAGCATGAGGACTACCTGCTCTTTTTTATCCAGACGGTCTTGGATGGCCTCTAGCAAAGGAGGCGTAAAGTTTGACGTCTCATTCTGCCCGATGTAGTCCCGAAAGTCAATCACTTGAACCTCAGGAATAGTGGCTAAAGGATTGGCCCGTTGGGTCAGACGTAAGTGTTGATAGACACCTTTTCCAGCCCGCGCACGGCTTTCTAAGCTCGGTGTCGCTGAGCCGAGGACTAGGGCTGCTTGATTGTACTGGGCCCGTAAGATGGCTACCTCTCTGGCATGATAACGGGGATTGCTGTCTTGTTTGTAGCTAGCTTCATGTTCTTCATCGATAATCATGACACCTAAATTTTTCAGAGGAGCAAAGATGGCTGATCTGGCACCAACCACTACTTGGGCATCGCCACGTTCAACCTTGCGCCATTCATCGTACTTTTCACCATTGGACAGACCTGAGTGAAGAATAGCCACTTTCTCACCAAATCGAGCAATAAAACGCTCCGTCATTTGTGGCGTCAGAGAAATCTCAGGTACCAGCAAAATGGCCGTCTTGCCCTTATCCAAGGCCCCTTGGATAATCTGCAAGTAAACCTCCGTTTTCCCACTTCCTGTAATTCCTTGAAGGAGGAATGGAGGCTGTTGACTGCCAATAGCACTGACAACGGCATCACGCGCCTGTCTTTGTTCAGGATTCAATTCCAAAGGTTGGCTGACTTCAACGCCTTCAAAATAAGCGGCTGAGCGTTGCACTTCCTTTTGGACTATAGACACAGCACCTTGTTCCACAAAGAAGTTGACTTGCTCCCGCGAGTAGGAATCTAACAAACTAGCCAGAGGAGCACTCTTAGGATGAGACAGCAAATAGTCTCTGAGTTCTGCCTTTTTCTTAGCACGCGCAGAAATCTCAATCTGCTCTAGCTGAGTGGCATCAACTTCATACCAAGACTGGGTCTTGACCTTCTTTTGATCGACTGCCTGGTATTCTAAACGGAGTAGACCTTTTCTCGTCAAGCGCATCATCTCAGCTTGCTTAGCAAGGTCTAGAGAAGAAAAGGCTAGCGAAGCTTCTGAACCAAACAAACGCTCTTTGTCTGCCTGACTCAGACCTTCCAGAGGATAGAGAATCTTATCATAGCTAGAGTTTAAAAATCCTGGCAACATGGCTTTTAGAATGGAGATTTTGTAAGAAAAGACAGACTTGCGTAACTCCTCAGCCAGCCAGAGTTGCTCTTGAGTGAGAACCGGGGAAAAATCTAGCACCTCCGCAATCTCCTTCAAGTCCTGATCAGCCACCTCTTCATCCGACTGGGACTCCATACCTAGCACAATCCCTTGGATCAAACGATTGCCTTTGCCAAAAGGAACATGGACCCGCATACCGACTTCCAGCATCTCTACAAATCCCTCAGGGACCTTATAACTATAGGGCTGGTCTGTCTGCATCAGTGGAACATCCACGATAATCTTTGCGATTGCCATCTTCTCACCTCCTCCTTGTCAGTAAATTCTTGCAATAGAAAAAATAAGATTGAGTCCCCCCAACCTTAAATTTTTTCACCATCTTCTTTTTCTTTAGCGATTTGCTCTTTGATTTTCTTTTCTTCTTCTTCTTTGCGGCGTTTTTCTTCTTCGATACGGAGACGAACCGCTTCACGTTTTCCTTCTGGATCTGGGTGAATGGTTACATTTCCTGACTCGATTTCTTCCAAAGCGCGAAGAGTTGATTTTTCAGACTTAAACTCTTGAGTTGCTGGCGCGCCTGCTTCTAGTTCGTGGGCACGCTTTGCTTCCAAGATTACGAGTGAATATTTTGATGGTACCTTGTCAAGTAAGGTATCAATAGAGGGTTTTAACATCATTTGCTTGTACCTGTTTCCTATAGTTTATCGAGTAGTTGGAGATTTTGGTAACATCTCCTGGTAGTGACCAATAACACGGTCCACACGGAAGTGTTCTGCTTCGATCACACGCTTGACACGTTCAGCAGCGAGGGGCACCTGATCGTTGACAATGGCATAATCATACTCACGCATGAGGGCAATTTCTTCCTTGGCTTTTTCGATTCGTTGGGCAATCACTTCAGCGCTATCTGTTCCACGACCTACCAAACGATCTTGCAATTCATCCAAATCTGGTGGCGTTAAAAAGATAAAAACAGCATCTGGAACCTTTTTCTTAACCTGAAGGGCTCCCTGCACTTCAATCTCAAGAAAGACATCGATTCCCTTGTCCAGAGTTTCGTTGACATAGGTCAGAGGAGTTCCATAGTAGTTACCGACATATTCTGCATATTCCAACATCTGACCTTGACGAATCAGTTCTTCAAACTCTTCACGAGTACGGAAGAAATAGTCCACTCCGTCCACTTCACCAGGACGTTGCGCACGCGTCGTCATCGATACAGAGTATTGAAATTGATTCTCAGAACTCTCAAAAATCTCTCTTCTAACCGTTCCTTTCCCAACTCCTGAAGGACCAGAAAAAACGATTAGCAAGCCTCGGTCTGCCATTATGTCTCCTTTAGTTAGTCTGTGAAATTCTCTCGGATAGTGATGATAGCATCAGTTATCCTTCTACAGTCTTTCTATCTAGTGTAACAAAAAAGCAGTAATTTTTCAACTGCTCTTTCTTATTTATTTAGCATAATCTACTGCACGAAGTTCGCGGATCACGGTTACCTTGATGTTTCCTGGGTAATCGAGATTGTTTTCAATTTTCTCACGAACTTTGTGAGCCAAGATTGTGACTTTGTCGTCCTTGATTTGTCCTGGATTAACCATAATACGAATTTCACGTCCTGCTTGAAGGGCAAAGCTATTTTGCACTCCTTCAAAGCCATTGGCGATTTCTTCCAAATCGTGGAGACGTTTGATATAGTTTTCAAGAGACTCGCTACGAGCACCTGGACGCGCTGCACTCAAGGCATCTGCTGCAGCAACAATCACTGCAATGACGCTTTCGGCTTCGACATCGCCGTGGTGGCTAGCAATGGTATTCACCACAACTGGGTGTTCCTTGTACTTACGAGCCAACTCTGTACCAATCTCAACGTGGCTACCTTCAACCTCACGGTCGATAGCTTTCCCGATGTCGTGAAGGAATCCAGCACGACGGGCAAGAGCTGCATTTTCACCAAGTTCACTGGCGATGATACCAGATAGCTTAGCAACCTCAATCGAATGACGCAAGACATTTTGTCCATAAGAAGTACGGAACTGTAAGCGTCCCATAATCTTCATCAAGTCTGGATGAAGGTTTGGCGCACCAATCTCATAGGCAGCAGCCTCACCGTATTCACGGATCTTATTGTCAATCTCTTGACGGTTTTTCTCAACCAACTCCTCGATACGAGCTGGGTGGATGCGGCCGTCCTTGAGCAACATTTCCATGGTCATACGAGCAATTTCACGACGAATCGGATCAAATCCTGACAAGGTTACCACTTCTGGCGTATCGTCGATGATCACATCGACCCCTGTCAAACTTTCAAAGGTACGAATATTTCGACCTTCGCGTCCGATAATGCGCCCCTTCATGGTATCATCTGGTAGGTGAACTGTTGAGTTTGTTGACTCTGCTACATAGTCACCAGCGATACGCTGCATAGCCTGAACCAAGATATCTTTCGCAATCTTGTCTGAACGTTCCTTCACTTCTTGCTCAGCCTCACGAATGCGACTAGCAATTTCCTTGGTCAAGTTTTCCTCTGTCTGAGCCAAGATAATATCTCGAGCCTCAGTTTGGGAAAGAGAGCCGATACGTTCCAGTTCAGCTTCTTTTTGTCTTTCGACTTCCTCTAATTGCTCTTCACGTGCATCAAGGTTTTTTGCTCTATCAGAAATACTTTGTTCTTTTTGTTCAAGTGTTTTTTCTTTGTTCGTCAAATTGTCGTCCTTACGGTCAAGGCTCGTAGCTCTCTCCGTCAAACGACTTTCAATTTGCTTGAGCTCCTGACGTTCTGACTTAAATTCAGCGTCCACTTCTTCACGGTATTTTCTGGCTTCCTCTTTGGCCTCCAATAGTGCTTCTTTTTTAAGAGACTTGCTTTCGCTCTTGGCTTCATTTAGCAATAAATCCGCTTCGCGCTCAGCTTGTCCTCGTAAATTAGTTGCTTCTTGTTCAGCATTTAGAAGCATCAACTCTGCAGCCTCTTGAGATGATTTCATCTTAGCTGAGATGCTGACATATCCAATGACTAAACCAATGATGACGGCAAAAACAGCAATCGCAAGTGTCATGATTTCCATGTTTTTACCTCATTAAATTTGTTTATCGAATGACATACATTCCTTAATATTCTATCATAAAAAACCGATTTCAAAAACCCAAAATAGAATATGAACTATTGAAATTTAGCTTGAAGTTCAGACAAAGATCTATTTATTTCAAAACTCTCTTGTATTAATTCATCTAATGGAATATGATTAATTTTAATTTGTTTATTTAACTCCATAGGCATGCAATATTTGATAAAATTCTGATATTTTATTTCTTCCAATTCATTCAAGTCTAAGTCATTCATTTGATAATTGTCTTTTATTCTATTGTTCAAAATATCATAATAAATTTCAACTAGACACTCCTCTTTATCAAAGCTAGAAGATTTACATTCTTTAAAATAAACATTTTTGTCTATTATAAACAGATTCCTTAGTCTTGCTTCCCAGAGACACGATAACAATTTAAAATAATATTTAAGTCCGAAAATATCAATAATTTCCGGATGTATTTCTTCCTCTGCAGTAAGTGAAGCATGCACAAAACTTAAACTTACAATCTTCTCTAACATCTCAAAATGAAAATATGCACCTGACTCATAGAACTTGTACCACTCATCTATTTTATAATTTCCTTCATAAGTGATATAAAATTTAAAAAATGATACTAGAATACTATCAGTTCCTATGCGTTCATTCATGCAATCAACAATATAATTTGATATCTTTCCACTAGAATATGGTGGAGGTTTATTCGCTCTATAATCACTCTCAATTATATTCGAAAGTTCTTCAATTGATTTCTGGAACTCTCTTAAACTTGGTTTTTTTACTTTTGAATCTTCGTTTTTATTCTGTGCAACTCTCTCATCTATATCTGCATAATAATTTTTATAAATTATCGCTAAAATCTTCCCAAAAATATCATCTTTCAACTTGCTCTTTTTCAAAATGTTATCAATGACTTCTTCTGTAGATACCATTCGATTATGATTCAGCTTAAATTTATGATTAATGAGTTTTTCCTTTGTTGACTTAATTTCCTCACTATTTAAAATGACAATAATTTTAAATCTTTTATTCTCAGAAAGATAGTCAATATAACCCAATAAATCATTATAATCTGAAGGGTTATCTGATGTTTCTGCATATGAAACACGCTCAAAATCATCAAAAATAATGATAGAATCTCGCTTCATCAAATCCGTTCCAACTGTTTTAAAGAACCATTTAAAAACTCCTCCAACAAGTGGAATAAAGTCCAAATTTCCGAGTATGGATTGTTTTTCTATTTCATTGATCAATATTTTCTCGGCTTGCTCTCTTGTTTTTATCCCAAAGCAGGAAATATAGTAGATTTCTTTCTTTTTGTAAATTTGATTTTCAAAAAACGTCTTTATAAAAAATGTTTTCCCACTCCCCCAAGAACCATCCAACCAGAAAACATTATGGATAGAATCTGAACTATTTAAAAACTCCACCAGATGGGCTTGATAAGGATAGCCCTCCAAGTCATATTCTGGAAATAACTCTGGATCCAGTTTTCCATAACTATCTATTTTAAAAATTATGTCTAAAAACCAGAATAGTATTGGTGGTATAGTCAGTGCTAACAATATTATTACACGATTCACATACAAAATTGAAATAATATCTTTTAAAAAATTATAATTAGATACAAATTTATAGATAGGTAAAGCAAAGCGTTTAAATTGTTCAATCTCCAGCGCAAGATATAGTACCCATATACTGGCTATAAATATTTTATACCACTCAACAACTCTAACATTACTACTCCATGATGGCCTTTTCAATAAATATTTCAATGGTTTGAAATTCAGAAAAAAATTAAAAATCCTCGTCATTATATTTTTCATATATACCCCTTTTAATCTATATCATCATGATTATACCACAAAATAAGAGTTATAAAGCGGATTCAAGGACAAAGATTGTAATCACTATACTAAATTTCTTTGCTGATTTTTTGCCTTAGGAAATCTGTCATTCTCCAAAAAATTTATCTTTAATTTATTAGCTAAAATTTCTAAAATAAAAAGCCTACCTTTCAGTAGACTTAGTAGTGATCTTTGAAGGACAAGAAAGCGATGCTATCTCCATCCATCATATAAATCAAGCGATTTTCTGCATCAATACGTCGTGACCAAGCTCCTTGATAATCATACTTGAGCGGTTCTGGTTTCCCAATTCCTGAAAAAGGATCGCGTTGAATATCCTTGATTAGCATGTTGATTCTTTTTAATGTCTTCTTATCCTGAGTTTGCCAATAGCAATAATCTGCCCAGGCATCTTCTGTAAACTTGAGCAGCATTTCTCACTCCTCAATAACATGGACCTGAGTACTTCCAGCTCGGACTTGAGAAATTCCTCGCAAGACCTTGTCAGAAAGCTCCTTGTTCTGAGCGATTCTCAAGGTTTCTTGAATACTATCCCACTCGCTCTTTGAAAGGACAACAATATCCTCATCAGGATTTTTATTGACCACCGTCAAAGGCTCAAATTCTTCATTTACCTTTTTCATGTAGTCTTTTAAATGATTTCGGAATGTTGAATAAAGAACTGCTTCCATAACCATACCTCATTTTACCTCTTTTCCACTATTATACACAAAAAGAAAGAAATTGTCAGGAACTTGTACAAGATTTTTCTTTTCTATCTATTTATTCGAAAATCTTCTAAAAAAGTCCACCTTTCAGTAGACTTAGTTTGTTTCTATTCTAATGGGCACCCTGCCGAAATTCTGCTCTGCGATGCTTGGCTGTCCTAGTTGGTAAATCTGGTCTGCCTTTTGCGTCATGGTATCCCAAGGTTCTTTGCCAATTCGGCTGACTAGTTGGACTTGGTCTTTCAGAGACTTGAGATGTTGTCTGCCTTTTTCGGTAAAACCAAGGACATGGATACCTTCTGGCAAGTCACTTTCTCTAGCTTGAACCAAGATATAAGTCAATAGGCGTCTGACACGCGCTTTTGTGTAACGTTTGGTCGCAACCGCCTCGACCAATTCCTCCACAGACTGGGCTGTTTTGATAGCATCCTTGATGCGCACAGCCATTTCTTGATTGACCTGATAGATGGCGGTTAGGTCTGGATTTGACAAGATTTGATAGCGGAGCAAGGGAAAATAGTCTTCCCAGCTCACCTTACTGGTCTGCTCAAAGAGGGCAAGAGAAGGCATAAAGCGTTCTAAGAAACCTTGGTCTGATTGATGCTGACGAAGGGCTGTCGCCGAGGCAAAGTCCACATCCTTATCCACAGAATGGTAACCCGCCCCCTGACGTTGAATTGGATGCAGGTTGACGTTTCGTCCTGCAATTGCCTTGGCATAAGCTAGAGCTAGAACATGATTGGGCGTATTGCCAGAAAAATCTAGATCTGCAAATTCCTGCCACATGGCTTGGGTTTTCTGGGGGTAGGAGAGTGAATCAGGCAGATTTTCCACAAAATTCTCCATCTCTCGACCGCACTCTGTGTATAAGTCAGCAATTTTCTGATAATCCAAAACTTCCTCTGTCCCAAAAGCTAGAGTATCAATACCCAAGCGAACCAAGATATCTACAGCTCCTTGACCAAAAAAATCTGCTGCCTGAACACTGACTAAAAAGGGCAATTCCACTACCAGGTCTGCTCCATTCTCCAGTGCCATTTGAGCCCGTGTCCACTTGTCCACGATAGCCGGCTCTCCTCGTTGCATGAAATTTCCAGACATGGCCACAATTTTCAACCCCTTCGTCTGCTCAAGCAGGTATTTGTGGCCATTATGAAAAGGATTGAACTCCGCGATAATACCTGTGATGGTCATGATGTTCTCCTACTTCTGCGCCACAAAAAACCAACGGGTAGTGGTTTCTGTTGGTTCCTTGTCCTCAAAGTCCGCAAAGAGTTTGAAGGACTTGAAACCAGCCTGTTCCAACAAAATATCATAGGTCAAGACTTCGTATGTTCGCTCCTCATGCACTTCATCGTGGCGACTAAAGGAACCGTCAGCCTCCTTGATAAAGAAAGTCAACTCATGCACGATGGAGTGAGGGGCTTCGTCCTCATATGTGTCCCAAAGCATGGCAAAATCTTCCGCATTTTCATGGTAGGAATAGCCTGGAAAAACTTCATCTGTCTGGTAGGTCGAATGTACGTCAAAGATGAATACTCCGTCTTCATTGAGGGCATTATACACTTCCTTAAAGACGTCTCCTACCTCGACCTCATCCTGCATGTAACAGATCGAGTCCGAATAACAAGTGACAAAATCATATTTCCCTGCCTTGGACAAATCCAGCATATTGCCTTCAATAAAGTCAATCTTTTGCTTGGCTGAAGTCGCTCTCTTCTCAGCAATCTTCAGCATATCCGCGCTCAAGTCAAGTCCTGTCACATCAAAGCCAGCCTGAGAAAAGCGAACAGACTGGATACCTGTTCCACAAGCCAATTCCAAAAGCTTCTTTCTCTCCTTGGTCTTAGGCAAATGACGTAGCGAAAAATCCGTCCATTTATCGTATAAACTATCATCCATGACCGCATCATAGACCGCCGCAAAGGTTTCATAAGTAGCCATAATTAAGATACAAAGAGCGTTAAAAGCAAGGAGAAAATAGGAAACTTTCTGCTGTATCGTCAGATACAAAGGAAGTTTATCTTTTTCTCGCAGCTTTTAGCTCGTGTTCAGTTTCGAGATGAACAAAACACGACGCCCTTTACCTTTCTATCCATTTTTTCTAAAATAAGCAAATAAAACCCAGTTGACTGCAACTGAGTTCGATTAAAGACAAAGTCTTTTTAAGACTTTCCTTAGGTGATTTCGGACGTCTGCGACCTTCTTCGAAGTTCCAAGACTTAGTTTTGAGCCTAAGATCTCAAAACTCCTGAGTTCTTGAAACATTAATATTTCAAGAACTTTTATCACAACGGAAAGTCTCGGCAATCTCTCACTTCTTACTCAAAATAAGAATAATCTCAATACATTGTCGAATTTCAAAGTAATTTCCATCCGAAGTTCAAGTCATCTTCTACGCCAAAGCTTCAGATAAATCTACTGACTCTGCCTCATGCCATAGTTTTTCTAGGTTATAGTGGGCACGCATTTCTTCTGAGAAGATATGCACAACAACACCGCCGAGGTCTAGTAAAACCCAGCCTCCAGCTGCATCACCTTCAACATGACTGCCTTTAAAGCCTGCTTCCGCTACTTTTTCACGGATATTATCTGCGATAGCGTCCAACTGACGGCTATTCATCGAGCTTGTAATGACAAAGTAGTCCGTCACGCTGGTCAAATCTTGTACGTCAAGTGCGAGGATATCCTCCGCACGTTTCTCATCAGCCGCTTTCACGACTAGTTCTAGTAATTCTTTTTCGTTCATTTAGTCCTCTTTCAAATAGTGCACATAGGCGTTATAGGTTGCAAGGGTTTGGGGATAGATAGGAAATCCCTGATGAGCTAAATGCTCCACAGTTCGCGCTGTTTCGTAAGCCACTGCCTTATTGAGCGATAGCACAGCAATCTCACGCGCCTGGTCCACTCCAGGGAAGGCACGATTATGCTCGATGTAGTCTGCTACATAGATAACCTTATCTAGGTCTGTCATCTGACCAGCCCCGACTGTATGGATTTCAATAGCTCGCAGGATTTCAGAATCATGCAAATCCAAATCTTCTTGAATCTTGTAGATACCAACCATCCCATGCCAGACATTGTTGCCCCAGTTCTTGAGGCCAAGATCTAGCTGATAACGGTCAATCAAGTCTAGAAATTCCTGATCTGACAACTTTTTAGCATAATCATGAAGAAGGCCTGCTAAACCTGCCTTCTCAACATCTACTCTAAATCGCTGGGCTAGTTCTATGGCTGCACGCTCTACACCTAGACAATGGGTTAAGCGTTTTTCAGGCAGAAGCTCTGCCATTTTTTCTAACAAAGCCTCACGGGAGCAATTGATATAGTCTTGATAGTCCATCAGTAGAGACCCTCCTTCTCGATGTAGTCTAGTACTGGCTGAGGTAAGAGAAAGTTGGGTTTCCGACCTTGGGCAAGGAAATCACGCACCATGCTTGACGAGATGTCCATGAGAGGCACATCTACCCAGATAACTGGATAGGAAGTTCCTGCCTTGTAGCGTGGGCGCTGAACTCCAACAAATTGAACCATGTCGACCAGCTCATCAATTCGGTACCACTTAGGTAGATAGTCCACCATATCAGCCCCGATAATAAAGTAATAATCGGTGTCAGGATGTTGCTCTGTCAAAATCTTCATGGTGTCGTAGGTGTAGGAAATGCCCTTGCGCTCTAGCTCAATGGTTTCAATGGCGAGGCCTTCAATCCCCTCAATCGCCAACTCAAGCATCTTGAGCCGATGGTACTCGGGGATGGTTTCCTTTTTATCTACATGAGGAGGTTGGTATTCGGGCATAAGCAGGACCTGATCCAGTCCCAACTGTTGTCGTACTTGGTCCGCCACAACAAGATGGGCATTGTGAACAGGGTTAAAATTTCCCCCTAAGATCCCGACTTGTTTGCGTTTTTTCTCCTTGATTTCTGGCTCCAACTCTACCTTGGTAAAGGGAGTCAATAATTCGATTGCCATAGGCTCGTCTTCCTTTAATTCTCTGTAAAAACAGTTGTTTGGAGTAGGGTTTTAGATTTCTTTAACTTTCTTAGAAATCTTGCGATTTTCTTTCTTGCTGGATTGCTTAAACAAGATCAAGATGCGTCCGATTTTTTGGACAGTATCTACACCAATTTCTTCTTCCAAGATTTCAGCTACTTCGTGGATGTTTTCATCTGTGTTTTGCAAGAGTGTGACTTTAATCAATTCTTGGGCGTCAAGAGCTTGACGGACGCTGGTTTTGATTTGGTCGTTAAGTCCATTTTTCCCGATTTGGATGATGGGTTTGAGAGTGTGTGCCTGGCTGTTGAGGAAGGCACGTTGTTTTGATGTTAATGACATAATTTCTTAAAAAGAGTTTCTTTTTATACTTTTCTAAAGTGGTGACGGACGTCAGCAAAGTTCTTCGAACTTTCATGACTAAAATTTGAGCCCAAGGTCTCAAATTTTCCGCAGTTGGTACAATCACTTGTACCAACTGACACCACGGCGAAAAGTATTCGTTATGGGCTCGCAGAGCTCGCCCGAATCCAGACAGCTCTTTCCTTTCTGTGTTTAAATGATTGCTTTGCGTGTGACGACGGCGACGCCTTCTGGTGCCCAGACGGCGACTTTGGCAGTGCCTGTTACGCGGATCCAGCCTAGTCCTGAGATGACCAGGTCGGTTTTGTCCTTGATGGTAAAGACATGTTGGACTAGTTTTGGGAAATCTTCTTTTTCCTTGCTATTTGGTGGTGTGAGAAGGGTTCCGAGGTGCTTGTCATAGAAGGCACTAGCGCTTTCAAGCTTGGTACGGTGGAGTTTGAGTTCATTGTCAAAGAAAGCAGTAAATCCTTGCTTTTCTCCTGATATAAAGTCAAATCGTCCGAGACCTCCTAAAAACAGGGTTTGTTCAGGATTGAGCTGATAGGTTTTGGGCTTGATTTCCTTTTTAGGGCTGACATACTTGAGGTTTTTAGCAGTCAAGTAGTGGGCCATCTGGTGGCGGTGGATGATCCCCGGTGTATCGTAGATATAAGATCCGTCATCAAGAGGAATCTCAATCTTGTCCAAGGTTGTCCCTGGGAAGCGTGAAGTCGTGATGACATTCTGGTCGCCCGTGATTTCTTGGATAATGGCATTGATAAGGGTTGATTTTCCAACGTTTGTCACGCCAACGACATAGACATCGCGTCCCTTACGGTAGTGTTCAATCTTGTCAATGACTTCCTTAATGGCATGCTTATTCTGAGCCGAAGTCAGGACGACATCCACTGGACGAAGTCCTTCTTCGTGGGCACGCTCCATGAGCCACTGGCTAATCTTGCTCGGTTTAACTGACTTGAGCAGAATATCTTTTTTATTTCCGACCAAGAGGACATCATTGCCCGATACAAAACGTGGCAAGCCTGGGATGACAGAGCCATTAAAGTCAAAGATATCAATGACATTGACCACCAAGGCATCACTGTCTCCCACCTCGTGCAAGAGTTTGAGAAAATCATCGTCCGTCAACTGGACATCTGTGATTTCATTGTAATGGCGGAGACGGAAACAGCGTTGACAATAGACTTCGCCAGTCTCCAAACCTTTTTCAAGTGCCGACTGGGGAGTAAATCCAAGACCAGCCTTGTCTGTCGTCTGAATGGTTGCTCCACAACCAATACAGAGAATTTCTTCCATAGTTAGATTCCTTTTTTATATGTAATCGGTCCGTACTTTTCAGTAATTTGCTTCATGACACGGCGCTCGCGAGCCCGGTTGATTTGCGTTTTGATAGAGTCATGTTGGACCAAGGGTTTGACCAAAATTGAGCGAATACCTGCACGATGCGCTGCCCGAATATCTGTCATGAGCTGGTCACCAACCATGACCACTTCATTTTTCTCATAGTGGAATTCCTTCATGGCACGGTCAATCCCAAATGTGAAAGGCTTCAAGGCCCAATAAACGTAATCAATCCCAAATTTCTCAACTGCACGTTGAACCCGTTTTTTGGTATTATTTGAGACTACGATGATGCGAATGCCCGCGTCCCGAAGGTCATGTAGCCATTGCTTCATCTCTGGCGTCCCATCAGGGTTGTTCCAAGCAATGAGGGTATTGTCCAGATCGACCAAAACAGCCTTGATCCCCTGCGCCTGCAGGCTTGGGACTGTCAGATCATAGACTGCTTCCACAGCAAAATCTGGCATATAGTTTTCAATCGCCATTCTGGCTCCTTTTCTTTTTAATTTCTAGCAATTTTCTTTAAACATTGAGCTAAGACTGCCCATAAAATGAGACTAGCTATCAAAATATAAATCCAAGCATTTGGTTCATCTGTAAACGGTAAGGGAACATTCATTCCGAAAAATCCTGTAATAACCGCAAGGATAGCTAGCAAGACTGAGATAATTGTCAAAGTTGTCAAATTATCATTCAGATTATTATTTAGGATGTTGTTGTAAGAGGCTGAGAGTTGTTGTAAGACTTGAGATATTAAGTCTGTCATTGAAACCAACTGATGGGCTTCAATCATAGCATCGTCAAACTGCTCTCTTTCTACCTCATTAAGATTGCGATAAAGAGCATGCCCTTGAATGTGTTCCAAGAGGAGACGATTTTGTTTAGCAGCAGCTGTCAGGTAAACCATACCAGTTTCCAAGTCAGAGAGGGCGAAAAGATTTTTTTTAGTTGTTTTTTGACGAAGAAGTGCACTGATTTCATCCTTACTTTTATCCATCTCTTCAATAACTGGATAGTAAGCATTGCTAATAATCTCTAAACTGGCAAAAAGAAATTTGTAGATTGAAATAATTTCATGGCTTTCAAGGTAGGTTGCCATGCGTTTAATCACATAAGTATTCTTGTGATTGCTGATAGTAATCAGCCGTTGTTTTTCAACGATAAAGGTCATCGGAATCGCTTCATAATATTCTTTGTCTTTTTCTAAATCAAGAACATTATAAATAAAGGTTACCGTCTCCGTTTCACGGTTATAATCCATGTGGGCTCGTTCATTTCTATCCAGAGCATACTCGATGGTTTCCTTGTCCAATCCATAGATGTCAGAAAGATCTTCCATATTTTTAATCTTATCCACATCAAGGTCTATCCAAGTACGATCGTGACCTAATTTTTTCTCTACAAATAGCATACTCTCTCCTTTACCAAACTCCTTCTATTGTACCACAAATCTGCTAAAATAGTCGGACTATTCAGTACGGGATAAATTACTAACAACGGTAATATTGCGGTTAGGAACAAAGTGAAGGGCTTGATCGTCACCTCGCAGTTGTGTTGTACGGATTCCTACACTAACGACCTTTCCAGAAACGGTAATCGGTCCGTTTGTGAGGACCACTTCATCGCCCACATCGAGCTGGCGTTCAAAGAGGATGAAGAAGCCATTAATGACATCGGATAGAAAACCTTGCGCCCCCATCCCAATGGCTACACCAGCAATCCCCGCACCGGCAAGCAAACTAGAAACCGGTAAGCCTAAAATAGACAGGATGCAGTAGATCAAAAAGAAATAAAGAATGTAGTTAAAGACATTCTCCAGCAAACGCGAGATGGTCTTTTGTCTTCCTGCATCTCGATTTGAAAATTTAAGTGAGGGCTTAACAATCTTTCGTACAGTCGCATGAAGCATCTTTTTAGCTATATAAAATAGCAGAAACAAAATCAAAAGAGAAATCACCTTGGTCAAGAGATTCTCTAACATGGTTGTTAAGTCAAGTCTATCAAAATAGCGTTGAAAAAAATCTTGCATATAAAACTCCTTTTCCCTATTATACCATAAAATCGTCGTTCTCTTTTCTTTCATAATTATTCAATTATCGTTCCTGTTTTCAAAATATCACTTGCCTCTATAGCATATTTATACTATAATTATAAACAATACATTTTGAAGGAGACTGATATGAAACGAATCATTAGAGCCTGGACAAAGGCAAGCCTTATCAAACGAATCCTTATTGGAATGATTTTTGGAGCGACATTGGGGATGCTCTTTCCAAACCTTACAGGAATTGGTCTGCTTGGAGACCTCTTTGTAGGTGGACTGAAAGCCATCGCTCCTATTTTGGTTTTTGCCCTTGTTGCCAATGCCCTTTCCCAACACCAAAAGGGACAAAACACCAATATGAAGACTGTTATTTTCCTATACTTGCTTGGAACCTTTGCTGCTGCATTGGTGGCCGTTCTAGCTAGTTTCTTACTGCCTGTTCAAATCACCCTGACCAGTGCAAATACTGAAGTCGCTGCTCCTGACGGTATCGGTCAAGTCCTCAGCAATCTCTTGCTCAAACTGGTGGACAATCCCCTAAATGCTATTGTCGAAGCCAACTATATCGGGATTCTCTCTTGGGCAGTCGTCTTTGGTCTGGCTATGAGAGAGGCAAGTAAACACAGCAAAGAATTACTGAAAACCATGGCGGATGTCACCTCTAAAATCGTGGAATGGATTATCAACCTAGCTCCCTTTGGAATTTTAGGCTTGGTGTTCAAGACCATCTCAGACAAGGGCATCGCCAGTCTGGCAAACTATGGTGTCCTCCTAGGACTTTTGATTACTACCATGGCCTTTGTTGCTCTCATCGTCAACCCACTCATCGCCTTTCTTTTTATGAGGAAAAATCCCTATCCCCTTGTTTTGAAATGCCTACGTGTCAGTGGTATTACAGCCTTTTTCACTCGTAGCTCTGCTGCCAATATCCCGGTCAATATGAAACTCTGCCAAGACCTGGGACTGAATCCTGACACCTACTCTGTCTCCATCCCGCTTGGTTCGACCATCAACATGGCTGGCGCTGCCGTTACCATTAACATCTTGACTCTGGCTGCGGTCAATACATTAGGGATTTCGGTAGATTTTGGGACTGCTTTTGTCCTCAGCCTAGTGGCTGCCATTTCTGCCTGCGGAGCTTCTGGAATTGCTGGGGGATCCCTTCTCCTTATCCCAGTAGCTTGTAGCCTCTTTGGGATTTCAAATGATTTAGCCATGCAGGTTGTCGGAGTCGGTTTTGTGATCGGTGTCGTGCAAGACTCTTGCGAAACAGCTCTGAATTCTTCTACAGATGTTCTCTTTACGGCAGTTGCAGAATATGCTTCAAATCGAAAACTTCGTCTCTAGTCTCTGATTTCTCGTTAAACACTTGATTCTATTAGTTTAGGAAATTTTCATGTCTATCACCCAACGTACGACAAAACTAGTCTTGGCGACCTGTCTCGCTTGTTTTCTCGCTTATTTCTTAGATCTGTCATCAGCTATTTCAGCTGGCATTATCGCCCTCTTAAGCCTTTCCGACACGCGCAGAAGTACGCTGAAATTAGCACGTAACCGCCTCTTTTCCATGCTCTTAGCGCTCGCTATCGGCGTTCTAGCCTTTCAGCTGACAGGCTTTTACATCTGGAGCCTAGGCCTCTATCTGGCTCTCTATGTTCCTCTAGCCTATAAAATGGGCTGGGAAATCGGCATCACGCCTAGCAGTGTCTTGGTCGGTCATCTCTTGGTACAGGAGTCTACTTCCCCAGAGCTCTTGCTTAATGAAGTGCTCCTCTTTCTCATCGGGACAAGCTTTGCTCTATTGGTCAACCTTTATATGCCCTCTCGTGAGAAAGCCATCCAAAGCTACCACCTTCAGGTCGAAGAAAAGTTAAAAGACATCCTGCTTCGTTTTAAATACTATCTGTCAAGAGGAGACGGACGCAACCAAGCCCAACTCGTTGACCAATTAGACAAGCTCCTCGATGAAGCTCTCAAACTGGTCTACCTGGATCACTCGGACCACCTCTTTCACCAGACGGACTACCACATCCACTACTTTGAGATGAGGCAGCGACAAAGTCGCATCCTACGAAACATGGCTCAGCAAATCAACACTTGCCAGTTAGCAGCAAGTGAGAGCTTGATTTTGGCCCAGCTCTTTGCTAAGATTGCTGCCCAGCTAAGCCAGACCAATCCTGCTCATGACCTACTTGATGACATCGAACGCTATCTGCAAGTCTTCCGCAATCGGAGTCTCCCTAAAACACGCGAGGAGTTTGAGACCCGTGCTACCCTCCTGCAGCTACTACGCGAAGCCGAAACCTTCATTCAGGTCAAGGTCAATTTTTATCAGAAATATGGAAACTAGAAAAACCTCAGAAGAATTCACGTACCATGATTTCTCTGGGGTTTTTAATTTACCTTTGACTTCAATTACCTTTACTATATGAAAAAATCCACGAATCAAAAACATTCGAGGACTTTTCTTACGACGTATTTAAGCAAAATGCCATACTGATTAGTAGATACCGATTATTTTCGCTGATGAGTTAGTAAGTCAGGTTACTAGCCAACTTTCTACCCGTTATGACGGCAAAACCCACGAATCGATAATATTCGTGGATTTTTCCTAGTGAAGCGTTTAGGTAAGCCGATTTTACACTACGACACGGAGTTTGGCAAATCGATTCTATTTGCCAAACGTAGTTAGTAAGGCAGTTAGCTAGTTCGCCAAATAGCGACTAGCGTCCAACAATTAGGAACTTTAGTTCCAATTGTTGGTGCTGAGTTACATTTTTTCCTCCAACTCTACGTCTGGATACTTGTCCGCAAACCAGCGGAGGGCAAAGTCATTTTCAAAAAGGAAGACTGGCTGGTCGAAACGGTCTTTTGCCAAGATATTGCGGCTTGATGACATGCGCTCGTCTAGGTCCTCTGGCTTGATCCAACGAACGGTCTTTTTACCCATTGGACTCATGACTACTTCTGCATTGTACTCGCCTTCCATGCGGTGCTTAAAGACTTCAAACTGGAGTTGTCCGACAGCTCCTAGCATGTACTCACCAGTTTGGTAATTCTTGTAAAGCTGAATGGCTCCTTCTTGCACCAATTGTTCGATACCCTTGTGGAAGGATTTTTGTTTCATAACGTTCTTAGCAGAAACTTTCATGAAAATCTCAGGTGTAAAGGTTGGAAGGGGTTCAAATTCAAACTTGTTTTTTCCAACCGTCAAGGTGTCTCCAACCTGATAAGTACCGGTATCGTAAACCCCGATGATATCACCTGCTACGGCATTGGTCACATTCTCACGACTTTCTGCCATAAACTGAGTCACATTCGATAGTTTGGCACCCTTACCAGTACGAGGCAGATTGACACTCATACCTCGCTCAAATTCACCCGATACGATACGGACAAAGGCGATACGGTCACGGTGACGAGGATCCATGTTGGCTTGGATTTTAAAGACAAATCCTGAGAAATCCTTGTCATAAGGATCCACAATTTCGCCATCTGTTTTCTTGTGGCCATGTGGTTCAGGAGCAAACTTAAGGAAGGTCTCAAGGAAGGTCTGAACCCCAAAGTTTGTCAAGGCTGAGCCGAAGAAGACTGGTGTTAATTCACCCGCTAAAATAGCTTCTTCTGAAAACTCATTCCCAGCTTCTTGAAGGAGTTCGATATCGTCCTTAACCTGAGCGTAGAAAGGATTGCTTCCAAAAAGCTTATCCCCATCTTCTAGACTGGCAAAGCGTTCATCCCCTTTATAAAGCTCCAAACGTTGGTTATAGAGGTCATACAATCCTTCAAAAGCTTTCCCCATCCCGATTGGCCAGTTCATTGGATAGCTGGCAATCCCCAATACTTCTTCTAGCTCTTGCAAGAGGTCCAGTGGCTCACGGCCATCACGGTCTAGCTTGTTCATAAAGGTAAAGACTGGAATTCCACGGTGCTTCACAACCTCAAACAATTTCTTGGTTTGGGCCTCGATACCCTTGGCAGAGTCCACGACCATGACCGCAGCATCCACCGCCATCAAGGTACGATAAGTATCTTCTGAGAAGTCTTCGTGCCCTGGTGTGTCGAGGATGTTCACGCGCTTGCCGTCGTAGTCAAACTGCATAACAGATGACGTGACCGAAATCCCACGTTGTTTCTCGATATCCATCCAGTCAGACTTAGCAAAAGTCCCTGTTTTCTTCCCTTTTACCGTACCAGCCTCACGAATCTCACCTCCAAAGTAGAGCAACTGCTCAGTGATGGTTGTTTTCCCGGCGTCCGGGTGGGAGATGATAGCAAAGGTACGGCGTTTCTTTATTTCTTCTTGAATAGTCATAAGTTCTCTTTCTTTGATTTTCTATTTTTAGTTGTTTCAGTAGTTAAGAATGATTTTTACATTGGATTTTACTATTCCTTTCAACTCTTCATTATATCGGATTTTGGGGAGTTTTTCAATTGCTCATCCGATGAAAAGGCAAGCTAGAGTATAGATTTCACCTGATTTCTCTTTTTCCACCGTTTCTTGAACAAGATATCAAAGAGAACCAGAGCCAGTGAGAGGATGGCCGACACAAGGAGGTACTTTAGCCATAGAGGAGCATTCGAGATAAACGGTGTATCTCTTAAGAGACCATAATTTCCACCCGTCACCTGATTAACCCCAACTAGAAAGAGATTGAGGATAAAGGTATAGGCTACAATCATATATTTCTTGAGCAAGGTCTTATCATAGTGATTCATCAAGTAAACCAAGGAATTCACCAAAAGGGCATAGTGGCCAATCAAAAATGAAAAACTGGTAATATGAGGAAAATCATAGGGGTCAAAAACGGGGTAAACCAAAGCAAAGACCGCTCCACTTGCTCCTAAGAGGGCAAAATATTGCTTGCTCCGCCATTTATCAGGCAAGAAAACCACCGCAAACATAGCCAAACGACAATGATAAAATGGAAGGCTATTAGAAAATGGAATCCCAAAACCAACATACCAACTATATAGGGCTAGCAACTGGAGAATCTGAATCCACTTAAACAAGCGGACAAATTTCGGATTTTGGTGATAAGCAAGTGCTCCATAAATACAAAGCACTAAAAGAAGCATCATAGCCCCATACCAAAAGAGTGGAATAGGAGGAGGAACCGTCTGAGATCTGGTGATAAATTGATGGAACATATTTTTATCCTAACTCTTATTTTCTCTATTCTCTAGTTTAACCATTATAGCGAATTAAAAGCGATTTTTCAATTTCTATTTCTTTTCAGTTTGGCTCCCTTATTTATAGGAAAATATGGTAAAATAGAACAGACTAAAAATCATCATTTCACGAAAGGATGTAAGATGAAAATTACGCAAGAAGAGGTAACACACGTTGCCAATCTTTCAAAATTAACATTCTCTGAAGAAGAAACTGCTGCCTTTGCAACAACCTTGTCTAAGATTGTTGATATGGTTGAATTGCTGGGCGAAGTCGACACAACTGGTGTCGCACCTACTACGACCATGGCAGACCGCAAGACTGTACTCCGCCCTGATGTGGCCGAAGAAGGAACTGACCGTGATCGCTTGTTTAAAAACGTACCTGAAAAAGAAAACTACTATATCAAGGTACCAGCTATCCTAGACGATGGAGGAGATGCCTAATGACTTTTAATTATAAAACCATTGAAGAGTTACACAATCTCCTTGTTTCTAAGGAAATTTCAGCAACTGAATTGACCCAAGCTACACTTGAAGATATCAAGTCTCGTGAGGAAGCTATCAATGCTTTTGTCACTATCGCTGAAGAGCAAGCCCTTGCTCAAGCTAAAGCCATTGATGAAGCAGGAATCGATGCGGACAATGTTCTTTCAGGAATTCCACTGGCTGTTAAGGATAATATCTCTACAGACGGTATCCTGACAACTGCAGCCTCAAAAATGCTCTACAACTACGAGCCAATCTTTGATGCGACAGCCGTTGCCAATGCAAAATCTAAAGGAATGATCGTTGTTGGAAAAACTAACATGGACGAATTTGCCATGGGTGGATCAGGTGAGACTTCCCACTACGGTGCGACTAAAAATGCTTGGGACCACAGCAAAGTTCCTGGTGGATCATCAAGTGGTTCTGCGGCTTCTGTGGCTTCAGGACAAGTTCGCTTGTCACTTGGTTCTGATACTGGTGGTTCCATCCGCCAACCTACTGCCTTCAACGGGATCGTTGGTCTCAAGCCAACCTACGGAACAGTTTCTCGTTTCGGTCTCATTGCCTTCGGTAGCTCATTAGATCAGATTGGACCTTTCGCACCGACTGTTAAGGAAAATGCCCTCTTGCTTAATGCTATTGCCAGCGAAGATGCTAAAGACTCTACTTCTGCTCCTGTCCGCATCGCTGACTTTACTTCAAAAATCGGTAAAGACATCAAGGGCATGAAAATTGCTTTGCCTAAGGAATACCTTGGTGAAGGGATTGACCCAGAGGTTAAGGAAACCATTCTGAATGCAGCCAAACACTTTGAAAAACTTGGTGCTATCGTCGAAGAAGTCAGCCTTCCTCATTCTAAATACGGGGTTGCCGTTTACTACATTATCGCTTCATCAGAAGCATCTTCAAACTTGCAACGTTTTGACGGTATCCGTTACGGCTACCGCGCAGAGGATGCGACTAATCTTGATGAAATCTATGTAAACAGCCGTAGCCAAGGTTTCGGTGAAGAAGTGAAACGTCGTATCATGCTAGGTACCTTCAGCCTTTCATCAGGTTACTACGATGCTTACTACAAGAAAGCTGGTCAGGTCCGTACCCTCATCATCCAAGATTTTGAAAAAGTCTTTGCGGATTATGACTTGATTTTGGGACCAACTGCTCCAAGCGTTGCCTATGACTTGGATTCACTCAACCACGACCCCGTTGCCATGTACTTGGCTGACCTCTTGACCATCCCAGTCAACTTGGCTGGTCTCCCAGGAATTTCGATCCCTGCTGGATTCTCTCAAGGTCTACCTGTCGGTCTCCAATTGATCGGTCCTAAATACTCTGAGGAAACCATTTACCAAGCTGCTGCTGCTTTTGAAGCGACAACAGACTACCACAAACAACAACCCGTGATTTTTGGAGGTGACAACTAATGAACTTTGAAACAGTCATTGGACTTGAAGTCCACGTAGAGCTCAACACCAATTCAAAAATCTTCTCACCTACATCTGCCCACTTCGGAAATGACCAAAATGCCAATACCAACGTGATTGACTGGTCCTTCCCAGGCGTACTGCCAGTTCTTAATAAAGGTGTTGTTGATGCCGGAATCAAGGCAGCTCTTGCCCTCAACATGGACATCCATAAAAAGATGCACTTTGACCGCAAGAACTATTTCTACCCTGATAATCCCAAAGCCTACCAAATTTCCCAGTTTGATGAGCCAATCGGCTACAACGGCTGGATTGAAGTCGAGCTAGAAGACGGTACAACTAAGAAAATCGGTATCGAACGCGCTCACCTAGAAGAAGATGCTGGTAAGAACACCCACGGTACAGATGGCTACTCTTATGTAGACCTCAACCGCCAAGGGGTGCCATTGATTGAGATTGTATCTGAAGCTGACATGCGTTCTCCTGAAGAGGCCTATGCTTATCTGACCGCCCTCAAGGAAGTTATCCAGTACGCTGGCATTTCTGACGTTAAGATGGAAGAAGGTTCTATGCGTGTGGATGCCAATATCTCCCTTCGTCCTTATGGTCAAGAGAAATTCGGTACCAAGACTGAGTTGAAAAACCTCAACTCCTTCTCAAATGTTCGTAAGGGTCTTGAATACGAAGTCCAACGTCAAGCCGAAATCCTTCGCTCAGGTGGTCAAATTCGACAAGAAACTCGCCGTTACGATGAAGCTAATAAGGCAACCATCCTCATGCGTGTCAAGGAAGGCGCTGCAGACTACCGCTACTTCCCAGAACCAGACCTACCCCTCTTTGAAATCTCTGATGAGTGGATCGAAGAAATGCGTACAGAGTTGCCAGAGTTTCCAAAAGAACGCCGTGCCCGTTACGTGGCTGACCTTGGTTTATCAGACTACGATGCTAGTCAGTTGACTGCCAACAAAGTTACTTCTGACTTCTTTGAAAAAGCTGTTGCTCTCGGTGGTGATGCTAAACAAGTCTCAAACTGGCTCCAAGGGGAAGTTGCTCAATTCTTGAACGCTGAAGGTAAGACACTGGAACAAATCGAATTGACACCAGAAAACTTGGTTGAAATGATTGCCATCATCGAAGACGGCACTATCTCATCTAAGATTGCTAAAAAAGTCTTTGTCCACCTAGCTAAAAATGGCGGTGGTGCGCGTGAATACGTGGAAAAAGCAGGCTTAGTGCAAATCTCTGATCCAGATGTTCTGATTCCGATCATTCACCAAGTCTTTGCGGATAACGAAGTTGCCGTTGCCGACTTCAAGTCAGGCAAACGCAACGCAGACAAGGCCTTCACAGGATTCCTTATGAAGGCAACCAAAGGCCAAGCCAACCCACAAGTCGCCCTTAAACTGCTTGCCCAGGAATTGGCTAAGTTGAAAGAGAGTGAGTAATTTACTCTTTATACACTTTTTCTACTTTTAAAACGAGAATGAGACAAGGGGAATAAATGAACAAATTTTTACGATTGCTATTTATCTTAGTCATCATCGCTATGTTAGGCGCTTCTATACTACAAATTTTCTTTCCATCATACATGGGAAGTCACTCCGGGTACGGAATATCTGCTGGTTGGCAACGAGAAATTGGAATATGGAATTTAGCTGTATTGATTATTATTCTCGCTATCAATATTAAATACGATTGGTTCTATCTACGAATCGCACTTCTTGCTCTCATTATTGGCGGAATTGGAATAGGAACAAATCACTTACTCAATTATATGGAGTATCACTCTCCTGTAAATGCTATCGGTGCTTTTGAAAATTACTTGCTAGCAATAGGATGGATTGTGGGATGGCTCATCGAGCGCCATTCCATAAAGAAGCTAAATGCTAGTAAATAACGCCTAGTATATCTTAGATGATTTTTAAAGGTTCTTAAATAGTTTAATAATCATTCAAATTCAGAATTCTACCTTTTCAATCATATAGTTAGGAGACACATGAAAAAGTTTTACGCTCTTTTAATGACCTGTTTATTACTTGTTTTTCTATCCGTGCCTCAAATCGTTGATGCGGGTGTCGGACATTCCAGAAG
Organism: Streptococcus oralis; assembly: GCF_023109005.1. Taxonomy (GTDB): domain Bacteria; phylum Bacillota; class Bacilli; order Lactobacillales; family Streptococcaceae; genus Streptococcus; species Streptococcus oralis_BU. The sequence goes on along the minus strand of NZ_JALDTU010000001.1, from coordinate 380,966 downwards.
TGGAGGGAGTAGCCGCAGTAGCTCCAGAAGTAGCAACCGCTCAAGTGGAGGTGGAAGTCGTTCTAGTGGCTCATCCTACCACTACTACCGCTCTGGATATGGATCATCCTCTGACAGTTCTGCTAGCTCTCCCTATCTAGGATTTATGTTTATATTAGTCGGAGGAATCATACTAGTTGTTATCGTCAAATCCTTGCAGAATAAGTCTGGAGATTCGAATTCAACCTACACTAGTAATGATTATCAAACGCTCCATCGTCGAGTTGAACACAACACACTAGCCATTAGTCGTGTGAAATACGGGGATCCGAACTTTGACGTGGAATCCTTCACATCTTGGGTCAAGGAAGTTTACCTTAAATTGCAGGTTGCCTGGACTGAGAAAAATTGGAATTCAGTCCGCGCTTTAGAAAGTACTAGTCTCTATTCACAGCACAGCACGCAATTAGAAGATCACATCCGAGCTAAGACAACCAATGTTTTAGAGAAAGTTTGTATCGAAAATGTTCGCATCAAGGAGTTCATTGAAAATCCTGACGGAAACGATACCTTAGTGGTGATTCTGTCATCTACCTTGCGGGACTATGTCATTGACGATGAGACTCGTCGTGTCCTCGAAGGAGATCCTAAAAAAGATCTCTTCACCGTGTATCAATTGAATTTTATCCGTCAACATGGTAGCCAAACGCAAGCAGTCAATCCAGACCAAGTTGTGAGCGACCACTGTCCAAACTGTGGTGCCCCATTAAAAATCTCTGCAGTTAGCGAGTGTGACTACTGTGGTGCCAATCTCTCTCGCAGTCCAAACCAATGGGTACTTGATACCTATGATGTTGTGGATGAAGACGAGCTTTATAATTAGGAGGAATTATGGGATTTATACGTGCAGCCTTATCAGCAGGCTTAAATAGTTTTAATGATAGTAAATTCAAGGAAGCCATTGTCCTTCCAGATAATGTCTCTGGCAACGCCTTGGCCATCAAGGGGCAATTACTCACTAAAGACCCAGATGGACGTTCTCGTCACAGCAATCAAAATACAGGCCTCTTGTCAGATGGCAGTGTGGTTATCGTTCCCCAAGGTTATACCGCTGTTTTGGTCAACAACGGTACCTTCCTTGGTGAGGTCCTTGAAGCTGGTAGCCACGAATGGCAAGCTGGTGATAACGCCTGGCTCCTTGAAAAAGGTGGTTTAAAAGGCACTTGGGAAAACTTTAAAAACCGTTTCTCTTTTGGTGGACAAGTCATCACTCAACAAGAAATCATCTTTATTCGCATGCAACCTATTGCAGGTAATAAGTTCGGCACACAAAATGCGGTCGAATACTTCAGCGAACGTTACCAACAACTGCTTAACATCCGTTTCTATGGCTTGTTTGATGTAAAAATAGCAGACCCAGTCCTCTTCTACGTAAGTTCTGTTAGCCGTCAAATTACTGACGGACAGCCATTCACTCTCCAAGATGTAGCTCAAGGAACGCTCCGTCAAAATATCGCACCGAAAATCGCGATTGCCATTGCCAAATACACCAACGAAAACAAGGTTGATATCTATAGCCTCAATGCCAATCAAGACACCTTTAACGAACTCGCTAAACAAGAGGTCAACAAGGTTTGGACAGGCCTCTACGGAATTGAAGCAACTAATATCTTGCTTGAAGACCTCAGTTACGACCAAGAAAGTCTTGATGTCGTTCGCAAGCTTGATAGTGAACTCGTGGCAATGAAGTACAACACGATTGAAATCGAAGAACGCCGTGCGCGTAACGAAGCCCTCATTGCTGCAGCTGCCAACGAAGGAAATGGCAATGGGATGAACATGTTTATGGGTATGAATCTTGGCCAAACTCTCGGTGGTCAACTAAGCCAACAAGTCCAAAATCAAGCACCGGCTCAAAACACTGGGCAAACTGCCAGCAAGAATTTTTACATCGAAGTCGACGGAAAATACGTTCTCGTTACCAAAGACGAAGATGGAAATATCGTACCAGTCAACTAATTAAGCTCCTTCTGACATTTGAGTAATGTTGTCTTTTATGGTACAATAAAGAGTAAATTATTTTATTAAAGAGGTAAAAATATGATTGAAGCAAGTAAATTAAAGGCTGGTATGACCTTTGAAACAGCTGACGGAAAATTGATCCGCGTTTTGGAAGCTAGCCACCACAAACCAGGTAAAGGAAACACCATCATGCGTATGAAATTGCGCGATGTCCGTACTGGTTCTACATTTGACACAAGCTACCGTCCAGAGGAAAAATTTGAACAAGCCATCATCGAGACTGTCCCAGCTCAATACTTGTACAAAATGGATGACACAGCCTACTTCATGAATACTGAAACTTACGACCAATACGAAATCCCTGTAGTCAATGTTGAAAACGAATTGCTTTACATCCTTGAAAACTCTGATGTGAAGATCCAATTCTACGGAACTGAAGTGATTGGTGTCACAGTTCCTACTACTGTTGAATTGACAGTTGCAGAAACTCAACCATCTATCAAAGGTGCTACGGTTACAGGTTCTGGTAAACCAGCAACGATGGAAACTGGACTTGTCGTAAACGTTCCAGACTTCATCGAAGCAGGACAAAAACTCGTTATCAACACTGCAGAAGGAACTTACGTTTCTCGTGCCTAATCTCTAGAAAGAGGTCATTCTATGGGAATTGAAGAACAACTTGGCGAAATCGTTATCGCCCCACGTGTACTTGAAAAAATCATTGCTATTGCTACTGCAAAAGTAGAGGGTGTACACTCTTTTTCAAACAAATCAGTATCTGACACCCTTTCAAAACTTTCTCTCGGCCGTGGCGTTTATCTTAAAAATGTGGACGAAGAACTCACAGCAGATATCTATCTCTACCTTGAGTACGGAGTAAAAGTTCCTAAGGTAGCTGTTGCTATTCAGAAAGCTGTCAAAGATGCTGTCCGCAACATGGCTGATGTAGAACTCGCTGCTATCAATATCCACGTTGCAGGTATCGTTCCAGATAAAACACCAAAACCAGAATTGAAAGATCTATTTGACGAGGACTTCCTCAATGACTAGTCCACTATTAGAATCTAGACGCCAACTCCGTAAATGCGCTTTTCAAGCTCTTATGAGCCTTGAGTTCGGTACGGATGTCGAAACTGCTTGTCGTTTCGCCTATACTCATGATCGTGAAGATACGGATGTGCAACTTCCAGCCTTTTTGACAGAGCTAGTTTCTGGTGTTCAAGCTAAAAAGGAAGAACTAGACAAGCAAATCACACAGCATTTAAAAGCAGGTTGGACCATCGAGCGTTTAACACTCGTGGAGAGAAACCTCCTTCGCTTGGGAGTCTTTGAAATCATTTCATTTGACACCCCTCAGCTGGTTGCTGTAAATGAAGCTATCGAGCTTGCAAAGGACTTCTCAGATCAAAAATCTGCCCGTTTTATCAATGGACTGCTCAGCCAGTTTGTAACAGAAGAACAGTAAACAGAAAAAGTGTTTGACAGCTGTCAAACACTTTTTTCTTTGCCTTCCACTATCTAAAAAAATGATAATAGATGTAATTGTAAATAAAAATCCAGATAGGTTTTGCATGATTGAGAAAGTTGAAAAAACTATGACAGAGAATGGTCAATCGTAGATTAGATGTATAGCGATAGACAAGAGCGAAAAAGAGACCAATCAGACTATAATATAATAAACTAATTGGGTCTCGGTGAGATAGTATCAAATGACTGAGTCCAAAGATAAGACCTGATAAGATGACATCTAAATAATACTTTGACTTAGGAAAGAAGGTGTTCATAAAATACCCTCTATCAAGAGTCTCCTCAAAAATAGGGCCGATGATTACAGGAAGTACAAAAGATAAGATAGTCGATAAAAAAGTTGGTTGTCCATTTGAAAGAACCACGGTAAAATACTCATCATGAATATTCCTATGATTAATCAAATGAGCATAGCGTGCCCAAAAATTACCGAGAATCTGATAAACCACATAACCTGCAAATAAGTAGAAGATAGTTGACCAGTTCCAGCTCTTTTTCTCAAAGATAAAGAGCATCTTTTTCTTTTTTAACCACCAAATTAATAGAAAGAAATTTCCTACTAATCCCATTGTTAAAATAAGAGAATAAACATCAGCGCCTAACCCTAAAATGATCGTCACATACAATCCAATTGTTTGTGGTAAATAGGTAGATAGTAAAATAATAAGCAAAAATATTCCAAATTGTCTTAGTTTCTTTGTGTTTCTCATCGTACTTTTTTTGAAAGATTATCCTGCTCGGAAACCGTACTTCCAAGCATCCCTATAAGAATTAAGTGCCCCTTGCCCCATATAGGGAGCAAATTCTCTATAATATAACCATCTACCATAACCATCTTCCCAAACGGCAAGACCACCTGAAGTTTGCTCTAAGTCCTCAGTTGAAAGAACTGTAAATGTTTCTGTACCTGTCATTGCAAGTACCTTCTTAAAATAGATTGTTGTAGGCTCACATTTATAGTATATTTCTTTTTTGTCTATTTTATAGTCTATCTCCTCAACTGTCAATTTTTCAACCTGAATAGCATTTTCAATAAAAAATGAGACCTTTCTAGTCTCATTTAGTCATTCTTAGTATTTTCTAAAGCGTTGGTAACGTTCTTCGATAAGTTGGTCGAGTGGTAGTTCTTTCAACCTATCTAGTTCTGCACGCAATTCATTTTTAACGCAACCTAGCAGTTCTTTGCTTGACAGCCCTGCTTCTGAGATTACCTTGTCTACGATTCCCATTTCTAGGAGTTCATGTGAAGTGATTTTCATCAACTCCGCCGCTTCCATAGCACGACTTCCATCCTTCCAAAGGATAGAGGCAAATCCTTCCGGGCTAAGTACTGCGTAGATTGAGTTTTCTAACATCCAGACACGGTTAGCTACGGCTAGAGCTAGGGCCCCACCAGATCCACCTTCACCGATAATAATCGCAATGATTGGAACCTTGAGGTCACTCATTTCCATCAGGTTTCGGGCGATTGCTTCACCTTGTCCACGTTCCTCGGCTCCAACACCTGGGTAAGCACCCGCCGTATTGATAAAGGTCACAACTGGACGACCAAACTTTTCTGCCTGTTTCATTAGGCGCAAAGCCTTACGATAGCCTTCTGGATGAGGTTGCCCAAAATTTCGTTTGAGGTTGTCATGAAGACTTTTTCCCTTTTGGATACCAACGACAGTTACTGCCTGTTCACCTAACCAGCCAATTCCACCGATAACCGCACCATCATCACGGAAAGAGCGATCTCCATGCAATTCGATAAACTCGTCAAAGATTCCATTGGCAAAATCAAGTGCAGTCAAGCGACTCTGCTCGCGTGCCTCTCTGACTATTTTTGCAATATTCATCCGCGACTTCCTCCATGCAATCTCACTAATTTAGCAATTGTTTCAGGCAATTCTCTCCGTTTAACAATTGCATCAACAAATCCATGTTCAAGTAGAAATTCTGCCTTTTGGAAGTCATCCGGCAAGGTCTCACGAACTGTATTTTCGATAACACGACGTCCAGCAAACCCAACCAAACTCTGTGGCTCCGCTAGGATAATATCACCTTCCATAGCAAAAGAAGCAGTCACCCCACCTGTTGTCGGATCGGTTAAGATAGTTAGGTAAAAAAGTCCTGCCTTGGAATGACGTTGAACTGCCGCAGAAATTTTAGCCATCTGCATCAAACTCATGATTCCTTCTTGCATACGGGCTCCACCAGAAGCTGTGAAGAGAACGACTGGCAAGTTTTCTACCGTTGCATACTCAAACAAGCGCGTGATTTTTTCACCCACAACGGTTCCCATAGAAGCCATGATAAAATTTGAATCCATGATCCCAAGGGCAACTTTTTGTCCCTTGATACTAGCTGTACCAGTCAGTACTGCTTCATCCAAACCTGTCTTTTCACGCATAGTAGCCAATTTTTTCTGGTAGCCAGGAAAGTTTAATGGATCTTGAGTTTCAATACCCGTAAACATCTCCACAAAGCTGTCAGAATCAATCGTCAAATCCAAGCGTTCCTGAGCTGAAATACGGAAAGTATAGCTACAATGGGGACAAATGCGCTCACTCCCAAGGTCCTTTTGATAAATGGTGTGTTTACAACCAGGACACTGGGAGAAGAGTTCATCCGGAACCTCAGGCTTGGCTTGTGGTTTCTGCCTTACGGAACGGTTAGGATTGATCCGAATATACTTATCCTTTTTACTAAATAGAGCCATAACTCCCCCTTTTAGTTCTCATGCTGTTTGAAAGTCTATTCTTTTTCTTGGTATTTTGGCAAGAAAGTTTCCATCAAGAAGGAAGTATCGTAGTCACCAGCGATAACTCGGCGGTCTGAAATCAGATCCAACTGGAAGTCTGCATTGGTTTGCACTCCTTCAATATCAAGTTCATAAAGTGCCCGTTGCATCTTCATTAAGGCATCAAAACGATTCTCCCCATGGACAATGATTTTAGCAATCATACTATCATAGTAAGGGGGAATGGTATAACCTGGATAAACTGCTGAGTCCACGCGCAAGCCAACTCCACCACTTGGTAGATAGAGATTGGTAATTTTCCCTGGGCTTGGAGCAAAATTAAATGCTGGATTTTCTGCATTAATCCGGCACTCGATAGCATGACCTCGTAGGACGATATCTTCTTGTTTGAAAGGTAAGGGTTGCCCGGCCGCAATGCGAATCTGTTCCTTCACGATATCAACACCTGAAACAAACTCTGTGACTGGGTGTTCAACTTGCACACGAGTATTCATTTCCATGAAGTAGAAATTGCCACTCGCTTCATCAAGAAGAAATTCAATCGTCCCTGCATTTTCATAGCCTACAGACTCTGCTGCACGAACGGCTGCAGCACCAATTTCATGACGAAGGGTTTTGCCGATCGCAATGGATGGGCTTTCTTCTAAGACCTTTTGGTTATTACGCTGGAGTGAACAATCCCGTTCACCAAGATGGACAACATGACCCTCTTGATCTGCAAGAATCTGAACTTCGATATGACGAGCTGGATAAATCACACGCTCAAGATACATAGCGCCATTTCCAAAATTGGCCTTGGCTTCACTGGATGCTGTCTCAAAGGCTGCGACCAAGTCTTCTGCCTTTTCAACCTTACGAATCCCTTTTCCACCACCACCTGCCGATGCCTTAAGCATGACAGGATAGCCAATTTTTTCTGCAACTGCAAGGGCCTCTTCAGCCGTGTGAACTTCACCATCAGATCCTGGGATAACTGGAACCCCAGCCTTGATCATTTGCTCACGCGCATTGATCTTATCTCCCATGGTATCCATTACAGTCCCAGAAGGACCGATGAACTTAATCCCTACTTCATCACACATCGTGGCAAACTTGGAGTTTTCGCTAAGAAAACCAAAACCTGGGTGGATGGCTTCTGCTTCTGTCAAGACTGCAGCCGATAAAATAGCATTGATATTGAGATAAGACTCTGTCGCCTTACCAGGTCCGATACAGATAGCTTCATCCGCTAGGAGTGTGTGAAGAGCTTCCTTATCAGCAGTTGAATAGACTGCTACGGTCGCAATGCCCAATTCACGCGCAGCTCGAATAATGCGAACCGCAATCTCACCACGGTTGGCAATCAAAATTTTACGAAACATGGAGAACCTCCTTAGTTTCCAATTGCAAAGGTAAGAGTACCACTCGCTGCAAGCTTACCATCTACTTCAGCCTTTGCTTCAACCACAGCAATCGTACCACGACGTTTGACAAAAGTAGCCGTCATGACCAATTGGTCACCTGGTACAACTTGCTTCTTGAACTTAACCTTGTCCATGCCAGCGTAGAAGACCAGTTTCCCTTTATTTTCAGGTTTGGACAATTCCAAGACACCAGCAGTCTGAGCCAAGGCTTCCATGATAAGAACACCTGGCATAACTGGATATTGTGGAAAATGACCATTGAAGAAAGGTTCGTTGATGGTCACATTTTTAATGGCAACAATGGTATCTTCGCTCACTTCCAAGACACGATCCACTAGGAGCATAGGGTAACGATGGGGTAGAGCTTCTTTGATTCCTTGAATATCGATCATTTGATACGTACCAATCCTTTACCGAACTCAACCATTTCTTCATTTGAAACGAGAATTTCTGTCACCACACCATCCCTAGGTGCAGGAATTTCATTCATGACTTTCATGGCTTCGATGATCACCAAAGTCTGACCTTTTTTAACACTGTCTCCGACTGTGACAAAGGCAGGTTTATCTGGTCCAGCAGCCAAGTAAGCCACCCCTACAAGTGGACTTTCAACGACATCACCCTCCGGAGTAACCGTCGTTTCAGCTGGTGCTGGAGCTTCTTCCACTGCACTCTCTACTGGAGTTGAAGGGGCCGAAACTACTGGACTAGTAACCACTGCAGCTGGCGCTGGAACAACTTGAGCTGGTGCTTCAGAAGCCATTCTTGCTTCATTCTTACTGAACTGCAATTCATCCGTTCCGTTTTTATAAGAAAATTCTCTCAAACTTGATTGGTCAAATTGAGCCATCAAGTCTTTAATATCGTTTAAATTCATACTTATTTATTCTCCCAACGTTTGAAAGCAAGAACCGCATTGTGTCCACCAAAACCAAAAGTATTTGAAATAGCATAAGGAATTTCTTGCTCCAAGCCTTGTCCATAAACGACATTCGCTTCGATATAGTCTGACAACTCGCTTGTTCCAGCTGTCATTGGTACAAAGTTACGACGCATGGCTTCAATTGTAGCGATGGCTTCTACTGCCCCTGCAGCACCAAGCAAGTGTCCTGTAAAGGACTTGGTTGAAGATACTGGTACTTCTTTACCAAGAACAGCTACAATGGCACTACTTTCTCCTTTTTCATTAGCAGGAGTTGAAGTTCCGTGGGCATTGACGTAAGCCACTTGCTCTGGAGAAATCTCTGCCTCTTCCAAAGCTAATTTAATTGCCTTGATTGCACCTTGACCTTCTGGATGAGGTGAAGTCATATGATAAGCATCACAGGTATTTCCATAACCAACTACTTCAGCCAAGATAGTTGCTCCACGTTTTTCAGCATGTTCAAGACTCTCAAGAACCAGCATTCCAGAACCTTCTCCCATGACAAAACCATTTCGGTCTTTGTCAAATGGAATAGAAGCACGAGTTGGATCTTCTGTAGTTGATAGGGCTGTCAAAGCTTGGAATCCAGCAATGGCAAAAGGAGTGATCGATGATTCTGAGCCACCAACTAGCATAACATCTTGGAAACCAAACTTGATGGAACGGAAGGCATCGCCAATAGCATCATTTGATGAGGCACAGGCTGTATTGATTGATTTACAGACACCGTTTGCTCCAAAGCGCATGGCAACATTTCCCGAAGCCATATTTGGCAGGGCTTTTGGAAGTGTCAATGGCTTAACACGTTTTGGGCCTTTTTCATGAAGACGGATAACTTGGTCTTCGATTTCTTTAATTCCCCCAATACCTGAGGCAACGATGACACCAAAGCGATCTTTATCGATTGCTTCTACATCAAGATTTGCATTTGTTACCGCTTCTTGAGCTGCATACAAGGCATACAAAGAATAGTTGTCAAAACGGTTGGTATCTTTTTTGACAAAGTATTTATCAAATGGGAAATCTTGGACTTCTGCTGCATTGTGCACAGCAAATTCACTGTGGTCAAACTTAGTGATTTCTCCAATTCCAATTTTTCCAGTTTGCAAACTGTTCCAAAATTCTTCTGGAGTATTTCCGATAGGAGAGGTCAATCCGTAACCTGTTACTACAACTCGATTTAGTTTCATCTGTCTTACCTATATCTTTCCTTATTTTTTACATGCTAAGTCCGCCATCAACAGCGAGAACTTGTCCAGTCAAATAATCCTGTCCAGCCAGGAACACTGTAGCATCTGCGATATGTTCTGCTTGACCAAACTGTTTCATTGGGATTTGGGCCAATGTCGCTTCCTTGACCTTATCAGACAAAACAGCAGTCATATCTGACTCGATCATTCCTGGTGCAAGAGCATTTACGCGCACATTACGATTGGCAACTTCACGTGCTACTGACTTGGTAAACCCAATCAAACCTGCTTTAGAAGCTGCATAGTTGGCCTGCCCGATATTTCCCATCAAACCGACCACACTGGACATATTGATGATCGCACCTTCACGCGCCCTTATCATCTGTTTCAAGACTGCTTGCGTCATGTTGAAAGCACCTGTCAAGTTAATTTTAAGCACTTTTTCAAAGTCTTCTTCGGTCATCTTGAGCATAAGCGTATCTTGAGTAATCCCAGCATTGTTGACCAAGACATCAACAGAACCGAGTTCTGCAATTGCTTGATTTACCATACGCTTGGCATCTGCAAAGTCTGAAACATCACCTGAGATTGGTACTACTTTGACGCCATAGTTTGAAAACTCAGCCAGCAATTCTTCTGAGATTGCTCCTCGACTATTCAAAACTACATTCGCACCTAGTTGGGCAAATTTGTGAGCAATGGCGAGTCCGATACCACGACTTGAACCTGTAACAAAGATATTTTTATTTTTTAGTTGCATTCTATTCTCCTGTTTCCTGTTGTATTTTCTGGGAGAAGGGGTCACTAGTTTCCTAGCAAAGCATCCAAGCTTGTCTGATCTTCAATATTAGCTAGCTTAGCAGTTTTATCGATTTTTTTGACAAACCCTGATAGGACTTTTCCAGGGCCGATTTCAATAAAGTTGGTCATACCAGCATTCTGCATCACAGCAATACTTTCATAAAAACGAACAGGTTCTTTGACCTGACGCGTCAAGAGCTCTTGGATTCGATCTTTTTCCATAACAGTAGCATCCGTGTTGCCGACTAGTGGGCAAGTAAAATCAGAGAAACTCACTTCCTCAAGAGCTCCAGCTAATTGCTGACTGGCTGGCTCAAGAAGGGCTGTATGGAAAGGACCAGATACATTTAAGGGAATCAATCGTTTTGCTCCTGCTTCCTGCAAGAGTTCAACTGCGCGGTCAACCGCAGCCACCTCACCACCGATAACGATTTGGCTTGGGGTGTTGTAGTTAGCTGGAGTCACTACTCCAACTTCAGAAGCATTTTTGCAAGCTTCCTCAATCACTTCAACTGGAGTATTAAGAACAGCAACCATCTTTCCAGAGCCTGCAGGTGCAGCCTCTTCCATATAAGCACCACGTTTAGCAACCAAGGCAACTGCATCCTCAAAGTCCAAGGCACCACTTGCTACAAGAGCCGAATATTCTCCGAGAGACAGTCCTGCCACCATATCTGGCTGATAGCCTTTTTCTTTCAATAGTCGGTAAATAGCAACGGAGGTAGCTAGAATAGCTGGTTGCGTGTAGCGAGTCTGGTTTAACTTGGTTTCTTCCTTATCAATCAAGTCACGAAGGTCATAACCCAAAACCTGACTTGCTTGGTCAATGGTTTCCTTGACGATAGGATAGCGATCATAGAGATCACGCCCCATCCCTAGATACTGAGCACCTTGACCCGCAAATAGAAAGGCTGTTTTAGTCATTTCTTACAACTCCTGCCCAACGAGAGGCTTCTTCTTGAATTTTTTTGGCTGCGCCATAGTATAGATCTTTTAGGATTTCTTCGACAGTTTCCTCTTTAGAAACCAAACCAGCGATCTGACCTGCCATGACAGATCCGCCTTCTACATCTCCATGAACAACGGCTTTAGCAAGAGCACCAGCTCCCATTTGTTCAAAAATTTCTAAATCTGGATTTTCTTGTTTAAAGGCATCTTTTTCAGCCTGCTCAAAGTCACGTGTCAACTGATTTTTAATGGCACGAACAGCATGTCCAAAGTGTTGAGCTGAAATAGTCGTATCGATATCACGCGCTTTTAAGATTTTTTCCTTGTATTTTGGATGGGCGTTAGATTCCTTAGCTACTACGAAACGCGTACCGACTTGAACGGCCTCAGCACCAAGCATAAAGCCTGCAGCGACACCTTCACCGTCCGCAATTCCCCCAGCTGCGATAACTGGAATCGAAACAGCTGCAGCAACCTGACGAACCAAGGTCATCGTTGTTAGTTTCCCAATATGTCCACCAGCTTCCATTCCCTCTGCAATAACCGCATCTGCACCAATTTTTTCCATGCGTTTTGCCAAAGCAACACTAGGAACAACAGGAATAACTGTAATGCCTGCATCATGGAAACGAGTCATGTATTTACTTGGATTTCCTGCACCAGTTGTAACCACCTTAACCCCTTCTTCAATCACGAGATCAACGATGTCTTCTACAAAAGGTGACAAGAGCATGATGTTGACACCAAAAGGTTTATCCGTAAGTGATTTGATTTTATCGATATTAGCCTTTACGACCTCTTTGGGTGCATTTCCACCACCGATGATCCCCAAACCACCAGCTTTTGATACCGCACCAGCCAAGTCACCATCAGCAACCCAGGCCATTCCTCCTTGGAAAATAGGATAATCAATGTTCAATAATTCTGTAATACGTGTTTTCATAGTGCCTCCATCATTCCTTGCTTACGTAATAGTTCGATAAGTTTATCATTTGAATTTCAAACTATTACCTAAACAAGAGGGGAGTGGGTCTCCCCTACTCCTTCTAGTAATATGTTAATTATTTTGTTTGCTCTTCAACATAGGCAACCAAGTCACCAACTGTTTTCAAGCTATCTTCTGCTTCGATTTGGATATCAAAAGCATCTTCGATTTCAGAGATTACTTGGAACAAGTCCAATGAATCTGCATCCAAATCATCAAAAGTAGATTCAAGTGTTACTTCTGATGCGTCTTTCCCAAGTTCTTCAACGATAATTTCTTGTACTTTTTCAAATACTGCCATGATAGGACTCCTTTAAAATATAAAATTTTATAACTATGTGTTTACCACATGATTACCTAGATTGTAAGAATGAGTGTGCCCCATGTCAAACCTCCGCCGAAGCCTGATAGGAGAATCGTCTGGCTACTATCTAAACGAATCATGCCATTCTCCACACACTCTGAGAGCAAAATCGGGATACTTGCTGCACTGGTATTTCCATACTCCATCATATTGGCAGGAAGCTTATCTCGGTCTACACCGATTTTCTTAGCCATCTTATCCAAAATGCGGATATTTGCCTGATGAAGCAAGAGATAATCCAATTCCGATGCTGCTATTGGACCATTTTCGATGGTCTCTTTGATCGATCTAGCAACATCTCGATTTGCAAAATCGAAAACTGCTCGTCCATCCATCTTCAAAAAAGCAGGAACTGCTTCTTGTTCTGAGAAGGGCGAAGTTAAAGCCGTTTGACCATAAGTCAAACACTCGCTCCGAGAGCCATCTGTATAGAGACTTTCGACGAGGAAGTGTCGTGTTTCACTCGCTTCCAAGAGAACCCCACCAGCACCATCTCCAAAGAGAACAGCTGTCGAACGATCAGACCAATCAACTGCCTTGGATAAGGTCTCAGCCCCGATAACAATTCCTTTCTTGAACTGTCCAGAGCTTAAAAACTTTTCAGCTGTTGAGAGAGCGAATACAAAGCCACTGCAAGCTGCTGTCAAATCAAAGGTGAAAGCTCTATGCGCTCCGATATTTGCCTGAACCCGAGCCGCCGTAGAAGGCATCATCGAATCTGGAGTAATCGTCGCTACAATGATAAAATCAATCTTATCCGCTGTTAAGCTCCCTTTAGCCAACAAGCTCTTAGCTACTTCTGTCGCCAAGTCACTTGTAGACTCAGTTTTTGAAATATGTCTCTGTTTAATTCCTGTCCGACTTGAAATCCACTCATCGCTTGTGTCCATGATTTGGGCTAAGTCATGATTAGTGACCACTTGCTCTGGAACATAATGAGCAACCTGGCTTATCTTTGCAAAAGCCATTATTTCAAATCCTCCAAAAATTGATAAAGGTTCGTTAAGCCTCTGCCCATGACTTCTTTTTCCTCAGGGCTCATGCCATCGATGATTTTTTCGACCATAGCCTTGTGGAATCGTTTATGAAGGCGGTGAAGCAAACGACCTTTCTTTGTCAAATGCAGATAGACCACACGACGGTCTTGATCAGAACGAATACGCTCAATGTAACCCTTTCTTTCTAGGTTATTCAAGCTCGTCGTAACTGTTCCCAAGGTCACCATCAGTTCTTTGGAAACCTTACTAGGCGTCGCCTCAGGGAACTTTCCAATCACATCAATCGTGTGCATTTCTTTGATGGAGATGTCTTTGAATCGACTACCTCGTAAGCTAACCTCCTCAATCACAAGGACGTTATTGAAAATAGATGTTAAATAATCATTTACTTGTTGGTAGTCCAAACTTTTTCCCTCCTCCTCAAAAAACTTTCAGAATCAAAACATTTGATAGAAAAAGTATAACAAACTTCAAAGAATTGTGCAAGTATTTTTTTATTTTCCTGAAAATTTTGGTCTTCTTCTTTCAGAATGTGCTCGAACCCCTTCTTTAAAATCTTCAGTTAAAGATAAAGATTCCTGCAGTTTCAATTCCAATTCGGCATAATCTTGCCAATCTTTAAATTGACTTTCCCAAACTAACTTTTTAATCGCTGCGTATGAGTTTGCTGAACCTCGTCTTAATTTTTTCAGAACTTGTTCTCTTGTTTTTTCTAATTTATCAGCTTCACAAACACGGTAAACCACGCCCCATTCTAGCGCTTTTTCCGCAGTTAAGGCTTCTCCTGTCATGGCAAGTTGTGCAGCCCGTGTTACCCCGATGCTACGACTCAAGAGATGAATCCCACCAGCGTCTGGCGCCAAGCCAACTCCTACAAAAGCTTGGATGAATTTTGCCTTGTCAGTCGCCAAACAAAAATCAACTGCTACTGCCATATTTGCTGCAGCACCAGCAACCGCTCCATCTACCTCCATCAAGACAGGCTTAGGAATTTGCTTGATTTTAAAAGAAATTGTATTGACTAATTCTGCAATCTTATTCAAAGAAGGGATATCATCTTCGTCTACTGCTCGTTTCATCTCAACCAAGTCTCCCCCAACTGAAAAGACCTTCCCATTAGCATTAATCAAGATGAACTGCACAGCTTGATCTTGCTCTGCTAGAGTCAAAGCTTCTAAAATTTCCTCACACATTGGGATATGGAAACCATTTGCCACTTCGGGACGATTCAAAGTAATGATAGCAAGATCATCTACGATCTGATATAAGATATGATTCATAGCTTCTCCTTTTCTTTTATAAGGCAATAAAATTGTTTTATCATCAAAGTATACCTTTTTTTGGATAAAGAGGCAAGAAAAAAATAAAAGAAAGTGTCTCAGCTGATTATTTCCCCATAGTTTATGAATGTGAGTGAAATTTGACCACTTATTTTTAAACTGTTATCGCTTTTCAGAATAAGTTAGTGTTTTCTTCTATTATAATAGGAAGTTATTTTCGTCATTGAAAAATGCCCCTCTTTCTGCTATAATCGTATAAAATACTTACTTGAGGAGTCCTTATGAAGGTTGTAAAATTTGGTGGAAGTTCGCTTGCCTCTGCTGGTCAGTTAGAAAAAGTTTTAAACATCGTTAAAAGTGATAAGGAACGCCGTTTTGTAGTCGTTTCTGCACCCGGAAAACGCAATGCTGAGGATACGAAGGTAACCGATGCCTTGATTAAATACTATCGCGACTATGTGGCGGGAAATGATATCAACGCTAGCCAAAGCTGGATCATTGATCGTTATGCCGCTATGGTTAGTGAACTAGGCCTAAAACCTGCCGTTTTAGAAAAGATTTCTAAAAGCATTCGGGCCTTGGTAACTCTTCCTATAGAAGACAATGAATTTCTCTATGATACCTTCCTAGCGGCTGGAGAAAATAACAATGCCAAACTCATTGCAGCCTACTTTAACCAAAACGGCATTGACGCACGCTATGTTCATCCAAGAGAAGCTGGAATCATTGTCACAAGTGAACCAGGAAACGCACGTATCATCCCATCTAGTTATGACAAGATTGAAGGCTTGGCTGATAGCAATGAAGTCCTTGTCATCCCTGGTTTCTTTGGCGTAACTAAGGAAAATCAAATCTGTACCTTCTCACGTGGAGGTTCAGATATTACTGGTTCCATTATCGCAGCTGGAGTCAAGGCTGATCTCTATGAAAACTTTACAGACGTAGACGGTATCTTTGCTGCCCATCCTGGTATTATTCATCAACCGCACTCCATTCCTGAGTTAACCTACCGTGAAATGCGTGAATTGGCTTACGCTGGATTTTCTGTTCTTCATGATGAAGCCCTTCTACCTGCCTACCGCGGGAAAATCCCTCTTGTCATCAAGAATACCAATAATCCTGATCATCCAGGAACTCGTATCGTTCTGAAACACAGTAGCGATAAATTCCCAGTCGTTGGAATCGCTGGTGATTCTGGATTCGTCAGCATCAACATGTCAAAATACCTTATGAACCGCGAGGTTGGATTCGGTCGTAAGATTCTTCAAATCCTTGAAGATCTTAACATTGGTTGGGAACATATGCCAACAGGTATCGACGATCTTTCAATCATCCTTCGTTCCCGTGAATTGACTCCTATCAAGGAGGAAGAAATTCTGCGTCAGTTAGTTCAAAAAGCCGAAGTAGACCATGCTGAAATCGAACACGACCTTTCAATCATTATGATTGTCGGAGAAAAGATGAAGAGCCACATTGGTGTAACAGCTACTGCAACACGCGCTCTATCTGAAAACAAGATCAACATCCAGATGATGTCCCAAGGTTCAAGTGAAGTTTCCATCATGTTTGTTGTCAATAAAGAGCAAGAAAAGGCAGCTATCAAGGCTCTCTATCATGCCTTTTTCGATGAAAGTAAGGAAGATTAATCATGGCCCAATCACTCAATAAAGTCATTGACCTACAAACCACTGGAACATCCTATCTCTCCATTTCTGGAAAAGTCGGAAAATTTCTAGTCGGGGATCAAGCCTTAGAGTTTTATCCTGATGTCAATGTCGAACAATATATCCAAATTCCCTGGTCCAGTATTCAGCAAATTGGAGCCAACGTAACTGGCCGCAAAATCAGTCGCCACTTTGAAGTCTTCACTGATCAAGGAAAATTCCTCTTTGCTTCCAAAGACTCTGGAGCTATTCTCAAAATCGCTCGGCAAAAACTTGGCAATGACAAGGTTGTGAAACTTCCTACTTTACTCCAGACCATTGGTCAAAAATTCAAAAATCTATTTGCAAAAAAGTAGAAACTTTAGTATAATCATAGCAACGGATAAGTAAGTTATCTCCTTCTTTCAGAAAGTCTGTGGGTGCTGCGAGCAGATAGGAGGGGTAAGTGAAATTCTACCGTTAGTAACAATTACATACACAATCAAGTGCACACCTGTGAAGTTGGATGGAACCGTGGCCCTGCCACTCCAACGCTTTGTCAGGTGTGTTTTTTTCATAAAGGAGTTCTTATGTTAGATATTAAACGTATTCGTACAGACTTTGATGCTGTCGCAGAAAAATTGGCTACACGTGGTGTAGATGCTGCTATCTTAAATGAGATGAAAGAAATCGATGCTAAACGTCGTAACATCTTGGTCAAGGTTGAAAACCTCAAGGCAGAACGTAACACAGTTTCAGCTGAGATTGCCCAAGCCAAGCGAAACAAGGAAAATGCCGATGACAAGATTGCTGCAATGCAAACCCTATCTGCTGAAGTCAAAGCCTTGGATGCTGAATTGGCGGACATCGATGCGAAATTGACAGAATTTACCACTACTCTTCCAAACATCCCCGCTGACAGTGTTCCTATCGGAGCTGACGAAGATGACAATGTGGAAGTCCGCCGTTGGGGTACTCCACGTGAGTTTGACTTCGAACCAAAAGCTCACTGGGATCTTGGTGAAGATCTTGGTATCCTTGACTGGGAACGTGGAGCAAAAGTTACTGGTGCTCGCTTCCTCTTCTATAAAGGGCTTGGTGCTCGTTTGGAACGTGCTATCTACAACTTTATGTTGGATGAACATGGAAAAGAGGGCTATACTGAAGTCATCACACCATACATGGTTAACCATGATTCTATGTTTGGTACTGGTCAATATCCAAAATTCAAGGAAGATACTTTTGAATTGAAAGACACTAATTATGTCCTTATTCCTACCGCCGAAGTGCCTTTGACAAACTACTATCGCGATGAAATCCTTGACGGAAAGGACCTACCGATCTACTTCACTGCTATGAGCCCATCATTCCGTTCTGAGGCTGGTTCTGCTGGTCGTGATACTCGTGGTTTGATTCGTCTGCACCAATTCCACAAGGTTGAAATGGTCAAATTTGCCAAACCAGAAGAATCTTATGAAGAATTAGAAAAAATGACAGCCAACGCTGAAAATATTCTTCAAAAACTCAATCTTCCATACCGTGTCGTTGCCCTCTCTACTGGGGATATGGGCTTCTCAGCTGCAAAAACTTACGACTTGGAAGTTTGGATTCCAGCCCAAAATACCTACCGTGAAATCTCAAGCTGTTCAAATACAGAAGATTTCCAAGCCCGTCGTGCTCAAATCCGTTACCGAGATGAAGCCGATGGCAAGGTAAAACTCCTTCACACTTTGAACGGTTCTGGACTTGCAGTTGGACGTACAGTGGCTGCAATTCTTGAAAACTACCAAAACGCAGATGGTGCTGTGACCATCCCAGAAGTTCTTCGTCCATATATGGGTGGAGCTGAAGTTATCAAACCATAAAAATAAGGTTTAGCTATTTCTAGCTAGACCTTTTTTCGTAACCAAATCAGATAAGCACCCAATACAAAGAATAAAATAGTTAGGCATAGAACAGTTTCAGCCAACACCAGATAATCCAGAAATGGAAGTTTCAAAATTCCCTGAGCCATCTTGAGCGAAGTAGCTGTGATAATGGTTGGAAAGGTGAGGGCTGAGAAGGCTGGTTGAAATCCTTGTTTTAAAATATTAGGCAGGCGAGTTAAAACAAAGAAAAAGAAGGATTGAGATGCCAAAATCATGACGATCAAGAGCCAAGTCGGTAAACCTGCTCCTCCAACTCGAACTAGGGATGCCAGGAGTAGAGAAAAGGGAGCACAGTAGATTCCTTCCTGTCCAAGCAAGGCCGCTGGGAGTGGAGTTTTCTTTAAATCCCTATAAATAAGGGGATAGAGATAGAAGGTCAAGACAAAACCAAAACTCAAGGTCACATAGGCAATTTCAATGATGCCGACAAGGGGATAGGTCAAGGCTGCTACTGCTATCCCCACATAGAGCACCGTCCAGCTAGGAGTCGCATTGACCCTCCGACCCGGACAGGCAAATTTGATGGTAAAAGTAGCAATCAAGACCAAATCCAAGAGAAATGAAAACCACCAGATCCCTTGTGCTAGCAAAGGAAGATGAGGGAACAAGCGAAAGACATATGTTGATAAAATCATTCCAGCCATGGGAAAGGTCGCCATTCCTGACAAAAGAGGGGGTTTGGTCAATTCTTGCTTGGTTTCTTCCCAATTAAAAAGATGAAGAATCAAAAAGAAAATCCACAACACCAAACCAATCAGACTCAATAAATGCGACAGAACTGGCCAAGTATCTGCAATCAAATTTCCTGCACCTGCTAAACCTAATAAAAAGCCAGAGAATACCAAGGGGAGCTTTTTCATCCGAGCCTCCAATAATCATGTTATTATTAGTATAGCATAAAAGCGCTTAAATGAGGACTTAAAAAACGAAGTTGGATTATTTCAGACTTCATTTTTTCTCAGATATGAATTAAGCATACGGTTGCAATTCTGGGTTAATAGGTGTATTGGCTAGGTTGTTGGCATAGTTGCAGAGGCTAGCAAGACTAACACCGAGAACCACATCCAAGGCATTTTGTTGCGTGTAGCCAGTTTCCAAAAATTCAGCCAAGGCTTCATCTCCCACACGCCCTTTGGTATTGATGACTGCCAAGGTAAACTTGGCTAGAGTATCTAGCTTAGGATCTGTCTCGATTGGAGTACGGTTACGGAGGGCTTGGAGAAGATCATCATTCATCTGGATTTGTTTGATTGAAAAGGCTGTGTGACCTGCAACGCAGAAAGCACAACCATTGGTTACGGCGGCTGTGATTTGCACTACTTCGCGTTCCACTGGTGTCAGACTATTGCGACGGTTGATGGCTCCGACAGTTCGGTAGGCTTCAAGCGCCGTTGGGGCATTGGCCAAGAGACCAATCAGATTGGGAATATAGCCATTGTTATCTTTTTGTACTGTTTCAAGAACTTCTTTTACTTCTGCTGGTGCTGATTCTACTGTGTGGATGGTAAATGTTGTCATAAGAAACCTCTTTTCATTTTATTGTCATTTAGTCTATCATAGAATTTCCCCCTTGGATAATATATATTTTCAATCGCCATGATAGGAATTGTCTATGAAATGAAAAAAATCACACTAAAAGTGTGATTGGGTTAGTGCTTAAAATACTTTTTGGTCTCAGCAACAACTACTGGGGACAAGACCAAAAGGGCAATCAAGTTAGGTAAGGCCATCAAGGCATTGACAATGTCTGCGATAATCCAAACCATATCCAACTCGATAAATCCTCCCAACAAGACCATGACTACAAAGACCACACGGTAAAGCCAGATAAAACGAACACCAAAGAGAAACTCAAAACAGCGCTCTCCGTAGTAGTTCCAACCTAGGATTGTCGTAAAGGCAAAGAGTACCAGGAAGATGGTCAAAAGAGCTGGTCCAAAGTGTGAAAAAACTGTTGAGAAGGCTGACTGAGTCAAGGCAACTCCATTTAAATCTCCGCTCCAAACACCAGTTACTAAGATTGTTAAACCAGTCAACGTACAGATAATGAGGGTATCAATAAAGGTTCCTGTCATGGAAATCAAGCCTTGCTCGACAGGCTCATTTGTCTTAGCTGCAGCCGCCGCAATCGGAGCAGAACCAAGACCAGATTCGTTAGAGAAGACTCCTCGCGCCACACCATTTTGGATAGCCATCCGAATGCTGGCACCTGCAAAACCGCCTACCGCAGCAGCTGGACTAAAGGCTGAAGTAAAGATCAGGGCAAGTGTAGCCGGGATTTTCTCGATATTAAAGAGAATAACCGTAAGAGTTCCTAAAATATAGACAATAGCCATAAAAGGAACCACTGCTGTCGAAACTTTTGATATGGATTTGAGGCCCCCAAAGACAGCACCCCCTACAAAAATGGATAAAATCAGAGCTGTGATAGCTGGATCAACTTGGGCTGTATTTTGAATGGATTCTGTAATCGAATTGACTTGGGTAAAGGTACCAATACCTAAAAGGGCTACCAATACACCCGCTAGAGCAAAGAAGATAGCAAGTGGACGCCACTTTTCTCCCATCCCCAAAAGGATGTAATGCATGGGTCCTCCAGCTACAGCTCCATTTGCATCCTTAGTACGGTATTTGATGGCCAGCAAGCCTTCGGCATACTTGGTCGCCATCCCAAAAAAGGCTGCCATCCACATCCAAAAGAGGGCCCCTGGTCCCCCAACCTTAATGGCTGTCGCGACTCCGATGATATTTCCCGTACCAACGGTGGCTGCTAGAGCCGTACAGAGAGCAGCAAAGCTCGACACATCGCCGTGCCCCTTATCCTTGGTAAAGATCAACTGAAAGGCCTTAGGGAGACGAGCAACCTGCAAAAGGCCTAGTCGGATGGTCAAATAAATACCCGTTCCGACCAATAACAGTAAGAGGGGAGGTCCCCAAACGAAAGCATCAAGCGCTTTTAGCAATTCTAACATATCCTTCTCCTATCTTTCAACCCCAAAAGAAAGAGCACATGCAAGATACATGTACTCTGGAATGCCTAGATAAATGCCAAAAAGCGGTCTATCTTAGCTCTGTCCTTTTACCTGAGAGTTTGAGCAGTTACCTGCCTTGCCCCTTCGGTGCCTTTACGGTCTCTCCAGAGTTCCGTCCATTTACAGTCATGGAAAACAAACCTTTCTCCACTTCTATTAAACTTCATTCGGTGTTGGTATTTAATTTTTTATTATTTTACAAGAAAAGTTAGTCTTTGTCAATATTTTCTATGAAAATTTTTGACTTTTCATTTCTTTTTTCAGAAAGAGCGAATCCTTCTTCTCTCTATCCTTTAAAGGTTACAATGGTGGCACCACTGCCACCAGCATTTTGTGGAGCATAGCCGAAAGTCTTAACATGCTTGTTTCTTTGTAGGTATTTGGTGACGCCCTCACGGATGACTCCCGTTCCGATACCATGGATGATGTCGACTTGCGCCATGTTATTGAGCAGGGCTTGGTCGATAAAGGCATCTAGCTCATTCATGGCCTCTTCGTACCGTTTGCCTCGGAGATCCAGTCTGGCTTGCGGACCACGACCAGAAGCACGTTTGACGACATTGACTTGTTTTTTCTTGACTGGGGCTTCTTGCTGAGCCTGAACAAGATCAAATTCTTTCTCTTCCAAGGTCATCTTGATCAAACCAACTTGGGCTTCCCAGCGGCCATCCTTGAGCTGCTTGGTCAAGGTTCCACGTTGTCCATAACTGAGAACCACTATATCATCTCCAACCTTTGGAGCTCGTTTTTTCTTAGCCTTTTGAAGGACCTTGTTTTTAGATAAGTCGACTTTTTCAGGAGCTAGTTTTTTCAGCTCAGCCTTGGCTTCAATAATTTCGTGTGGTTTGAGTTGAGACTTGCTGTGAAGATTCTTGAGAATCTGGTCACTCTCATTTAGAGCGAGTGCCACAATCTCAGCAGCCTGTTCACGCGCCTTGTTGAGCTCAGTTTCCTTTTCACGATTGAGTTCATTATAGAGTTTTTTGAGTGCTCGGTTCATCTTGAGGTTTTCTTGCTCCACCTCACGGATATTGTCCAAGCGTTTACGGCTCTCTAGTGTTTGTTCTTCCAGTTGTTCTATGATGCGGTTGACGTCATTATCTTGATTGACCTGCTGGCTGGCATCCCCGACAATGACATCTGACAAGCCAAGGCGTTTAGCAATTTCAAAGGCATTGCTTCGGCCAGGAACTCCCTGCATAAAGCGATAGGTCGGACGCAGAGTGGCTGTATCAAACTCCATGCTGGCATTTTGCACAAAGGCTGTCTCAATACCGTAGGCCTTGAGTTCTGGATAGTGGGTCGTCGCCATGGTCTTAACCTGACGTAAACGAAGATCCTCCAAAATAGCCATGGCAAGGGCTGCACCTTCCTGCGGATCGGTCCCTGCCCCAAGCTCATCTAGCAATAAAAGCGAGTGTTGGTTGACCTTGCTAAGAATATCTACGATATTGGTCATGTGGCTGGAAAAGGTAGACAAGCTTTGCTCGATAGACTGCTCATCCCCAATATCTGCGAAAATTTCTTCGAAAATACCGACACGGCTCCCCTTATCAGCTAAAATGGGCAAGCCTGACTGGGCCATGAGTTGAGTCAAGCCCAGGGTTTTGAGCATGATGGTCTTCCCACCAGTATTGGGACCTGTAATGACAATGGCCGTTAATTCCTTACCAAAGTGTACATCGTTTGCGACAGCATTTTTGACCAAAGGATGGCGAACATGAAGGAGTTGAATCTCTTGGTTCTCTGAAAGTTGAGGAACAACTGCTTGTCTTTCTTGGATGAAACGCACCTTGGCACGAATCAGATCCAGATGGCCGATAATCCAAGCGTCATTAGCAATCTCAGCAGCATGAGGACGAACCCGTTCCGATAGTTCTTGCAGGATGCGAATCATCTCATAACGCTCATCTGCTCGCAGACTAGCGATTTCTTCGCTCAGTTTCACGACCTCACGTGGCTCGATATAGACTGTGTTTCCACTGGCAGAGATGTCATGAACAACACCTGCAATCTTATTGCGATAGGTGTTCTTGACTGGTAAGACTTGACGACCATTTCTGCTAGCAATTATCCCTTCGGTCAACATCTGCGCTTTTTGCTTGAGCAGGTCTTGCAAGGCATCTCGGACCTGACTCTCGCTATCATGAATTTTTCGACGGATGCGTGCCAGTTCTTCGCTGGCAAAATTCTCGATAAAACCTGCGTCATTGAGGGCTTGGAGACTTCCTTGCAAGTGTGGAAAATCATGCAGTTTCTCAAACCATCTCGCCAACTGTTCCAAGCGTACGTTTTCGAGATTGGCATAAAAACTTTGTAACTCTCTGCTAGCAAGCAAAACCCGTTTGAGGAGTAGGAACTCCTCGATATTGAGGTCCGCCCCCATCTCTAAACGCTTGCAAACAGCTGATATCTCACGCGTCGCTAGGATGGTAAAGTGAGGCTGCTCCACAAAAAGGGCTTGCATTTCCTCCATCTCTGTAAAGGCTTGTTTGATCTTATCTACCTTAGCAGTTGGAGCCAAGCCTTTTAGCTCCTCTAAGCCTTGTTCTGTCAGGAGATGAGGTTCAAACAAGGCCTTGATTTTATTAAATTCTAAGGTTTCTAGTATTTTTGTATTCATATTCTTTCCTTGTATGCTTGTTTATAAGATTATAGCAACTAGAGGTTTTGACCTAGTCCCCCAATCTGTAAACAAAGGGCTAGGAAAAATCCCGCCCTTTTTATCCGATTAAATTTGTCACCCAGAGTTGTTTGATAAGGTTTGTCGTAAAAGGGACACTTTGGATGATGTGTTTGGCTACTGTACTTTTTTCGAGTGAATTTTGAATGACTGCCAGAGGCACTGTTGCAAGAATAGTCAGAGCCATTTGCAAGACAAATAAGGTTACCAATAGCGACAATAAGCCTGCTCCGATACGAAACCATTTGACATCGAGCTTTTTAGTTGGAATCAAGTGTAGGAACAAACCGATAAAACGTCCGATACTGTAACAAATCCCAAAAACTAGAAGGTAGGCGAGACCCGCATAAAAGACCTTGTCTAGGTGAAAAAGCTGGTCTGAAGGGAAGAAAAAGGTGCCCTGTCCTTCCTGAGGATTGGCATAAGGGACAAGCAAATGGAAGTGGTCCCCCAGTGATTTATAAAACTGTCCTGCAACAAAGGCTGAAATCACTGCAACGATGAAATAATAAACTTGCAGCACCAAACCTCTACGGTAGCCGATATAAAATCCCCAAGCTAGAACCAATAAGAGTAGGATTGAAATCATAGAGAATCCTCAATCTTGCTCTGTTCTTGTTTGACAGCAATCAACTTGTGACGGAGTTCTAACAACTCTTGCTCCTTGTCATCAAATTCAATTTCACGATTGAGCTGTGTAGACAGACAGTTGACCGCCAAAAGAAGCGCAATGGTTTCATCATCCGCCCCAGGCATTTGTTCTTTAATTGCTTGGTATTTTTCAGTCGCAACCTTGGCAATTTCCTCCATAAAGAGGTTGTCATGCTCGGTTGTCAAGGTTAATGTCTTTTTCCCGAATGTAAACTTATATCGATTTAGATTTGCCATAAAATTCACCTCACGATATTATACCAAATTTCGCTAATTTTGTCAGTTTTTACCAATTCTCCTGCTTTTGTGGTACAATAGAGACTATGGCAAGTATCACACTCACACCAAGTGAACAAGAAATTCAGAGCTTTTTAAGTCAGTATCAGAAGGCTCTCGCTCCTAGTAAAAATCCCTATATCCGCTATTTTTTTCGCTTCCCTCAGGCGACTGTTTCCGTCTATACTTCAGGAAAAGTTCTCCTCCAGGGCGAAATGGCTGAGCAGCAATACGCCAGTTTTTTTGGCTATCAAGTTCGACAAGAAAAGAGCGGACAAGATTTTCCTATGATTGGGACTGATGAGGTGGGAAATGGTTCCTACTTTGGTGGGCTGGCTGTCGTGGCTTCCTTCGTGACACCTGATCAGCACGATTTCTTGCGAAAACTCGGTGTGGGGGATTCTAAGACTCTGACAGATCAAAAGATTCGTCAAATTGCCCCTATTCTCAAGGAAAAAATCCAGCACCAAGCGCTTCTCCTTTCACCGAGCAAGTACAACGAAGTTATCGGAGAGCGTTACAATGCTGTTTCTGTAAAAGTTGCCCTTCACAATCAGGCTATTTTTCTCCTACTTCAAAAAGGAGTCCAGCCAGAAAAAATCGTCATTGATGCTTTTACAAGCGCTAAAAACTATGACAAGTACTTGGCGCAAGAAGCCAATCATTTTCCAAACAAGATCACTTTGGAAGAAAAAGCTGAGGGCAAATACCTGGCTGTTGCAGTTAGCTCTATCATCGCGCGGGGTCTCTTCCTCGAAAACTTGGAAAATCTTGGACGAGAACTAGGCTATCAACTGCCAAGTGGCGCTGGAACTGCATCTGATAAGGTTGCTAGCAAAATCCTGCAAGCCTATGGTATGAAGGGACTTCATTTCTGCGCCAAACTGCATTTTAAAAACACTGAAAAAGCCAAAGCACTTCTAGAAAGGTAAATTATGAATTCGTTTAAAACATTTCTAAAAGAATGGGGAGTTTTCTTCCTGATTATCGCGCTGGTCGGCCTTAGCCGTATCTTTCTTTGGAGCAATGTACGTGTGGAAGGACACTCGATGGACCCTACCCTAGCTGACGGAGAGGTTCTCTTCGTCGTCAAACACCTCCCAATTGACCGCTTCGACATCGTGGTTGCGCATGAAGAAGAAGGAAATAAAGACATTGTCAAAAGGGTCATCGGTATGCCAGGAGATACCATCCGCTACGAAAATGATAAACTTTTTATCAACGATAAGGAAACGGATGAACCTTACCTAGCTGAATACCTCAACTTGTTCAAAACAGAAAAGTTGCAAAACACCTATACTGGCAAAGGATTTGAAGGCAATAAGGGAGTCTACTTTAGAGAACTTGCTCAAAAAGCACAGGCCTTTACGGTCGATGTCAATTCCAATACCAGCTTCAGCTTTACTGTCCCTCAAGGCGAGTACCTTCTCCTTGGTGACGATCGTCTAGTCTCTAGCGACAGCCGCCATGTCGGCACCTTCAAGGTAAGCGATATCAAAGGTGAAGCAAAATTCCGTTTCTGGCCACTTAACCGTATCGGAACTTTTTAAGATAAGGAAGAGGCCGAGAACGCTAAGTCTCAGTCTCTTTTTCTATTGCGAGTAGAAAACCTTTTAGCCTCCTAGCTTGTTGAAAGAAGCTAAGGGTCCAACTCTCATGAACTCATGTAAAGGAAACCTATGGAAGTTTATTTTTCAGGCACCATTGAACGGATTATTTTTGAAAATCCCAGTAATTTTTATCGCATCCTCCTCTTAGATATCGAAGATACCGATGCGGAGGACTTTGACGATTTTGAAATCATCGTTACAGGAACCATGGCGGACGTGATTGAAGGGGAAGACTACACTTTTTGGGGGCAAATCGTTCAGCACTCCAAGTATGGAGAACAGCTTCAGATCAGCCGTTATGAACGGGCAAAACCAACTAAAAATGGGCTGGTCAAGTACTTTTCCAGTAGCCATTTCAAGGGAATTGGACTCAAAACAGCTCAGAAAATCGTTGATACCTATGGCGAAAATACCATTGACGAAATTCTGGAGCATCCTGAAAAGCTGGAAAGCATTGCTGGACTCTCTGCCAAAAACCGTGAGGCTTTTGTCTCCACCCTCCGCCTCAACTATGGGACAGAAATGGTCTTGGCAAAACTGGCCAACTACGGCATTCCCAATAAACTAGCCTTTCAGATTCAAGACTTTTACAAGGACGAAACGCTGGATATTGTCGAAAATTATCCCTACCAACTGGTTGAAGATATCAAGGGCTTGGGTTTTATCATTGCTGACCAATTAGCCGCCGAACTAGGAATCAAAAGTCAAGCTCCTGAGCGCTTTCGTGCGGGACTCGTCCACAGCCTCCTTCAAGGCTGTATGGAGACAGGGGATACCTATATGGAAGCCCGTGATTTGCTGGAACAGACCCTAACTCTCCTCGAGTCTTCCCGTCCCGTGGAACTCGACCCTAGCCAAGTTGCTCAGGAATTATCTCATCTGATTGAAGAAGATAAAATCCAACAGGTAGATACCAAAATCTTTGATAATAGCCTCTTTTTCGCTGAGGAAGGTATTCGCAGTCACTTGGTTCGTATCCTCGAAAAAGGAAAGCAGAAGAGTCAGAACTTAGAAACCATTCACAACCATATCTCTACTGTCGAGAAAGAACTGGGTATCCACTACGATAGCATTCAAAAGCAGGCTATCAGCGATGCCATCCAGAACAAGGTCTTTATCCTAACAGGTGGACCTGGTACTGGAAAGACCACCGTTATCAATGGTATCATCGCCGTCTATGCCCTTTTAGAAGGACTTGACCTCAAGAAAAAAAGCAACCTGCCTATCCTTCTAGCAGCTCCAACTGGTCGAGCCGCTCGGCGCATGAATGAATTGACAGGATTGCCAAGTGCTACCATACACCGCCATTTGGGAATGACGGGAGACGATGATACCAGCCATCTGGAAGATTATCTAGATGCCGATTTTATCATTGTAGATGAGTTTTCCATGGTGGATACTTGGCTAGCCAACCAACTCTTCTCCAACATTTCTTCTAACAGTAAAATCCTCATCGTGGGAGACAGTGACCAGTTGCCTTCTGTCAGTCCTGGACAAGTTCTGGCCGACCTGCTCCAGATATCCCTGATTCCCCAGACTCGCTTGGAACGGATTTACCGTCAGAGCGAAGAATCAACCATCGTTACCTTGGCAAGTCAGATTCGACAAGGCATCTTGCCAGCTGACTTTACCCAGAAAAAAGCAGACCGCTCCTACTTTGAAATCGCTAGTGGCCATATCCCAGCTACGATTGAGAAAATCCTCGGTGCCGCCCTCAGAAGCGGCATTCCGGCTCGCGATATTCAGGTGCTGGCGCCTATGTATCGAGGAACTGCTGGTATTGACGCCATCAACCAACTCATGCAAGACCTGCTCAATCCTCACCAAAAAGGACAAGTGAGTTTTGAAGCCACTCAGTGTCACTATCGAACAGGGGACAAGGTCATTCACCTAGTCAACGATGCCGAAGTCAATGTCTTTAATGGAGACCTAGGCTACATCACAGACCTGATTCCTGGAAAATACACTGAGTCCAAACAAGACGAGATTGTCATTGATTTCGATGGCAATGAGGTCATCTATCCTCGAAACGAATGGTACAAGATTCGACTGGCCTATGCCATGAGTATTCATAAGTCGCAGGGAAGTGAGTTTCCTGTTGTCATCCTGCCCATCACTAGTGCTAGCAAGCGCATGCTGGAACGCAATCTCATCTACACAGCTATCACACGGGCCAAGAGCAAGCTCATCCTTCTTGGCGAGTTACAGGCCTTTGACTATGCAGTCAAGCATATCGGGACTGCTCGCAAGACCTATCTGATTGAACGCTTCAGTGATCTAATTGAAAATAATATTGAAGAAAGTAAACAAGCCTTCTCTGAAACTGCCACAGCAAGTGACTCTGAACAATCCTGCATCCTCACCGAGGAAAACTGGTCTAGCATCCCAGCCATGATTGGGATTACAGATGCAGACTTAAAAGAGATTTTTGGAAAATAGTGCAACAGAAATCCCACCTAGTTAGGTGGGATTTTTGTTTATTAATACTCAATGAAAATCAAAGAGCAAACTAAGAAGATAGCCGCAGGTTGCTCAAAGTACAGCTTTGAGGTTGTAGATAGAACTGACGAAGTCAGTAACATATATACGGTAAGGCGACGCTGACGTAGTTTGAAGAGTATACTATTATTTAACTGTTGCAGTGCTTGTAATCAATTCAACAGCTTTTTTGATTGCGATATCGTGTTTCAACATGTCGGCTGAAAGCAAGTTTTGAACTTGCGCCACTTCCATGTTGTAATCTGCAGCCAATTGCTCGATTTCTTTTTGGATTTCTTCTTCTGAAGCGTCAAATCCTTCAGCTTTGGCAACTGCTTCGATAACAAGGTTAGTCTTCGTACGTGACTCAGCTTCTGCTTCGTATTGTTTGTGAAGGTCTTCTTGAGTAGTTCCTGTGATTTGGAAGTACATGTCAGGGTTGATACCTTGACGTTGCAAGTTTCCAAGGAATTCATTCACTGAACGGTGAACTTCTTCGTGGATCATTTCTTCTGGAAGTTCTACGATTTCGGCGTTTTCTACCGCTTTATCGATCGCTGCACCTTCAACGGCATCTTTGTATGCTTCTTCTTTCGCAGCAGTCAATTCTTTGCGGTATTTTTCTTTCAATTCGTCAAGAGTTTCCACTTCTTCGTCGATGTCTTTTGCAAGTTCATCGTCAAGAGCTGGAACTTCTTTTGCTTTTACTTCGTGGATAGTTGTTACGAATTTAGCTTCTTTACCTGCAAGGTCTTCTGCTTGGTAGTCTTCTGGGAATGTTACAACAACATCAACAGTTTCGCCAGCTGAGTGTCCAACCAATTGGTCTTCAAAACCAGGAATGAATTGACCTGATCCAAGTCCAAGTGAGAAGTTTTCACCTTTTCCACCGTCGAACTCAACACCATCGATAGAACCAACGAAGTCGATCACAACAGTGTCACCATTTTCAGCAGCGCCTTCTTTGATAACCAATTCAGCCAAGTTGTTGCGTTCGCGTTCGATACGCTCTTCAACGTCAGCGTCAGTTACTTCTTTTTCTACATCTACTGATACTTCAAGATTTTTGTAGTCGCCCAATTTTACTTCAGGTTTTGTCACGACTTCAGCTGTGATAACCCAGTCTTGACCTTTTTCCATTGAAGTCACATCGATTTTTGGTTGTGCAACGACTTCAAGACCAGCTTCTTTTACTGCAGCTTCATAAGCATTTGGCAAAAGAGCGTTCATTGCATCTTGATAAAGAGCTTCTTCACCAAATTTTTGGTCGAAGATAGGGCGTGGAAGGTGACCTTTACGGAAACCAGGAACGTTAAGAGTTTTCTTTACTGAGTTAAATACACGGTCCAATTCTGGTTTGATTTGGTCTTGAGAGATAGTGAAAGTCAAGACACCACGGTTTGTTTCTTTGTTTTCAAATGATACAGACATTCTGTCATTTCTCCTTAAAATTTTTAATACAGTCCATTATACCATATAATAGCGACTTTTTTCAAGTAATGAATGCGCTTTTCAATAGTGCTAGAGGTACTTGCTCGCTTCCTTGATACTAAGTTCAGCCATTCTCTTCTTATTTTTTTCAATAAAATGTGCTACCCATTCGGGATTAGTTTTAGAGTAGTCTCTTAGAGCCCAGCCGATGGCTTTGTTGATGAAAAATTCTGTCTGGTCCAGATTGTTTAGCAGGGTCTTTTCCATCAGTTGGACATTTGTTTTCTCTTTCCTTAACAACTGGTGGTCAATAGCGACACGTCTCAGCCAGATATTATCTGATAGGCTCCATTTTAAAATCACTTCTTCAAGTTCCGGGTGGTTAGCCACCAAACTCCCTACTACTCTGTCTAGGATATCTACCGTGTCCCACCAGGACTTGGTCACGACCAGACACTCAAGCTTAGGCAAATCGTCCTTCGTTAGATAAGACTGCATGGCTTTCAAATAGTTGGCAGCCACATATTGGTATTCTCTAGGCTCCTTTTCCCAGCAAGTGTCTACAAAATCCCAATCGATAATCTTTGTTTTTTTCTCTTCTGGAAAATACTTTTTATAGAGTGAATTTCTTTCAGGACCTGCAATGCCTAGAAAGGGAAATTGATGACGCATATAGGCTTCCATAGGTCCCGCTTTTTCAGGGTCTTTTGCCGCTTCTAGCTCCACAAGTAAATCTGCAAGACTCATCTAAAAGTCCTCC
Organism: Streptococcus oralis; assembly: GCF_023109005.1. Lineage (GTDB taxonomy): Bacteria > Bacillota > Bacilli > Lactobacillales > Streptococcaceae > Streptococcus > Streptococcus oralis_BU. The sequence goes on along the minus strand of NZ_JALDTU010000001.1, from coordinate 349,309 downwards.
TGCCCAACCAAGTGGTGCTGAAAGGCATAGACTGCAGCCTGGGTACGATCACTGACCTCAAGCTTGGCTAGGATGTTGGACACGTGGGTCTTGACCGTCTTGAGAGAGATGAAGAGTTCATCTGCAATGCGTTGATTTTCGTAGCCCTTAGCGATGAGTTGAAGTACGTCTCGCTCACGCGCAGTCAATTCCTCATGAAGCTCGATATGATTGCGGTGGTACTCGACCTTCTTACTGACCTCTTGTTCAATAGCCAGCTCCCCAGCAGCCACCTTACGAACGGCATGGAGTAGCTCGTCTGCACTAGAAGTCTTTAGCATATAGCCTTTGGCACCAGCATTCAAGACTGGCATGATTTTTTCATTGTCCAAGTAAGATGTCACAATCAAAATCTTGGCTTCAGGCCATTCTTTGAGGATGGCCAAGGTAGCATCAATTCCATTCATCTCAGGCATGACAATATCCATGACAATGACATCTGGGCGCAGTTCCAAGGCCAACTCAATACCTTGAGACCCATTGGCCGCCTCGCCCACAACTTCTACATCGTCTTGGAGGTCAAAGTAGCTTTTCAAGCCCAATCGGACCATTTCATGGTCATCTACCAGTAAAATTTTCATCTATACTCCTTTATAATTCCTTATCTAGCAAGGGAATACGGATATCAACCGCCAGTCCTTGCTTAGGTGCTGTCAAGAGTTGAACAGTACCTGCCATATCTTCGACCCGCTCCTTAATATTTCTCAGTCCATAACTCAAGTCGTCTAAGCTCCCTAACTGGAAACCAATCCCATTGTCCACCACCTTCAGCTGCAATTCAACATCTGTCTGATAGAGATAGACATCTAGGCAAGATGCCTGGGCATGGCGGAGGGTATTGCTGATCAATTCCTGCAAAATGCGGAAGATATGCTCTTCAATCTTCTTAGGCAATTTAGACACATTTTGCTTGAGACTGACCTTGAGATCGCTCTTGTCCTCAAGCTCTTTTAAGAGGATTTGAATCCCCTCAACCAAACTCTTCTCTTCCAACTCAACTGGTCGCAAATGCAAGAGCAAGACCCGCAGATCTTTCTGGGCGGTCTCTAGGATGGCCGCGACACTTTGCAACTGGGTCTGCATCTTTTCTCTATCCAGCTTCAAAGCCTGCTGACTGACACCCGATAAAATCATATGGGCCGCAAACAACTCCTGACTAACCGTATCATGTAAGTCACGTGCTATCCGCTTCCGTTCTTTCTCGATGATTTCTTCTTCCTTGACTAGGCTTTGGTTTTCAGCCTTTTGAACAGCTTCTGTCAAGAGATTAAGCTTGCCAGACAAGGATTGGAAACTGGCTTCCAAGTCTGGATCTGCAAAGGGGATCACCTCTTTCCCTGCTAGCAGTCGCTTGAGATTAACCTGCATTTTTCTGCGAGAGACTTCTTCTCTCACGCGCCAAAAGAGTACAAAAAAGAAGGTCATGGAAAGGCTAAAGACCAAGATCAAGAAGATGAGTTTCTCTGTTTTCTCGATATCTTGTAGCAAATAGGACCAATCAAGATTGAGAATATCCAGTAGACTATTGGTCAAAAAGAGGATAAAAAGGAGAGAAGTCAGGCCGATTAACAGATAGGATTGCTTTTTCATCCTCTGACCACCTCCACATCGCCAACCATAGTAGTTAGGAAAATCTTGACGCTCTTGTTACTCTTGAGATAGTCTCTGGTCTCCTGATGATAGTGTTCATTGCGGAGGGCTCGCTTGGGTTGATGGAGGAAAGTTAAATCTCCATAGAGGCAGTTAACACTGAGGCTGATTTCCACATCTACAGGTACAATAATCCTAGTTGTTCCGACCATCTTTCTAAGGATAATGACATTGTCATGATTGGTTAGGATAACTCTTTCTAAATGAATGGTGTCCTTGCCCATGAGACGAAAGAGGTTGATATCGTCAAATTGGCAGGTCTGGTGACTAGAGAAATGATGGAGATTGCCAAACCAAGGATTGCGTTCATTTTTAACCGTCACCACCTCTTCAAAGACCAAGTCCGTATCCTCTTTTTCTTGGTTCATCATCGGGTAAAGAAGAAAGAGACTGTAAATCACTGCCACAAAGATAGCTAAAATCACAAAGGGATTGAGCATGACGATGAAAAAGAAAAGAATGGTCGCTACAATGAGAAAGACGTTGTTGCCCTCTTTACCTGTATAATAGCGCAGTAAGAGTAAAAAGAGGAACAGAATCAGCAGAAAACGCGAAAAATGCTCTGACACCATCAAAATCAGAGCTCCCGTCAACAGACAGGCTTCAATAAATAAAAAGATTTGAAATTTTTTCATAGCTGCATCCTCTCCCTTCTATTCTATCATAATTCAAAAAAGTCACCTCGGTCTGAGGATGGAAAAAAGCGCTTGACAAAGAGATACAAAAAAGAGCGGGATTTTTGTCCCGACCTCTTTATTTCTGATCATTCGCTTCTTTTAGTTTGCCATAAAGAATATAGTCTACTTTTTGCAGATCCGCTATAGTAGCACAGTTAAGGGCACACATGATCAAGCCTAGATCGTCTTTCCATCCTTGGATGATGCTAATCACTTCCTCGACTGAGTAGGTTTCAATCAATTCCAGAACGGTTCGTGATAAACCCACGGCTTTGGCACCAAAGACCAGGCACTTAATCATATCCAGCGGGTTCCGAACCCCTCCACTGACCAAGAGTTGGACCTTGTCTTTCCAGTCTTGAGCATTGAGGAGGGCTTGCATGGTGGACTGACCCCATTGATTGAGGTAATCACGCTGGCCACTGCGACGGTTTTCAATATAAGCAAAGCTAGTGCCACCACGACCCGATAGGTCAAAAGTTCGAACGCCCAGTTCATAGGCTCTCTCGATGGTCTTCACATCCATGCCAAAACCCACTTCCTTTAAAATGATGGGAACAGGGATTTGCTTGCTATAGTCTGCCAGATGCGAATACCAGCTTCTGAACTTCCTTTCTCCCTCAGGCATGAGCAATTCCTGCATAACATTGACATGCACTTGTAAAAGTAGCGGATTCATCTCCGTCACAGTCTGCAAACCAAGTCCAACAGGCTTGTCCAATCCAATATTGGTTCCAAGGAGGAGATTTGGATGGCTAGTCTTGACAGAAAAAGAGTCATCTGTTGGATCTTTGAGGGCTGCGCTATAAGAGCCCGTCACAAACAAAATCCCACAGGTTTCTGCAACTTGAGCTAGTTTTTGATTGATTTCTTTACCTTTTTCGCTCCCACCCGTCATGGCATTGATATAAAAAGGAAAGTCCCACTTTCGACCTGCAAATTCTGTAGACAAATCAATCTCATCTAGGTCATAGAGCGGTAGCGAAGAGTGGATTAACTCGACCTCATCAAAGCTATTATAGGAATTTTTCTGCTCAAGGGCATAGTGGATGTGCTCATCCTTACGATTTGTCGTCATGTCCTATCCTTTCTTGGTATAAGAGCTCAATCCCCAGATTGGCCCAACGGTTTTTTAGGGTTTCAGTTGATTGCGCATCAAAACTCAAGGCAATACCACAGTCGCCACCACCAGCGCCACTGCTTTTGGCAACAGCTTGCAAACCTTGGCTGGCCATTTTTAACTCTCTAAGCGAAGGCGTGTAAATATCTGCGCTCAAGCCTTCTAAAAGCTGGCTGGCTGTTTCCACCTGATTAATTATTTCTTCTGCTCTCCCCTGCTCCAAGGCTTCTACCAAAGCAGTCACCGTTGCTCTTGAGGAAGTTAAAAAATTCTGATTGATGTTTTGCTTGATTTGCTGAACCATTTGACTCGATACGGCCACTTCTTTGGTCCATCCCACTAGGAAATCACATTCTAGACCTGGTTTTACTTGTGAGATAGAAAAGCCCCAATCACGCTCCAAAACTGTTGCCAAGTTTTCTTCTTGCAAGCAAGCAGCCACCTTTTGGCGATCAAACGACTGGTAGAGAATCAAATCTTCTGCCACAATACAGGCAAGGTCTCCCATAGAACCATTGTCGCCTCGCTTGAGCAAGACCGCGCTAGCCAGCTTGAACAAGAGTTCCGGATCAACCGTAATATCATATAGAGCCAGCAGGGCCTTGATCACCAAGACAACGACGCTACCGCTAGAACCCAGACCAAACTTTTTCCCTTCCCGTTCCATTTTTCCACGGATTTCCAAGGAAAAAGGTCGTAAGGTCTTGCTACGGTAAGTGAGAAAATCTTCCACTAGAGAAATCGTTTCTTGAATCAAGCTGTAGTCAGGATTTGGCGTCAAGTCCACTGCGAAATCAAACAGATCTGAGTAGATACGGTAGCTATCAGAAAAGGCAATCTCCCCCCTCATATAGATAGGTATCGCCTTTATCAAGGCTAACTGTCCTGGCTCTAAAATAGCATACTCACCCGCCCAATAGAGTTTTCCGCAAGTTTTAACAGCAATCATCTTGACTCAAATCCTTTGTTTTTGACACAATCAAGCGAAAATGTTGACCGAAGATTTCTGATAAATGCTCCAAGTCTTTCTCCTGACAGAGGACCTTGACATTGGGACCAGCATCCATGGTAAAGTAGCAGGCCTCTCCTTGCCCACGAAGCTGGCGGACAAAGTCCATGGCTTCATAACTTGCATCGGTCAGATAAGAAAAGGCTGGTGATGCTGTTTTGGTCGTAGCGTGCATAGCCAGAGCATTTTTCTCCGTTAATTCACCAACCTTGGCAAAGTCATTTTCTTTGAGATAGACCAGCATATCCTGATAATCCTTCTCAGATTGACGCACCCAGTCGTCAAAAGTCGTCGAGGTTTCCACACAGAGTTTCATCCCATCACGGCTAGAAATTGGTTTTTTCTTGTCCTCTAGCACCAACATGATCATAGCTAGTTTCAAGTCTGTCTCTACAGGGTAAATCTCTCCACTATCCTTGTCCCAGGCACCGAGTGGTCCATAAAAACTACGAGAGGAAGAACCTGAAGCGAACTTAGCCTCCTGTGCCAACTGACTCCGATCCAAACCAAGCTGGAAATAAGCATTGCAAGCCTTGACCAAGGCGGACAAACCACTAGAACTAGAGGACAGGCCCGCTGCAGTAGGCATGTTGTTGTGGGTATCGATACGGACAAAACCTTCCCCAGCCGGACGGTAACGGTCAATGATTTTGCTCATCTTAGCATGCTCAGCCTCACTCTGGAGCTGACCATTGATATAAAATGCATCAGCCGTCGCATCCTTCGGTAGAGGCGACAAGGTCGTCTCTGTGTACATGTTTTCCAACGTCAGAGAGATGCTGCTAGTAGCAGGAACCATCTCTTTTTCTTTTTTCTTTCCCCAGTATTTGATAATGGCAATATTTGCGTAGGAACGTACTGTTACAGGCTCTCGATCCATGTCTGAACAGCTCCTTTCTCTTCTAATCGTTTTGTTAGTTCTTGAGCGTGTGTCAAATTGGTTGCCAAGGCTATGATACAGCCTCCTAGCCCACCACCACTCATCTTGGCACCTAGAGCACCATGGCTAAGAGCCGTTTCAACGAGGGAGTCTGCCTCAGGGCTGCTGACACCAATTTCTTTTAAATGTAAATGCGCTTGACTGAGGATTTGTCCCAGTTTTTCAGCATCTTTTCGTCTAATCGCATCTTCTGCCTGCTGGGTCAATTCTCCCAAGGCATGCAAAAACGGCAGAGCATCCTTACCCTTACTTTGAACCACTTGGATAGCTTCACGAGTGTGACCATACACGCCCGTGTCAGCAATCACCAAATAGGCAGATAGATCCATCTCAAGCTCTGTAAATCCAACGTTTTTAATAAAGCGAATAGGTCGATCACTGAGACAGGTCTTGGCATCCAAACCACTCGGATTCATATGAGCAATCATCTCCGCCCGATTGACCAAGATTTCTAATATATCATGAGGCAGGTCGGCTTGATAGTAGTCAAAAACAGCTCGAATGGCTGCTATGCTGATAGCTGCTGACGAACCCATTCCCCGTTTTTCAGGGATAGCCGAGTCAATCACACAGCGAATGCAGGCCTCTTTAATCTCTAAATATTCTAACGAAGCATAAACTGCCATGGACAAAGTATCCTCCTCATAAAGACGCCACGGACTCGCTGCAGGAACTACCTTGCATGTCACCTCTACCTCTAAGAGAGGCAGGGAAATGGCAGGATAGCCGTATACAACAGCGTGCTCTCCTATTAAAATAATCTTACTATGTGCCTGACCGACACCAACTTTTTTTATCATGTTTTCCTTTAACCAGACGGAAAGACCGTCTTGCTTTTCATACAGTAGTATTTCCTCCTATCTATTTTATTATATTTTCACAAAAAAAGCGATTGTTTCCTTCACAATCGCCCCTTTCATTATTGGATCCATTCGCCATTATAATTGACGTAATAGCCTTCTACAGTCGTATTCACTGCTAAAGCACCTGAACTATAAGCATAGTACCATTTCCCTCCGACCTGGAACCAGCCTGTCTTCATGTCACCATTACTTGCGTTTAGATAATACCATGTCGAACCTTCCTGATACCAACCAGTTGCCATAGCTCCTGATGAACGGAGATAGTACCACTTGTTACCGACATAAGCCCAACCTGTCTTCATATCACCATTTGACGCATCTAAATAGTACCAAGTGGAACTTTCCTGATACCAGCCAGTCGCCATTGCTCCTGATGAACGGAGATAGTACCACTTGTTCCCAAGGTATTGCCAGCCCGTTTTCATATCACCATTTTCAGCATCTAAATAGTACCAAGTTGAGTCTTCTTGATACCAACCAGTCGCCATAGCTCCTGATGAACGGAGGTAGTACCACTTATTGCCAAGTTGTTTCCAACCAGTTTGCATAATCCCAGTTTCTGGGTCTAGGTAGTACCATGGAGCAGGTTTGCTTCTATCAATGCCAAAAGTAACATGGAAATCTTGAGTCCAACCCTTAGCAACTTCACCAATTGGTAGTGGATTGTAAGAATCATCGCCAGAAATTCCTAGCTTATTTAAATAATACCAATTGCCGTCTTCATAAGTCCAGCCTGTCTTTACAGCATAATTATTATCAAAATAATAAGTTCTCTTTTCAGCAGATGGAGTATATTGTTCACCGTATACTTTTCCTGTATTTTCAGACGTTTTTGCCTCTAGTACTTGTTTATCTGTTTGTTCTAGCAAAGCACCATCTTGTCCAAAATAGTACCACTTCTGTTGAAGGCCAATTTCTAAGACTGGACGATTATTAAATAAATTATCACGATAACCTGTTCCATGAATTTCTACGTATTGCCAACCGACAACCATCTCTCCTCTATCACCAAAATAGTAAGTTTTACCGTCTATTTTATGCCAATAGATTGCTTTATGATCATCTTTTACATAATATTTTCTATTATCCTTATCAACAAATTGGCCACCTGTGGTATCCGCAAATACAGTATTTGTAGCTAGCAAACCAAAGAAAAAGACTGCGAGTCCAACTTGCATCATTATTTTAAATTTTTTCATTCGATCTTTCCTCCATAATTGATTGTAGCAAAGACTTTACTGTATGTCAATATATAGAAATTCCTCAAAAAAAGCAGTTACACAACTGCAACTGCTTTTCTATTCTTGCATGGTGTACCCAACACCACGCACGGTTTTAATGTAGCTTTTTTGACCTTTTACATCAAGCTTGCTACGTAGATAACGGATATAAACATCCACGATATTGGTCTCTGTCGCACTTTCGTACTTCCAAACACTTTCCAATAACTGCTCACGAGTCAAGACCTTCTTGCTTCCCATGAGAGTGGCCAAAAGGTCATACTCACGGCGCGTCAGAGCAATCATCTCCTCGCCACGATAAACGGTATGATGTTCTACATCCATACGTAGGTTGCGGTAAGACGTTGGAACCTTCATCTGACTACAGTGTTGGTCAATGAAGTCCCGACCTCGGAAAATCGCTGAAATACGAGCTACCAGATTGTCAATAATCACTGGCTTATAGATGTAAGAAACGGCGAAGCGCTGGATTGTCTCAATCTGGTCTTGCAATTCTTCGCGATGGTCCAAGACCATAATCACTGAGGCTGGTTTTGTCCGACTCAGCTTGTCTGCAAAATCCTGGGCCGTCATATCCCCCAGATGAGCATTCAGTAAAATCAAGTCATAATCTGTCTGGAGAGCCATGGAGAGGGCTTTTTGCCCCTTCTCTACAAGATCAACACGGTATTGCTCTTTTTGGAGTTCCAGACTGAGAAAACGAGCGAGATTTCGTTCTTTCTCAAGTAATAAAATCCGTTTCCCCATGGCAGACCTACTTATTTTTCGTCATACCAAGAGTAGTGGAATGTTCCTTCTTTGTCTTTACGTTGGTAAGTGTGGGCACCAAAGTAGTCACGTTGTGCTTGGATTAAGTTAGCAGGAAGGTCTGCTGAACGATAGCTATCAAAGTAAGTAATAGCTGCTGAGAAGGTTGGCACTGGTACACCAGCTTGAACAGCAAGAGCTACGATATCACGAACTGCTTGTTGGTACTTAGCAGTAACATCCAAGAAGTACTCATCCAAGAGAAGGTTTGCAAGGTCTGCATCACGGTTGTAGGCATCTGTGATCTTTTGCAAGAAACGAGAACGGATGATACAGCCATCACGCCAGATAGAGGCGATGTCTGCAAATGGCAAGTTCCAGTTATTTTCTTTAGAAGCCACACGCAATTGGGCAAAACCTTGTGCGTATGAGATGATTTTTGAGAAGTAAAGGGCTTGACGAATCTTTTCGATCAACTCAGCCTTGTCACCTTCAAATTTGAAGGCAGCTGGTTTTGGAAGAACCTGGCTAGCATGCACACGCTCTTCTTTGTATGTAGAGATATAGCGAGCAAATACTGACTCAGTGATGAGTGATAATGGCACACCAAGGTCAAGTGCTGATTGGCTAGTCCATTTACCAGTTCCCTTGTTACCTGCAGCATCAAGGATATAGTCTACGATTGGCCCATCTTGACCTTCATCGTCTTTGCGACTCAAGATATCAGCTGTGATTTCGATCAAGTAGCTGTCCAATTCACCCTTGTTCCACTCAGTAAAGATTTCTGCCATATCTTCTGCAGAAAGACCAAGCAAGTGTTGCATGAGGTCATAGCTTTCTGCGATTAATTGCATGTCACCATACTCGATACCGTTGTGAACCATTTTCACATAGTGACCAGCTCCATCAGGACCGATATAAGTCACACAGGGTTTGCCATCTTCTGGTGCTTTGGCTGAGATTTCTTCGAGAACATCAGCAACCAATTCGTAGGCTTCTTTTTGTCCACCAGGCATGATAGAAGGACCTTCAAGGGCACCTTTTTCACCACCGGAAACTCCAGTACCGATAAAGTTGATCCCTGAGTTTGCCAATTCTTCATTACGACGGATGGTATCTTTGTAGAAAGTGTTTCCTCCGTCAATCAAGATATCACCCTTATCAAGGTGTGGAAGAAGGGCTTGGATAGTTGCGTCTGTACCAGGTCCAGCTTGAACCATGAGCATAATACGACGAGGTTTTTCGATTGAGTTTACAAAGCTTTCCACGTCATAGCTTGGCACAAAGTTCTTTTCAGGATGGCAAGCAATCACGTCTTCTGTTTTTTCTTTACTACGGTTGTAAATGGCAACTGTATAACCACGAGATTCGATATTTAGGGCAAGGTTACGACCCATTACGGCCATACCTACAACACCAAAGTTAGCTTTTGTCATGTGACACTCCTCTTATTTCATTTGTTTTATTTTATCATTTTTACCTATGAAAGGAAAGAATTTTGTAACGGACTCCTAATAGTCCAAGTCATCTGCATGACCAGAACCATTCCCTACAAAGTAACCCGTCTTACAGTTGAGGGTGAAGAGGTAGGTTCCATCCGGTTTGTAGAGGTTGTAATAGCCGTTTCCGTTTACAATATTGACACGTTCGAGAATGTATTGGTTGCCAGTGATGTAGCCACGTGCACGTGATGTTGCTAGGATCTGTTCCAATACACCATCTGCAAACGTCCAGGCAGGATTGTTGCTATCGTCTACAGCTGATTGGTTATACGGTACACGACTAAGTCCTCTCTGTAGATTTACACCATCACCAGATAAACCACCATTTGTATCTCTAGCTGGTGCCGTAGTGCTTGTTGAAGGCGTCGTACTGCTTGCATTGTTTTCTGTAGCGGAACTTGAACTTGCTTGACTTGAGCTGGAACTTGAGCTGGAAGCACTGGTTTGTTGGCTCTTACCAAGGCTAATCGCCTGAGCTAACAGTTTATCAAGCTCTGTATTTCCCGTTTTAACTTCCGTGAACTTAGCATCCGCCTTGGCTTTAGCATTGGTATCCAAGACACCGTCAGTAATAGCTGGACTTTCAAAGAGGGCATTGATATCTTGAATGGCCTTGATTTGAGTTGCTAGGCTATCGTATTTTGACTTAGCTAGTGTATAATCACGGCTACCTTCTAACTTATCTAGCAAGTTTTTTAGCTGGCTCAACTTATCGAACTGGCTATTTTTTAAAGTAGTCTTATTGGCATCTGTATAGAAGGCATCATAAAGCGTATTGAACTCTTGCAAGTCGGTTTGCGATTCTTGATTTCCTGAAGATGCTTGAGAAGACTGAATTTCTTGGTTTGAACGAGATACCTGACGGTAGACATAATACGTCCCAGCAAGAACAAGAATCGCAGCTACCACAGAAACGATAGTAATCAGACGTTTCTTTTTAGAGCCTGTTTCAGGTTCCGTCTGTACTGATCGTGATAGGGAAGTATAGGTTTCTTCTTGTTCCTCATTTTCCTCATTCATTTCCTTGGATGCTGTTTCTGTTAAAACGAGAGGCTCTATTTCAGTACTTTCTTCATCTTGAAGTGGAGGAACAAACTGAGTAGTTTCTTCATTGTCTATCTCTTCAATAGATTCCTCAGATTCCTCGGAAACCACATCTGAACCTTCTACCTCTCCAGAAAGTTCACTTGTTTCACGAACTTCTTGGATCAATTCCTCTAAGTTTCGAGTAGAAGCCAATTCTTCTTTTTCAAACTGACGAGTTTCGAACTTATCTGCCTCGATCTCTTCGCGATGCTGTTTGATGTATTTGTCCAAGATATTGTCTTCAGGCAATACTCCAGCCTCAACCTCTTCATTCTTACGAATTGCTTGACCAACAGTCAAATCTTTTGCTTCGTCAAAGTCGAATTGTGGCTCTTGCCGTTCTTTTTTATGACGATCATGTCTTTTCTTGCTCATGAGTTTACCTTTCTATTTTACCTCTTGGCGTTTCACACGCTGACCAAAGTATTGATACAAATCCACTTTCAAGGTCCCGTTATAGAGTTTTCGTTTTTTATCTGCTGGACTTCCGTACTTACTTTCAAAAGCTTCGTCACTCGTCAGGATAAACTTACTCCAGGTTTTCAGTGGTGCAAAGACCTGTCCCATCTCAGCATAAAGTTTCGTAACTCCTGCATCATCGGACAAGCGCTCCCCATATGGTGGATTGGAAATGATAACGCCATTGATCTTGTCTGAGCGCAAATCTTGTACCCGCATTTGCTTAAAGGTGATATCTCCTGCAACACCTGCTGCTTGGGCATTTGCCTTGGCAATTTCTACCATACGAGCATCAATATCACAGCCCATGATATCCAGCTCTATCTCACGATTGATTTTCTTAGCAGCATCAGTACGGACCTCTTGGATTAATCGATCGCTGACCCAGTTCCATTCCTCAAAAGCAAAGGAACGGCGAAGACCCGGCGCCATCTTTCTAGCAATCATAACCGCCTCAATACAGAAAGTTCCTGAACCACAGGTCGGATCAATCAAAGGCTTATCTGGATACCAGTTGGAAAGTTGCAAAATGGCCGCTGCCATATTTTCCTTGATAGGAGCTCCACCTTTTTCCGTACGATATCCACGTTTAAAGAGGCTAGAACCTGTCGTGTCAATCATAACAGTTGCCACATCCTTAAGAATGGACACCTCGATCTTAAACTCAGGACCAGTTTCCATCAAAGGAACTCCTTCCGGGCGGGCATAGTGTTTTTGTAATTTCTTCACAACAGCCTTCTTGGAAATAGCCTGAACACTGGGCTCGTTGTGGAGTTTAGACTTCACACATTTTGCCTTTGATATCGGGAAACGTGCTCCTAGCGGGAGATAGTTTTCCCAATCTAGAGCAAAAACGCCTTGAAAAAGCTCTTCAAAAGTCTTAGCTGGAAAACTTCCGACTACAATCTTGATGCGATCCGCTGCACGAAGCCAAAGATTGGTCTCAATGATTGCCTTCACATCTCCTTGGAAGCGGACACGCCCATTTTCAACTTGGCAATCATAACCAAGTTCTCGCACCTCACGTCCAACGACTGCCTCGAGGCCCGCCGCAGCAGTTGCGATTAAATTAAATTGTTCTTTCATTTCTAGTCTTGCAAGACCTTTCTCTTGTTCACTTTAAAAAATGAGGTTGAGAAAGATTTCTCAGCCCCAACCTATATGCAATTTTCTATAAGCCATGTTTTGTTCCAGAAGTGACTAGGACCACTTCCTTCGATAATCATCTGTCTACCGCTAACAGCATGGAGCTGCTAGAGGTCAGAGTACTACGTTCGTTTCCGTGCACTCCATGCCCCGACCAAAATTTGGGTTGCTAGCTTGAGGGGTTTACCGCGTTCCACTCTCTCCGTTTCCAGAAAGACTCCGTCACTGTGGCACTTTCAAGCCTATTCTGACCTATCCGAAGACTTAGCCATTTCGACTGCCGTAACGATCACTCGTCCCTAGGCTTATGGATTCGCCTAGCACAAACACTACAGGCATCACAGCCTGTGCTAGCATGGACTTTCCTCATGAAAAGAGAACCTCTTCACGCGATTATCCAAAAATTGCATTCATTCCTTAGTCAATTATCAATCTTGATTGTCTAAGATTTGCTTACCAAATACTTCTTTTTCGAGACGATTTAAGCGTTTCAAAATATCAAAATTTGTCATTGAAGTAGAAGCTGTTACTTCAATAGAGTCTGGTTGAGTTGGAGCTACCTGTGGTTTATGAGATAATTCTTCCTTCAAATCAGCAATCTCTTGACGAAGGGATTTGACCAAAGCTGCGTAGGTTTCATAATCCTTAATCACATCATCTAAGAATTCATCGACCTCTGCTCTGCTATATCCGCGTACTTCGCGTCCAAACTCTTGTTCAAAAATATCTTTTGCTGAAAATATAATACTTGCCATGTCTCTCTCCATTCTGGGTTACTAGTATTATTATATAAAAAAAGGCAAGTAAAAATCAAGGTCAAAGGGTTACTTTTCAGAAAAATTTTCTGCTAGTTCATTTAACTCATCAAATGTTAATTGCCTTGTAACATAGTCCGCTTGATTTTTCATCATTTGGTAAAAATATTGTAATTTAGTTTTGTTTTCCTCATCATAAAAAAGATAGCAAATATCTGTGTTCTCCAGTAAAAATTTCTGATAATCACGTAGTTGTCCCTTGTGTTCATATTGTGGATAGGCATATTTGACAAAATCAACTTGCTTGAACTCATTCAACTTCACTTGATTGGCTTCATTCCAATTACTGCCATGAGTTTCAAAATCAAAAATAGTCGCCAGCTGAAATCCATAGTCTATTTTCATGTCTTTCGCCACCTGAAGCACCCAGTACTCAAAGCCCAGAGCCCCAGTAAAGACAAGCCAGGTCACCCCTTCCTCTGCTAGACGCTCTAAGTCTCTCCGAATAGCTGTTTTGATAATATCAACGCGAATATCCTTGTCATTAAAGAGACCAAGGTCGAAGGCAGAATAACCTGAAATCAAGGCTGTTGTCATTTTTAACCCTTTCTTTGTAAATTTATGATATAATAGAGTGATGTTATTGTACCAATAAGGAGAATTATGGTCAACTATCCACATAAAATTTCATCACAGAAGAGACAAGCTCCCCCATCACAAACTAAAAATTTCGCAAATCGGGGAATGTCTTTTGAAAAGATGATCAACGCTACGAACGATTATTACTTGTCGCATGGGTTAGCAGTGATTCACAAGAAACCGACTCCCATCCAAATCGTACGTGTCGATTATCCCCAACGAAGTCGAGCCAAGATCGTTGAAGCCTACTTCAGACAAGCTTCAACCACAGACTATTCAGGGGTTTATGATGGATATTACATCGACTTTGAAGCAAAGGAAACTAGGCAAAAACATGCGATTCCGATGAAGAATTTCCATCACCATCAGATTCAGCATATGGAACAGGTCCTTGCCCAGCGAGGAATCTGCTTTGTCCTTCTTCACTTTGCTTCTCAGCAAGAAACTTATTTATTGCCGGCTGTTGACCTGATTCGTTTCTATCATCAAGATAAGGGACAAAAGTCAATGCCACTTGGATATATTCGAGAAAATGGATATAGGATTGAGCTGGGTGCCTTTCCCCAGATTCCCTATCTCGATATTATCAAAGAACATTTACTAGGTGGTAAAACAAGATGAACAAACAAACTATCCTGCGAATAGCCAAATATATCAGTATCTGCTTCTTAACTGTATTTATCGCAGCTATTATTCTAGGCGGAGGTCTCTTTCTCTACTATGTTAGCAATGCTCCAGCCCTATCTGAAAGTAAGCTGGTCGCTACAACGTCCAGCAAAATTTATGACAATAACGATGAACTCATCGCTGATCTTGGATCAGAACGTCGAGTCAATGCGCAAGCAAACGAAATACCGACCGATTTGGTCAACGCTATTGTTTCGATTGAAGACCATCGCTTCTTTAATCACCGAGGAATCGATACTATCCGTATCCTAGGTGCTACCCTACGAAATCTTCGTGGTGGCGGAGGCCTTCAAGGAGCTTCAACTTTGACGCAGCAGTTGATCAAGTTAACCTATTTCTCTACGTCAACTTCTGACCAAACCCTTTCTCGTAAGGCTCAGGAAGCATGGCTCGCCGTCCAGCTAGAACAAAAAGCGACTAAACAAGAGATCTTGACCTACTACATCAACAAGGTTTACATGTCAAACGGAAACTACGGAATGCAGACGGCTGCTCAAAGTTACTATGGCAAAGACCTCAAAGATTTGAGTATCCCTCAATTGGCCCTCCTTGCCGGAATGCCTCAGGCTCCAAACCAGTATGATCCATACTCGCATCCGGAAGCCGCCCAAGAACGCCGTAATCTCGTCCTCTCTGAGATGAAGGGGCAAGGTTACATTACAGCCGAACAATACGAAAAAGCGATTAATACTCCGATTACAGATGGACTTCAAAGCCTAAAATTGGCTAATAGTTATCCTCCATACATGGATAATTACCTCAAAGAGGTGATTGATCAAGTTGAACAGGAAACAGGTTACAACCTTTTAACTACGGGTATGGAAGTCTACACCAACGTTGATTCTAAGGTCCAACAACGTCTCTGGGATATTTACAATACGGACGAGTATGTCAACTATCCAGATGATGAGTTACAGGTAGCCTCTACTATCGTTGATGTCACAAACGGGAAAGTCATTGCCCAATTAGGTGCTCGCCACCAATCAAGTAACGTTTCCTTTGGAATAAACCAAGCTGTAGAAACTAACCGTGACTGGGGTTCTACCATGAAGCCTATTACAGACTATGCTCCTGCTTTGGAATACGGCGTTTATGATTCAACTGCTGCGATTGTTCACGATAGTCCTTATAATTACCCTGGAACCTCTACCCCTGTCTATAACTGGGATAAGAGTTACTTTGGAAACATAACACTCCAGTATGCTCTCCAGCAATCACGGAATGTGCCGGCTGTAGAAACGCTAGAGAAAGTAGGACTCGATCATGCCAAGACGTTTCTAAATGGACTCGGTATTGACTACCCAAGCATACACTATGCTAATGCTATTTCAAGTAATACAACTGAATCTGACAAAAAGTATGGAGCAAGCAGCGAGAAGATGGCTGCGGCTTACGCTGCTTTTGCCAATGGCGGTATCTACCGCAAACCTATGTATATCAATAAGATTGTCTTTAGTGATGGCAGTTCAAAAGAATTCTCTGATTCTGGTACACGTGCTATGAAAGAAACGACAGCCTATATGATGACAGATATGATGAAAACCGTTTTGGCATACGGAACTGGTCGAGGAGCCTACCTCCCTTGGCTACCACAAGCTGGTAAAACTGGTACGTCAAACTATACAGATGATGAGATTGAAAACTACATTAAAAATACGGGTTATGTAGCTCCGGACGAAATGTTCGTTGGCTATACTCGTAAATATTCAATGGCCGTTTGGACTGGTTACTCGAACCGCCTTACTCCTATCGTTGGTGATGGCTTCTATGTTGCTGCTAAGGTTTACCGTTCGATGATGACTTATCTATCTGAAGATGATCATCCTGGTGACTGGACTATGCCAGAAGGACTCTACAGAGGTGGAGAATTTGTCTTTAAAAATGGTGCTCGTTCTACATGGACTACACCTGCTCCACAGCAAGCCCCAATACCTGAAAGTTCTAGCTCAACATCTGAGAGCTCGACTTCACAGTCTAGCTCAACTACTCCAAGCACAAATAATAGTACGACTACCAATCCTAACAATAATACGCAACAATCAAATACAACCCCTGGCCAACAAAACCAGAATCCGCAACCAGCGCAACCATAACATTTATCACCCAGAGTATTCTGGGTGATTTTTTCATAGCAGTATCGTATTTATATGATTAGCAAAAGCCTGAGAAGAAATCTTCTCAGGCTTTCTGCGTACTATAAACCTCATTGGAAAAGATGAGAAACTGATTTTGTAATCTTGTTAAGAGGTTTTGTTGAATACTAGTCTTTCTTTGTTTTTGCTACAAAGAGGGCAGATAGGGCTAGGCTAACACCTGCTAGGAAGAGGGCTGAATCAGATTGACTCTCACCAGTTGCTGGCAAGATTTGTTCAGCTGTTTCTGATCTAGCTATTTCTTGCTTATAATCTGGCGTCTTACCTTGATCGGAAGCTAAAGAGCTAAGTTTAAACTCAGGTTTCTCTACTGTTGGAGCGGCTTGATCGCCTACTGTCGATAATGATCCTGTGTAGGCTGGAAGTTCATGTACCAAGGCTTCAACTGCATTGACACCACCTGTAAATTCAGGCTTCTCAACTATCGGTGCTGGTTGGTCGCCTACTGTTGCTACTGGGCCTGTGTATTCTGGAAGTTCATGTACCAAGGCTTCAGCTGCATTGACACCACCCTTAAACTCAGGCTTCTCAACTGTCGGAGCTGGTTGGTCACCTACTGTTGCTACTGGGCCTGTGTATTCTGGAAGTTCATGTACCAAGGCTTCAACTGCATTGACACCGCCCTTAAACTCAGGCTTCTCAACTGTCGGTGCCGCTTGGTCTCCAGCTGTTCCAAGTGGGCCTGTGTATTCTGGTACCTCATGTACTGCCGCTTCAACCGCATTCACACCACCTGTGAATTCAGGAACCTCAAGAACGGGTGCTGGTTCTTCACCCTTGCTTGATTGAACCGATTCTTCTGTTAATGCTTGATGGAAGCTTGCCAATTCATAAAACTCAGCCTTGCCGCCTTCCCAGACTAATTTGACGTCTAGAAGAGAGCCACCATTTCGGATAGCGAAGGTTTGGAGACTAGATGTAATGGCACCGAGGTCTGTCCAACTGTCTTGACCATCCTTGAGTGTTCTAGCAAGAATGCGTGCTTTCGCTCCTTCAGGAAGACTGGAAACGAGACGAAGGTGGTTGGCATTGGTTGGCTCAGATAAGTGATACACCAATTCGCCCTTGTCTTTTTCAGACTTGTAGCTGGTCAAGACTTTGCCGTCTACAAGATTATTGTAGAGGTTGCCTTGGCTTTCTCCACCGTTTCCTTCTACTGTTGGATCATTGATTGGTTTGACAAATTCACCGTCATTGATCACTAATTCTGTAAAGCCTACAAACCGGGCATCATAGTCTGCCGTATAGAGGACACGGAGATAGTTAGCTTTGACTGGTGTCGTCAATTCACCTTCGATGTAGCGATTTCCTGGCATCTTAGAATCATGTGTCCAGCCATCTGTTAGAGAATCATCGTGTTGGCTATTGGCCACACCATCTCCAACTGTGACAACATCTGTCCAGGTTTTACCATCTTGGCTGACTTGGATCTTACCATCACGAAGGTAGTTTTGAGTTCCGTCTTGGATATAAGCTCTAATCTTCTTGATGGTGCGTTCGTTGCCAAGTTTCAAAGTCACGTGGCCATCTTTATGAGCATAGTCTGAAAACTCAACGAAGTTGTTGTAAACACCATCAAATAATTGATCTAGGTTGTTCAGTTTACGAACATCATTGCTTCCGTATGTTGGATGAATGCCCATAGTTGTAGATTCTAGTTTGGTTGGTTGCACTTCTTTAGTCGTCACAAGGAGAGAAGTAGCTGTAACAGCTTGTTCCTGATCTGTTTTGTTGACTAGACGCACATAACGTACCAAGTGGCTTGCTACAGATCTATCAGTCAACTGGCTAGCTGGCGTCCATTCTTGCGCATTTGCTGAATACTCTAGGCTAAGAGCTGGGTTGGCTTGACCTTGGAGCTGGATGCTCTTGACCTGATGGATACGGTCAAGTTTCATACCTAGATAGCTATGGGCAGGGAGTTTGGTTCCAGCTGGAATTTGAAGCTCATAATGTCCCAAGCTATCCACTACCGGCGTTTCCTTCAAGGCATCGACGTTTGTGTCCGTTAACTCACTGTTTCCAGAGCGTGTCTCAACAGAGAAGTCTTGGATACGCCACCAAAGGTCGAGTGCCTTAGTATTGCGTACTCGGATATAACGAGCATTGATAGCTCTAGTCACTTCCTTGGTTTGCTCACCTGATAGGCGATCCAACTCTTGCCATGCAGTTCCATCTGTAGAATACTCAAGCACACCTGCAGCAAGTTTATCACCTGTTCCTTGACGAAGGCGAACTTTAGTGACTGACTTGACTTCACCGAGGTCAAGTTGTGCCCAGGCATCTACTGGAGTGGTATTGCTACCATCAGCATTTGCCATCATGGCTTCTGTATTGTCCTTGCCATCAGTGATTTGACGAGCTGAGGTATTTAGTTTGTAAACTAAGTTTGAACTTAGACTAACTGTCGTTGCTTGTTGGCTACGAGCTTTTTCAACTGGACGGTTGACTGCAATTTCCTGAACTGCAAACCAGGTATTTTCACGATCTGCTGTCGCAATCATGCGAACTGCCTTGGCCTTGATAGTGAGATTCTCAAACTTAAGAAGGGATTCATTTCCGACATAGCTTGGCTCTTTCAAGGTTACCCAGTTGTCATTTTCATCTTGATACTGCACTTCTGCCTTACTAAAGGTATCACGTGGATTTGCCTGCGTTCCCATTGCAAAGGTCAAGGTTTGGATAGCTACCGGCTTGTTGAACTTCATACCAATATAATCACCTGTCTTGATGCTGTTTGGTGATTTAATAATCGCATGAGTTGCCAAATCACCATCCGTCACTTCTGCCAAACCACCTTCTACACCTGTTCGATTGGTGATAAAGGTGCTGATGATTTGATCTGGATGCAAGACTTTTTGAACTTCAGACGCTAGAACTTCCTTCAAGGATAGGATAAATGGACGAATATGTTGAACACCCAATTCAGCTTTTTCCATATGGTCTACATAATGGAAGGTACGAGTTTGAGACTGTTCGTAGAACTTCAATCCTTTATAGTAACTATCCCAAAGCTTAGCTGCATCGTTTGTAGCCATGGCTTCAGTTCCTGTAAGGAAGGCATCGAGAGCATTCATTTGGTCGATTGCATTATCCAACCAATAGTGGATTTGCGCAACCATCTTTTGATCGCCTGATGCTTTATAAAGCTCAGCTGCTTCTTTAATCTTGGCAAATTCTGCACGCAAGGCTGCACGTTCAGCAGTCACATCCTGACCTGCTTTGAGCTTGGTCATGAAGTCTGTTAATTTTGGAGCTAAGTCTACCGATTCTTCTAGTTTGACGACACGATTATCCATGTTTTGGTTGATCATGTGCTTACCAAGTTCGCGGAAGGCTGCTGATACCTTGCTATCTTCAAAATGACCATTCTCTACAAAGTTGAAGGCAATATCATTGATTTTCTTAGCTTCTTCTTCTGATTTCCACTGTTTCCATGAGTATTGAGCTCCTGAAAAGAGGGCAATCTTAGATGGTTCAGACTGTTGCATTGGGTTCAACATGATACCAGATAGCAAGCTTGGATCCACATTTGGATGAAGGAATTTCTCACCACCACCTAGAATCAAGTGTTGCTTAGAGTTATCTGTTACAGGCCAGTTAATCCAAAGTGAAACTGGGCGATAGGTCTTGCCACCTGCGGATAGATTGTTCTTGAGAGTTGAAAGGAAGCTTTCAGAGACTTCACCCCAAATCTTACCACCCGTCAAGGTCATGGATGTTGAACTTGGGAGATTTTCATTGAGGGATTTCAACTCATCTTCACGTCCATTACCCCAATACTGGCCAGGAACAAAGATCATTTCTTTACGAAGACCGCTGTAGGTTCCCTGCATTTCTGTCAACCACTTGGTCATATCTTGCATCAAGCGGTTGTAGCTATTGTAGCCTCCGACTGGGCTTGGAGCATCATCTGCAAGGATACCAAATTCACGGACACCCACTTTCATCAACTGGGTAAATTTGGCCTTGATGGTTGCCAAATCTTCTTGGTAATGCGCTTCATTGCCAAAGCGGATACGGTTGTTCATGAATGGATGGATGGTCCAGACATAGCGGGTTTTACTTTGATTTCCAACACGAGCGAGTTCACGAATTTCAGCTAGTTTTTCTTCTGGATAGAGTTCACGCCATTTCTTGTTGTGGTATGGATCATCTTTCGGTGCAAAGAAGTATTGGTTCAATTTCAAATCGCCACCAAAACGCATGAGCTCTGCACGATCCGCATTAGACCATGGATTTCCATAGTAACCTTCGATGAAACCACGGTTCTTGAGCTCTGCGTAATCTTCTACTGTCACATTGCGAAGGACTGGAACTTGACTTTCCTTGAGCATATGTTTTAAGGTTGTCAAACCATAGAAGACCGCATCTGTGTCTTTTCCGACGATGGAAATCGAATTATCCTTGATGCTCAAGACATAGGCGTCAATCTTTTCAAAGAGGCCTGCTGAAACATTGGACAAGTTTTGTTCTGCTTGTGAACCTTGTCCATGCACTCCAAGATAGATATTGGTTGCGCCAGCGATTGCCGCCTTACCAGTTGTATAAGATACTTGATTGTCCTGCAAGACACTCTTCAAACGATTGCGAGTATAGATATCGAGTTGATTGCCCATAACCAGATTGACTTGCTTACGAAGAGCCGTAACACCTTCGCCATAGGTTACTTTTTGTGGCGTTGGAAAGACCTTGTACTCTTTCTTGAGGTAGTCTGCGCTCTTGCTAGCAGCTGCAATGCTGTCTTCACTAGCTGGTTTACTTGCAGTGAATTGATCTGCCAATTCAACTGTTCCATCACCGGTTTGGTCTACTTTTGGTTTTTCAGGTGTAGTTGGTTTTTCAGGTGTAGTTGGTTTTTCTGGTTGACTTGGTGCAGGCATTTCTTGCTCTTCTTTGACAGGTTTTAATAGATGAACTTCAGCTGCACTTGCAAAACCACCAACGCCTTCCAATACTTTCAACTCAATCTTGTTGGTATCTACCGCCGCAAAGTTGACTGTTTTTTCTTGGGCGTTGTTGTCCCAGCTTCCTTCTGAAACCTTGACCATTTGGCCATCTTTTTGTGCGTAGATTTCGTAGCGGGTAACGACACCATTTCCACCACCTGGACGTGGGAGATACGTCAAGCCATTGACTTTTTCTGCTTCTTTCAAGGTCATAGTAAGGGTGTATGGCGCAGTGTCACCAGTCCACTTAGTATGCCAGAAGGTATTTGGATCATTGTCAAAGGCCTTTTCAACAGCGCCTTCAGTCGCGTTTCCTGGAAGTTGCTGACTGCTTGCCGTTGCCGTAATCTTATCATTTGAAATCAAACGAGGATTTACAAATGGTTTGTCTGACAACTCTGCACTATGCAGGATCCCTTTGAAACCACCGATGCTTTCAAGCGGTAGAACCAAGCTATTGTGGGCAAAGCGTGGATGCGCAGGATCCGCGATACGCTCGATCTTTTCACCATCCACATACACTTCAGTTGATTGTGGTTTGGTTACGATAGAGATTTGATAGCGTTTGTTCTTTTCAAGTTTTTTCTTGAATTGGATATGGAACTGTTCAAATTGATAAGCAAGGTAGCCGTCTTCATCAGCTAGATAGATACGGTTGTCCCCACTTGTTGAGAAGGTTTGTTCCCCGTCTCCAGTGACAGTCACATCAAACTTCAAGACGTGACTTGGACCAACATCACCTGCTAAGCCTTCGATGCTGCTGTCTTTCTCAAAAGCCAATCCCTGCTCGCTTGTCTTCACCTTCTTGCTTGCATAGTCCTTCACTGTCTTAGGATTGATGGTAAACAAATCACTTTGATCAATCGCTCTATCAGGATTTGACTGTGGCGCATAAGGGCTTGTTGGTAGGGTGCGTTCTGCAAAGGTCGCAGCTGCACGGTCAGATCCCCAAGTCCGCTCTGCAGTGGTTTGCATGCTCTTGAAGAAGCGTTTAAAGATATCATAAGAGGTCAAGCCTGTCTCATGAAGGTCGATATTGTCATTCCAAACTGCGTGCCCACCACCAAGGATACTTGGATGAGAAGCTGGTAGAAGTGGACCTCCACCTGTTCTAAAATCATTCGGTGTCCAGCTGTTATACTGGCGTTCGTAGTTGGCATAGTCCCCGTAGGCTGCTTGACTATTGCTTCCACTTGGGACACTATATGTCGGCACATCCGTGATGTTAATAATCTTAGCTCCCTGAGCAATGGCTTCATTTGGTCGTTGCCAGCCAATGCTCCAGATATCAACTTCTACTCCGTTCCAATCAACAGGAGTGTTCCCACGTTTCGCACTGAGTGAGCCCCAGATACGAGGGGTATAGCCTTTTCCTTTAATGTATTTGATAAGATCATTGACATAGCGACGATAGCTTTCTCTGCTACCATAGTATTCATCCGTTCCGATATGAACAGTGGACACGCCATGAAGCGGTGCCTCTGGACCATCGAGGAGTTTGTCATAGACTGATTTGACAAATTTAAGAGTTTCTTCGTATTTATTGTCTAGATCGAGCATGGCTACGCGCTCGACATTGTGCTTGCCTGCATAATCGCTCAGGCCGCCTTGATACATGAGGTCTGGGCGGACTTTGACAAAGGACAAGGCATGACCTGGTGTGTCAATTTCTGGCACTAGGTTGATATGCAAGGCCTTGGCAAGTTTAATCAGATTTTGCATTTCTTCTTTGGTATAATGCTCATCTGATGTTAATTTTTGACCATTCTTACCGACAATATCTGTCTCCACACGGAAACCAGTCTTGGCATGTTCAAGTACATACTTGAGTTGTTCTTCTGGACTTAAATTCTTACCTGCCAAGTGTTCCTTAAGGAAGATATAGTTATCATTAAGGTGCAACTGCAAGTCGTTCATCTTGTAGTAGGCCATGTTGAGCATGATGTCTACAAGGGTGTCATAAGGGATAAATTTACGACCTGTATCCAGCATAAAGCCACGGTGGCTGAAACTTGGGAAATCACGAATTTCGCCATTTTGTAGATCTGTTTCTCCCATTTGAAGAAGAGTCCGAGTGGCGTAGAAGGCTCCTGTGTTCGTTGCAGCTTCGATGGTAATCACATCATCTTGGATAGTGATGCCATAGCCTTCCTTGCCATAACCTTTGTTTTCAACCTTTTTAAACTCGATTCGTTTTTGAGCCTGTTTGTCACCTGTTGCAAGTTCTAATCCACGGCTAGCAAGGTCTGACTGGTAGAAGGTTGCAGCCTGATCAAAGCCAGAATCTCCTGTCGCAAGGACTGTATCTGAAGTGATAGAAGATTGGCCTTCTTTCCCATACCATTGTTGAACAGCTGGTGCTACTTTTGGTTTCACACCCACACCTTCGTCCTGATGTAGACCCTTGATGACTACTTCAAACTCTTTGGTAAAGGTATGACTGTCTCTGATTTGTTGGACCATGACCTTGACGCGTTGATCTGTCAAAGGTTTATAGATACGATTTTGAAGGTCAATTACACCTTGTTTATTGCTACCGATAAGACTGACTTTTCCTGGTAAAGTTGGTAAGACAAGGGACTGTCCATCTTCTGCTACTGTTAGTTCTGTTACTTGGCGGATATCCGTTACCTTACTATGGTCCGGAACGTTAGAATAAGCTCGGATTTCTTGGATTCCAACGTTTCTCCAGCCCATTGTTCCCGCTTGGTAATCATTGACCTCCAATTTGAGGTACTTAGCGTGGATACTTTCAGCTAGGTCAACTTTCTCATCTAAGACTGGAACTCCAGTTTTGGTATGAGCGAGTTTCCATTGTTTTTCTCCGTTAGCGCCCACGTCTTCTTGACCTGCGTAGTAGAGACTCCAAGATTTGATATTGGGGTCATTCTGCCCATTCCGAAGACGACGATCCCAGTCAATTTCTACATGTTTGATCAAGGTAGTCTTTGGCAGAGTTAGTTCAATAGTTGGTTTTGGTACATCTTTGTCTGTAGCCCAACGAGTATTGTCATCTCCGTCGATAGCCTTATCCACAGTAAAGTTGGTACCAGTCTCATGGTTGCTCGCCTGGGCAGTAGCACCCTCGAGGTGGTTGACATCTTCTCTATCTTCGATTTGCTTTTCAGCTGGTTTTGGTGCGGGCGTAGCAGTTTCAGCTGGTTTATTGTCTACCTTTGGTGTTTCAACCGGTTTCGGCGTTCCTGCTGGCTTAGGACTTGCAGGACTTGTCTCTGGTTTTGCCTCTTCACTTGCTGGAGGATTGGTTCCCTCATCAGTCGCTGGAGTTTCTTCATGACTTGCTTCTGTTGCAGCTGCTGCATCCGCCTTTTCAAGCGCAGCGGCTAAATCATCTGGTAACTTATCCAGGGCTTCAACATGGGTAATACTTCCCTCTGTTTCTGAAGGCGTTGCTGTTTCTGCTGCCTGAACCATATTGGCTCCAAAGATACTAGCACCAATCATAACAGAGGCTGCACCGATTGCAAATTTTCTTATACTATAGTGACAGCGTTTCTCAAAAAAATGTCTATCCATCTTTCTCCTTTTCCTTTCATCCGCTTACATGAGTAAGCGGTATCATTTCTCCTTTGAAAAAAGGAGAGAACCTAGAGGTCCTCTCCGGCTGTTTAATCCTATTTGATTCTAGTTCTTTTTGACTGCTAAAATCAAATCTCATTAATCTTCTTTACGTTTTGTCGTAAGAACAGCAGCAGATAAAGCGATACTCACACTTGCTAAGAAGAGGGCTACTTCTGAGCTGTGCTCCCCTGTAGCAGGTAGTTTTTCTTCATCTTTAGCTCCCGGAGTTTTGGTATCAGCTACTGGACTTGGAGTGAGCGGGTACTCAGGTTTTTCAACTGTTGGAACTGCTTGATCTCCAGCTGTAGCCAATACACCTGTGTAGGCTGGTTTCTCGTTTACCAAGGCTTGGACCGCATTGACTCCTCCCTTAAACTCTGGGACTTCATGTACAGCTGCTTCAACTGCATTAACCCCACCCTTGAACTCAGGGACTTCATGTACAGCTGCTTCTGCTGCATTGACACTACCCTTGAACTCAGGAACTTCGTGTATAGCTGCTTCCGCTGCATTGACTCCACCCTTAAACTCAGGGATCTCATGTACAGCTGCTTCTGCTGCATTGACGCCACCTTTAAATTCAGGTACATCAAGAACTGGTGGTTGTTCTTCACCCTTGCTACTTGTTGGAGCATCTGGTTTCGTAGCAGAATCTTTTAATTGGTTGAGATAATCTGCGAAGTAGGCTACCATTCTTTCCGTTAAGAGATGGTTATCCGTCGCATATTTCATGCTTGCCTGAACGCTAGCTACTTCCTCTTGATTTTCTTTGTCTGTCAATTTCTGAGCCTTAGCCAAAGCTGCTTCATAAGCTGACATGTCAAGCGGTGTTTCTGCTACCTGTGGACGGGTAAAGATGAGTTCCGCTGCAGATTGGTATTTATCGCCACCATCTCCGTATGTCTTGGTACCTGTAAGGACAATTTTCTTAGCCTTAATTGTCTTGCCAAAGTCAATGTCTTTTGGTTTGTTGTTATCTGGCCAATCAGTTGCAGTGAAAGTATGTTCCTTACCAGACTCATCTGTCACAACAAGTTTTACATCACGCAAGTTCCCATTTGAACCTGATCCTCGTGGAACATAACGAAGTCCAGTGATTTCAGTAGGTTCTTTCAAGACCATAGTTGCAGGCTTGCCTACATCTCCTCCATTCCAAGATGTATGCCATAGGCTAGATACATTACCATCAAAGGCATTCTCTAGGCCTTCACCTGGTTGAGCTGGCGCATCCAAACTTTCAAAGTCTTCTGCTACCAAGGCTGTTTTCTTCTGAACCAAAGCATTCTTCAAAGCTTCAATCTTGGCAATCTCTGCACGCGCTTCTTCCACGCTAATGTCATCATCTGCCTGACTGAGGTTAAAGACCGCCTCTTTCAAGGCATCCATAGACTCTTTGGTGTAGTTGGTCATGGCTACAGTTGGCAAGTAGTTCTTCAAAGCATTTTCTGTCAACATCTTACCTGTTAGCGTAATTTCCTCGATGTGAAGATTGTCCATCATGAAGTCGTTGTAACCACGGAAGTTGGCATTTCCGCCAGAATCTCCACGAGTATTGCTTGCGTTTCCAGTTGAGTAGATACCTACCCAAGTATCGCCTGTTTCTGCACCTGTCACGAGGAAGGTTGCCTTCTTGGCTTTCTTAGAATCCGTCCAAGTATTTGGCAATTCATGCATTTCCAAGTCGCTAGCTTGAGTACCACGACGACCTGACTGGAATTCTCCCTTACCGACTACAAAGGCATAGGTATTGTCAGAGCCTGCTTCGTATTCAAAGGTTACACGGTAAGTCTTACCAGCTTCAAAACGGAAGTTTTGTGGAATAGTTTGGTAAACCAAGTTACGACGGCTCACTAGTCCATTTGTCTTCAATGACCAATTTCCATCGATAACATCATCGACTTTCTTACCGTTCCAACCACGTTGTGTATATGGATCGTGTTTTTCAGACAAGTGAGTGCGGTTGTCTTCGACACCTTCGACACCACCCACTACAAATGGGAAGATTCCTTGAGCAACATTTTCAAAGTCTTGTTTGAAGGTTCCTTGACCTGTATCGTGCTTGTCTCCATACATGCTTGAATTATTTTCAAAGGTACGAATTTCATCAAAGTAAGTTGCTTCATCACCAGCTTCACGACTCAAAGTCAGAGTAACATTTGATACGTCCGATCCAGTTGTAAAGAAGGCGTACATGTTTTGGAAGTAACTTGTATCATCAACTGTAGCATTTTCACGACGATTGTTATGAGCATATGCTTTGATATAGTTGAGAGCGAGTGACTTATTGGTATAAGTAGTCACTTCTTTTTCGCCAGTATTCACTGTGATACTTGCCTTAGCATTACTACGGTTATCAACACCGACATAAACAGCATACTTGGTATTTGGTTTCAAGCCAGTCAGTTTCTGAGTAAGGCTGACCTTGCTCTTATTGCCTTGGATACGAAGCATTTCATTTGCGCCTTGTGATTTGACAATTTCTGCCTTAGAAGCATCACCAGAAATGGTCCAGTGTTTCAAGGTTCCACTGTTAAATCCTTGGTCATAGATATGCATGCCTTCGCTCCATGACATTTCAGGATTGGTTTGTTTTGAACGGTAGAGAACGTATGGTTGATTAGCTAGAAGGTCTAGGGTAATCTTGCCATCTTTTACAGTTAGTTCTTGCTCTTCTGTCTTACCTTGGTCAGTTAGCTTGTAAAGGTAAACCTTGCTCTTTGCCCAATCACTCGGAAGGGTCCAAGTTGTTGCACCGGCCTGCGTATTGAAGTAGTACATTTTTTCCTTATCAGTAGGAAGTTTCTTACCATTCGCATCCCAGTTCCAAGGAGTCAAGTAAGCTGAACCATCTTGGATGATACGTCCGTTGAGCGTTACTGTACGTTCACGGTACTGTAGGCTATTGACATCATTAGACTTACGAGTTACAACAACCTTGTTACCTGCTGCATCGACTAGCTCAACCTTCATTTCTGGAGTCCATTTATAGGTGCTACCGTTATCGGTCATGGTAACTGGTGTACCATTTTCCCATTTACTTACAGTGAAGTGTTGGAAGTACTTAGTCATGACGTCATGGGCAAATAAGTTGGTTACATAGCCATTGTAATCACTCCGTCCTTGCCATCCTTCAAAGTCTTTCATGCTGTAGCCACCTAGAAGTGGGTAATCTGCTGCACCACCGTAACTTCTATAGTCCCCTACCCAAGCATCTTTTTGATGGTTACGAATAAAGCGCGTGATGGCACTGTTGATACCTTTATTGGTGTAGCCACCATAGGTCAAGTCAGCTGCCCAGTGATGGAAGGTAGAATCGTACTCACCACCGTGTCCCCACTCGATCGCAAAGCGCCAGCCTTGTTTATTGATTTCTTTTGCAAGAACGTGGGTAGCCCAGGCACCGTTATCACCTGATTGACCATTACCCCAAACGTCCACATAGATAAAGTCGAGACCTTCACCAAGTTTTTTCTTCAAGTCTTCCCAGCGAGCCAAACGTCCATGCGCCAAGTCATAAGCAGCATCAATGTTGATACCTTGGTCTAGCCAGTTCCAGCCGTAGCTATAGCTTCCATCTGGATTCTTACGAAGAATTTTTTCATTGAAGTACTTAGACTCAGGATAAGTTTCTGAAGCGTTAACGTGGATACCTAGATGAGCTCCATATTTCTTAGCCTTCTCAATTAGGGTCTTAAAGTCTTCAACACCACCGATACGCTTACCAATATCAGCATAATTCAAGTGACCAGAGTCATGGCCTTCGCTACCATATCCTTTAAGGAGAACACCTTGTCCTAGACCATCTGTGTGAAGATTGATCTTCTTGATACCATCCAAGGTCATAAGGAATGGGTTTTGTGCTTGTGAGCCAAAGTTCATCGCGATACGATAAGCTGTTATATCCTTAACTTTTTCCCAACCTTGAGGGTTGTTCATGATGCTACGATAAGCAATGGCACCATCCTGCCAGTCGACTTTCTTGTCCGCATTGGCATCTTCAGTGATAACAACCTTGGCACTTGGAAGTTCCTTAGTATACTCTGGGAAGACAATGCCCTTATAAGCTTTTTCCCATTGCCATTCAGAGCTATGAATTCCAACATAGTTGGCATTTCCGACTGTTTCCTTGTAAGCTGTCAAACGAGTCCAGTCATAAGAACCTCCACCGTAGCTGTTTTGAGAGTTGCTCCAAACACCTGCAGCAAGCTTATATGTAGAAACAAATCCATACATGTAACCCTTGGCCAAATCCTTCATTGGATTGGTTACATCGATATGATCATCTCCGCTAACATGGGTATTGTTTGACATGGTTGCCCCATCAAACTTAGCACCAGCTTGATCACTCGAAACAGAGACTAAAGCATTGCCAAGGAAACTAATAGAAGAAAGTAGTTTTCTTTCGTCATCAATCTTTTGACCTGGAGTGACTTGATTGTGGTTGACAATCTTGGTCACATCAAAGTGCAATTGATTGTCCACAACTTGCAAGCGTACTGTCATTTCCGCATTGATAAGATTAGCATCATCGCGAAGCTTCATCAAGTACTCTGCTGTTGTCTCATTGATTTTTTTGTAGGTAACTTCAGGGGTGACTTCGTGTTTGTTGATAAATACTTTATTGAACTGTTGCACCTGTCCTGGCAAAGTATGACCATTCAGCGTGTATTCTTTGACACGAGGGAAGGCTTGGTCAATCACTGCCTTGAGGACCTTGGACTGGATCGTATCATAAGTCACCTTGCTATCGTCAACAACTGGACCTGTTTCTTTCTGGGCAGGAGTATCATCTGCTTTTACACCTTCTTGATTGTCTGTTTTAACGCTGACAACTGTACGCTCATTGCCATAGGAACCAGCTTTTAGGACGATTTTCTTCTCATTTTTGAGAGTTTCATTAACAGTTGCTGGCAAAGTGACCGTATCAAAGAGTTTCTCATCATTATTCGTTGCATTGAGTTGTCCATCTGACTTGAGGGTAATTGATAGGCGGTTAATTGATCCTGTCTCAGGCGCTGCTACACGGCCCCCCTTATACCAGGTGCTATCGGTTGGAGATTTATACTCCCAGAACCAGCCATCTTTGTCATAACCAACAAAAACATTGTTCTTGGTATCTTTAAATTTCAAGAAGACACCAAAGCGTGATTTGCCCTTTTCAGAATCATCTTTGAAGGTTAAATCAACCGTCGCATTTCCATTAGCGTCAACTGTCAATCCTTGTTTTTCAAACAAGGCTGGTTTATCGCCATTGTCGTTCTGTGCAGTTGAAGACAATTGATTGTAGCGGACACCCTTTTCTTCACGAACAGTAACTGTTCCCTGCTGTTCTTTTTTTGCTACCGTTTGCCATTCAGGGGTTACTGTCTTAGGTGTTTCAGGTTTAGCAGCTGCAGGTTTGTCCTCTTTTGGTTTTTCTTCAGCCGGTTTTTCTTTCTCTTCCAAGTCTGCTGGTTTCACACTTGAAATTCCCTGTATGTGGTCTTGGATCCATTTTAGTTGAGCTGGTGAGAAGAGAATGCCTCCGCTCCGTTTTCCAACTACACCATTTTGGTGAACACCGACTAGTTTGCCTTCTGTATCAAAGATACCGCCACCACTAGCGCCTGGTTTCCCTCCTTGGTAACCAATCCCTTGGACACCTTCTCCGTATGGTTCCGCAAAATCAACT
This sequence comes from Streptococcus oralis, assembly GCF_023109005.1. Classification (GTDB taxonomy): domain Bacteria; phylum Bacillota; class Bacilli; order Lactobacillales; family Streptococcaceae; genus Streptococcus; species Streptococcus oralis_BU. Next base: position 318,394 of record NZ_JALDTU010000001.1, on the reverse strand, counting down.
GTAGTATTGACAATCGGATTCAATTTCCCTTCTGGATAACCAAAGACATGAAGTTTATCTCCGATTTTCTTAACTACTGGCTTTTTAGTTACTTCAACAGGCGTATTTTCGAGAACTGTACGCAATCTCACAAGGGCCAAATCATTTTTGAAGCCCTTCAGGTAGCCTTCACGATCCCAATGAATAATATCTTTCTTGCTAAACTTGACATCTGGCAATCCTGGATAAGAGATACTATAGATATCTCCATCCCCTTGATCATTGTCCACAACCTTACGGATATTGCCGTCTTGACTGTCCTTGATAAAGTTATGAGAAACCGTCAAGACAAGGTCTTTTGCAACGACAATACCGCTACCTTCTCCTGATGGCGTCTTAATCTTAACAGTCGCGCCGTAGTTTAATTCCCCATTGGTAGTCTTAGCCACATCTTCTGGGACAAGCTTCCCAGTATCTTGGGCCAATTGATCCTTGTCAACTTCGCGCCCATTGTCTTCAGCTTTCTCCAACCTATCTTCTAATTCTTTTGGCAGATTGCTTGGCTTTTCAGACTTTTCTTTTTCTTGAGCCAACAACTCTTCTTCTGTTTGTGGGCCTTCAGTAGTTTCAGCTGAACCAGGATTCTGAGCGGCAGCTTCCTTGTCAAAATCGTGCCCCTCATCACTAGCCTTTTTATCCAAATCAGCTAGTTCACTTGGCAAATTATCTGTTGAACCAACCCTTGCTTGATCAGCCAATACTGGGGCAGTCGCAAAGAAAGTCGCTCCAATCATCACCGAAGCTACCCCAAGCGTAAACTTACGAATACTAAACTTACAGCGTTTTTCAAAAAATTGTTTATCCATAAACTCCTTAATCCTTTCACTCAACAGTAAGCGTTTACATTTCTTTTTTTAAAAATACTCCTTTCTCTGAAAGTACCGTGCTTAACTGTCATAAATAAAAAATAATTATGCTTTTAATATAACAAATAATATCTAAGAAAGCAATAGGAAAAAGGAAAATTCGCAAAAATTTCTTAAGATGTCCTAAATTTAAAAGCTCGCTTTAAAGATATAAAAAGGACTTAGCACCCAAGGGGAATACTAAATCCTTTCACATATCTTGTAAAATTATTTCACATGGTTTGCAAGGTCTTCTTGAGCCTTCTTATTAGACTCTTCTTTTTCTTTCAACCAGTTTTCTTGAGCTTTTTGGTACTCTTCTGTTGTTACCGCCTTGTCTTGTACATCTAGGTATTTATACAAGAGGGCTTCGCTCATACCCTTGTTACCAGAGTATGCAAACGGAAGTGTAAATGGTACCATCTTAGACAACATTGGACGACCAGTTTGAGAAGTTGTTGGGATGAGCAAGGCACTGTCTGTCAACCAAGCTTGGGCAGCAGCATATTTTTCATAACGTTTTGAAACGTCAGTAGTTTCTTCCCCAGCTTCCACAACCATTTTTTCGTAGTCTTCCAAACCAACTTGCTTGGCAGCAGCGTTGTTTGTTCCTGAGTCAAATCCTAGGTAAGTCTTTGTATTTTCCCCTACAGATGGTTTGATAATATCAAGGTAGGTAGAAGGGTCTGCAAAGTCTGGAGACCAACCCACGTTATCTGAGATATCCCAGTCTTCTCCAGCCGCAGTTTCAGCAAAGTAAGTGATGTTCAAGACATCGTCTTTTTGAAGTTGTTGGATATCGACAACCACATTATCAGATCCTAAGTTTTCTTCAACTGACTGTTTAAAAGATTGGACACGTTGAACTTTTGTTGTATTGGTTTGGTCTACAGGCATATCCAAGTGGATTGGGAATTTCACACCTTCCGCTTGAAGAGCTGTCTTAGCTTTAGCAAACTCTGCTTTGGCCTTATCTGGGTTGTAGAGTCCATCTTGAGCATCATCCAAGTTCACGTTGCTCCACTCGTCACCATAAGTCACCAATTTTTCTTTGACCATTTCGCCAAAGTTCTTTCCATCTGCCTGTACAAATGTAGGAGGAACAAACAAGTTACGAAGCAGTTTAGTTGCCCCGCTTGCACCATTTACTTGAGAAGCATAGGCCGTTCTATCGAAACCAAAAGCAAGAGCTTGACGGAAGTCCTTGTTTAGAAGAGCTTTCTTGGTTGATGTTTTTTCTTCATCGGTTGTCTTAGAAGTGTACTTATAAGACTGGCGATCGATATTCGTACCTACTAAATAAGTAGTAGAGTCTTGTTGTGTATAAACGATATTGTCTTTAAATGCCTTTTCAGTCTCTGTGTAGCTAGCGCTTGTTGGGAAGAGACGAGCCATTGTAAAGCTGCCGTCTTTGAAAGCTTCAGTTGGTTTGTTGGTATCTTGTCCATCCCAGAATGATAATTTAACCTTATCGATATGGACATTGTCCTTATCCCAGTAGTTAGGATTTTTCGCAAATTCGACAGAAGATTTAGCAACAATTGATTTGAGTAAGAATGGACCATTGTAGAGAATGCTGCTTGAGTCAGTTCCCTTAGCGAAGTCATCCCCTTTAGAGTTCAAGAACTCTTCATTTACTGGAGCCAAAACTCCCATCGTTGTCTTAGAATTCCAGAAGCTTTCTGGCTTGTTCAATGTGTACTGAACTGTATAATCATCAAGGGCCTTGATTCCTACTTGAGAGAAGTCTGTAATTTCTCCTTTAACGTAGGCGTCCAATCCTTTGATTGATTCTTGAACTAAATAAAGACCATCAGATTTTTTATCAGCAGCATATTTAAGTCCTGTTACAAAGTCTTGAGCTTTGACTTCTGCGTATTCCTCACCCTCAGAGGTATACCATTTTGCATCCTTACGAAGCGTATATGTGTAAGTCAAGCCATCCTTAGATACAGACCAATCCTCAGCCATAGATGGCACAAAGTTACCATAGCGGTCATTTTCGAGCAAGCCATCGATAACATTGCTCGTAATATTTGCTGTAGCCGCTTTATTAGTTGTCAAATAGTTTAGGTTATCAGGATCCGTTTCATAGATGTATGAGAATGTCTTCTCACCTTTAGCACTTGAACTTGATCCAGAGCACGCAGCCAGAGTACCAGCTGCCAATAATGTCACACCCGCAAGGGCAAGTAATTTTGAACTTTTCATCATTTTCTCCTTTAAAATTTACATCCCATTATAGACCCTTTTCAGAAAGTTGTCAACAGAATTTTCAGAATTTTTGAATGATTTTAGCATTTTCTGAAAAATATTTTTCAATAAATTCTAAAGCATAGAAACAGATTATTTATCCTTATCAAGAATAAAATAATCGTACACATACTATTTTATTAGTCGCGCTTAAATATATCCCGACTATAAACTTTATCTGATACATCCTCTAGCAAGGCATCAAAACGATTGGCTACAATAACGTTACTATCTTTTTTAAATTTATCTAGATTATTTACCACTTTATTACCAAAGAATGTTTCCCCGTCATTCAAAGTTGGCTCGTAGATGATAACCGTAACTCCCTTAGCTTTCAAGCGTTTCATAACACCTTGAATAGATGAGTGACGGAAGTTATCCGAATTACTTTTCATTGTTAAACGATAAATACCTATAACAATTTCTTGTATATTCTTAAATGCATCTAAACTATCAGTTTCAGATACTCCAGCTTTTTCTAAAATCCGTTGAGCAATGAAATCCTTACGCGTTCGATTGCTTTCAACAGTTGCCGTCATCATATTTTGTGGTACATCAAAGTAATTTGCTAATAACTGCTTACTATCTTTAGGTAAACAATACCCACCGTAGCCAAAGGACGGATTGTTATAATGATTTCCGATGCGTGGATCTAGGCCAATACCATCAATAATGGCTTTTGTATCCAAACCTTTCACCTCTGCATAAGTATCCAATTCATTAAAGTAAGAAACACGCAACGCAAGGTAGGTATTGGCAAATAATTTAACTGCCTCAGCTTCCGTTACTCCCATGAAAAGTGTATCTATATCCTCTTTAATAGCTCCCTCTTTTAGTAGGGAAGCAAACATACTAGCTTTTTCTTTTAAATAAGCATCTTCTAAGTCAGTTCCAACAATGATGCGACTTGGATACAGGTTATCGTATAATGCTTTAGATTCGCGTAAAAATTCTGGACTAAATAGGATATTTTTATACTGATATTTCTTTCGAACAGACTCTGTGAATCCGACAGGGATTGTAGATTTAATAATTATTACCGCTTTCGGATTAATTTCTTTTACTTGTTGAATGACCGCCTCTACTGCTGATGTATCAAAAAAGTTCTTTTTCGAATCATAATTTGTCGGTGCTGCAATAACAACAAATTCTGCATCTTCATAAGCATGCTTAGCATCCAAAGTTGCTTCCAAGTTTAAATCTTTTTCCACTAAGTATTTTTCAATATAATCATCCTGAATTGGAGACTTTTTTTGATTGATTAATTCAACTTTTTCAGCAACAATATCAACTGCTTTTATTTCGTGATGTTGTGCCAACAACACAGCAATTGACAATCCTACATAACCTGTTCCTGCTACCGCTATTTTCATAATTCCACCTCTGATATTTTAAATTAATAAAATAAAGTTACTTTTCCCAACTTACTCCTTTTCTAAGTGTTTTAGCAGGTATTCCTCCAATCAAGCAATTTTTTTCTACGAAATAACCTGTAACTAAACTAGAATAAGCTACTACAGAACCATCTGCAATCTTACTTCCTTTCAATAAGTGTGCTTCAGCGCAAATCCATACATGGTTACCAATTACAATTTCTTCTGTCATTTTTATTTTTTTCTTACCATCGTAACTCAGTGTATGACCAGCTGAGTCAAAAAGAATAACATTCCAACCTAAAAGTACGTTATTACCAACAACAAGCCTATCAGTACACGATATAAAACAATTTCTATTCGCATAAAAATTATTGCCCAAAATGATGGTTCCTCCTGTAACACTAATTGTGCAACCTTTTGTAATCACTGACCTCCCTTTAAAAATAACTTTTCCTTGTTTCAAATCTATGAGCGATCGATTAGAGGATATTATCTCCGTACCTGAGAAACCAATTCGAACTAAACCAAATTTTACTACTGTTTCTATACTAACTACATTCTTTTTTAAATTTAACAACTTGACATTATATGCTACAAATATTGGAAGGTGAATAGCCTGATTAATTGGTAAACACCTAAAATTAAAAAAGATTGTTTTAGGTAGCGAGATCAGATAAGTTAATAAATGTCGAACCTGCATCTATTCCCCCTTATATAAACTTATAAACTTTTCACTTTGTTTTTCGATAGAATAAATATCAATATTCTCAAGAATGCATTGGTAATAGACATTGTAGTTTTCCATTTCTACAAATTTCTTTAAAATACTATATAATGTATTTCCCGATTCATCTGTAAAAACTTCTCCTCCTCCTACTGTTTGCACAATTTCAGGTAATCCACCTCTATCTGAAGTGATGACAGGAAGGCCATTTGCATTTCCTTCAATTACCACTCTACCAAACGGTTCATCCCAAGCAGATGGGACGACCAATACATCCGAATTTTGATAAGTTTTATAGAGAGTTTCTGTATCTTGAAAACCTAAATATTGTATTCTAGGATCACTCTCAATTTCTTTTTGAAGTTTTTCTAAATCTTTTCCTTTTCCTACAATTTTCAAAGAAATTTCCGGACTAGTTAGTTTTTTAAAAGCCATTACTAAGTTAAAAACGCCCTTTATTTCAAGTATAGAACCTACAAAAAGAAAATTCGTTTTTTCTGGATTTCTTTTTGTCTTTTGCTTTTGTTTGATAATATTTTCCAATTTACTCTTTGAAAATGGAACAGCATTTTCAATGACCATACATTTTTGAGAAGATGGGTTAATAAATCCTTTATTGATAAAATTATTCAAAGTAAATACTGATGGTGCTGTTACTATGTCTAAGTGTCTTAAACTTTTCTTAACAAAAGGTCTATATATTCTATTTAGAAGTTTAATAAGAGCAATATCTTTCTCACCCCATGGATATTCTAGCCAATAGTCTCGCAATGTCCAAATGGTCCTGATATTTCTCTTTTTAGCTTCTTTAACTATTGATAAAGACATTCCTGAAATTGTATTAAAGTGAACAATATCTGGTTGTACTTCCTCAATGATATTGATAAATTTTCTTTTTGCAAATACATTATAGGTTTCAAATATTTTATAGAAAAAATGTTTAGCTGGATTCTTCTTGGCACTGAAAATATAGTGAAGACTAAAAAGCGGAGTTCTTCTTCTAAAAACCTTAACCCCATTAATAACTTCCTCAATATCAGAATCAATGGCATCATCAGAGTATGCAAATACCTCATGTCCTTCTTTTACAAGTTGTTCAGCTAGGAATTTGGTGCTCTTTTGTGCTCCTCCTTCTTCATTATAGAACATATTCACAAATAAAATTTTCATAAATTTTCACCTACTAAACATCATTATTAACTGCTTGTATTGACCTGTTACAAATATTCCTATAGACCAAATTAGTCCCAATACCAGTCCTTGCAACACAAGATTGATAACTACACCCTGTTCAAATCTAAAGCCAATCATATTGAATATAATATATGGGATAACTGTTACAAGGTGAACTAAAATTATTTTCAAATATTTAATTGTATCACTTTTAAAGACTACATGTGATAAAAAATAGAGATTCAGTGATAGCCCTATTATAAATGAAATAATTAACATAACAGCAATTGTCACTATACTTTTCGATAATAGCCCTATCACAATAGCCATAATATTGAGTCCTGACGCTAATAATCCTACCTTAAATAACAGATCAACACGATTCGAAGCTTGATAAAAAATTCCTATTGGGCTATTAGCCATTTGAATCCAGATACTAGCAGATAATATTTGAAATACTGGAACGCTCTGAAACCAATTATTTCCAAACATAAATGTTATCACATCACTTGCATTGAAAAACAAATACACTGAGATTGGCATTCCCATTAAAAGTAGAATATTAAAAATTTTTGCAAAAACTTCTTCCATTTTTTGTCTATCATTTTGAAAATTCGACATTATCGGATGAATTACAGGTGAAATCACCTGCAATAAAATTTGATTAGGATACAAAGATAACTGGTAGGCCTTATCATAATAACCCAACGCAGAAGGATTAATGAATCTACCAATCAAGAGATTGTCTAAATTTCTTGCAAAGTAGTTTAGAAAATTAAACATAAATTGAAACTTAGAAAAATTTAGAATTTTAACTAACGAAGCTTTCTCTATTTTTCTCTTGAAACTCAACTCAACACTTGAAAAAAACATCAGAAATAATATAGTAGCCTTCATAATATTAGAAAAAATCAGGGAATATACCCCGAAATCATGTACGGCCAACGCGACACCAATAATTCCGCTAAAAATATTGGCAAGCAGATTCAATAAGTTCATCTGTTTAAAGTTCATATCTCTTGTTAAAATTGACTGGGGAACAATTGTCACAGTATAAAATAGTACACACATACCTAATAATAAGTATAGTTTAATATAGACCTCATTCCCATAGACTATACTAATTGGATAGCCTATCAATACAAAAACAAGCGAAAGAATTAAACCCGAGTAAATTGTTAAAGTAAAAATATTATTTAAATCATTCTGAGTTAATGTCTTATTTTGTACAATTGCAGGTCCTATTCCCGAATCTGCCAACATCTGAAAGAATACTAAAAACACATTGACAACCGCTACAACACCATACTCTTCAGGTGTTAATATTCTACTTAATACTGCCGTTACACATAATTGAATTATGACATTAGAATACTTACCTAAAGCAGTATATAGGATACCTACCTTAAACTTATTACTTATATCCATTAATCAACCTCTGAAAAATCAATATGATAAAAATCTACCATATTCTTGATACATTTATCATTATTATTACCATATACAGCATTCAGATACACCAAACTCTCCTCAGGATTGTCATCTATAGTTAATGGTGTCCCTTTATATCGTGTCGCTTTTACTGTTTTAATTCCATTTTTGACTGCCAAAAAATTCAACCATACATCATCAGCTAGAAAACTGAGGTCCTTGATATTCTTTTTATTAAAAAGATCCTCATTGCGAGTACATGGAGGAAATAATGTCCCACCTCCGCTAGTAAAAAAATTAAAATACGATGGTATAGTAGCTCCTGATATTTCATATTCCCATTGATTATATGGATATAAACTTCCATCAGAAAACAACTTAATTCGATGACATCGCATTGCTGAAACACACTGTGGATAAATTCTATAGGATGCAATCAGTTTCTTTATAGTATTTCGAGGATAAATGATATCGTCATCAACTAGAACAACTATACTGTTCGGATTATCTTTCATAGCATAAAAATATTTTTTATGTGAACGAAGATTCTCATCCACATAGACAATTTCCAAACCATTTTTGATTTCAAGTTCTAGAATACTCTCCAAATTAATGCCTTCAAATTCATCTTTATAAACATACATAATAAAACGGTTAGGGATAATTGTCTGATTGAAAATACTTTTAATCATACTTGGTAAATAATTAAGACGACTTGGAATTGTTGTAAACGAAACAATTAGTTCATTTTCTAAATTAGCCTTTTCACCCAAGATGTCAACCGTTTTTTTACTAAAAACTTGTAGATAAATTTTTTTATATAATCTAAATAGTCGATAATAGATGGCATTAAGTAACTTGCTCATGCAACTTCTCCTCTCCACGTGGCCAATATACACAAAGAACAATAATTAACAGCAAAATACTCATAGATGAAGTCTCCATTGTAATATAAATCATAAATGAGGCTAACATAGCCAACAGTGTTTTTGATTTTATTCTATATTTTCCAAGAAACAGATTCATAAGAAGCACTATAAATAAAACACCGGGAAATATACCAGTTCGAGCAAGTATATCTAGCAAGGTATTATGTGCTGAATTAACGATAATCCCATTTGTCCAAGCATTAAAATTAACGTTGAGCCCTCGTCCAAACCAAAAATTCTCTTCAAAAATACGAATCGCTAATTGCCAAATATTGATACGTCCTGAAAAAGTTGCATTTTTGGAAAAAATCGCTGTAAAAGTTGATAAAATTGTACTTTGTGAAAAGATTATAGAAAGAGAAAAACAAACATATGCAGCCATACTGACTAAAGAATACAGTTTTCCTATATTTTCCTTTAATCCCAACAGACGTATGAAAATAAAGAAAATATAGCATATAATTGCTGTACTGGACTGTGTTAAAAATGATAAAATTCCGAACAATCCTAAAAAAATAATTTCCTTTAGTGATATAAACTCATTCATTTTTTTATTTAATAAGTAAAAACTACCTAATCCAACAATGATATACGGGGTAGCTATGTTCTTCCTTCCTAAAAAGTAAAGTCTATTATCTCCTGTAGGGTGCAAAGAATCGAAACCGACCGGAAAAAGCAATTGAGTTATTACTTGAACACACAAAAACAAGATAAAGGTTAAAAAGAGGCTTTTTATTGTTGTTTTACAATCCAACAATAAAAAGTGTTTCAAAAATGAATATAGTCCTAAAAGGAAAAACTGACCTCCAACGTAGTTAAGATACAACGTTTGGCTTTGAAAAGCTGCAAATGCTTGAAAAAATAAAAATAGAACAACTAGAATATCAATCAGTGTTACTTTATGCTGTAAAAGAACTTTGGGAATATAATAAAAAGTCACAAATAGCTTAACTAAAGTAGAAAGCAAAGCAAATAAAGTCGCCATTGATACGACTGTGAAAAAGCTGGGTAGAAAATATGCCAGTAACACACAGATTATATATATTTCTCTTTTTGTCATCAATCTAATTTATTCTTTCCTCATTTATAATTGAATTATTTTTATACTTCCAGAATAATATCAACAATCCGTTTACAAGTCATTCCATCTCCATAAGGGTTGCTAGCTTTGCTCATCTTGTTATATTCTGTCTCATCTTCAAGAAGAAGTTTGAAGTTACTATAGATATTCTCTTCTTCTGTTCCTACCAACTTCAATGTGCCAGCAGCGACCCCCTCAGGACGCTCTGTTGTATCACGCATCACCAAGACAGGTTTTCCTAAAGAAGGTGCTTCTTCCTGTACACCTCCAGAATCTGTCAAAATCATATAGCTTTGATTCATAAAATTATGGAAATCAATAACCTCTAACGGTTCAATGATTTTCATTCGTTCATTATCGCCAAAAACTTTACTTGCTAATTCTCGAACCTTAGGATTTTTATGGATGGGATATACAACTTTTACATCTTCGAATTCGTCTAAAATTCGATTAACAGCATTAAACATGTTTTCCATCGGTTTCCCAAGATTTTCTCGTCGATGAGCCGTTAGCATGATTAACTTACTACCCTTTGCCCATTCTAAAATTGCGTGATGGTAGTTATCTTGAACAGTCGTCTTCAAAGCATCAATGACTGTATTTCCCGTCACAAAGATATTTTTTCTGTCCTCTCTTAGTAGATTTTCCTTCGCAACTTCAGTCGGCGCAAAATGATAGTCGGCAATGATAGAAGTTGTCTGGCGATTGAATTCCTCTGGAAATGGACTTTGGAGATTATAGGTTCTGAGACCTGCTTCGACGTGTCCCACTTTGATTCCCATATAAAATGCTGCTAAAGCTGTCGCAAATGTTGTTGTCGTATCTCCATGAACAAGAACAATATCTGGTTTTTCTTGCTCTAGAACCGCCTGAATCTTATCCAAGATACTAGTCGTAATGGTAAATAGGGTTTGATTTGCTTTCATGATACCCAAATCATAATCTGGGACAACCTTGAACACCTCCAAAACCTGCTCTAACATTTCCTTATGTTGACCAGTTACACACACAAGTGTCTTGATTGAATCATTTTGTTTCAGTTCATTTACTAAAGGACACATTTTAATAGCTTCTGGACGTGTCCCAAAAACCAACATGACTTTTTTCATTTTGATTCTCCCATTAATTTTCTATAAAGTCTCCGATAATTATCCAAAAACAAGGAATAATTAAATTTTGTCTCATAGTCTTTTTTTGCTTGATAAGCGAGTTTTTCTCTAAGTTTTTTGTCAGTCGCAAGCTTTTCAATCGCTCTCGCTAAGGCAACATCATCCTTAACAGGAACAAGAATCCCATTTTTGTTATTGACTACTTCATTTATTCCTGGGATATCTGATGCAACCATCGTTTTCCCATTCATAAATGCTTCAATTACATTTAGAGCCAACCCCTCATATAAAGATGATGACACTAAGTAATCAAAACTATTGATACATTCAACAACATCTTTTCGATAACCTAAAAATATCACTGATTTTTGAAGATTTAATTGTTTCACCTTGTTTTCAAGCTCATCTCGAAGCTCTCCATCTCCGACAATGAACAACGTAATATCCCTGTGTTTCACTAAAGACATCGCATCAATTAGGTAAGTCAATCCTTTTTGCTCTGACAACCTAGCAATACACCCCAATTTGATTCCGTTATAGTTTACAATTTTATCAACTTGCTTATCAGTTTTTTCAAAAACAACCCCATTATAGATTACTGTACTATCACTGATTCCTACATCATGTTTCAAATTATCATTAACCGCTTTACCCACAGCTACACAATACGCATTTTTTAAAGCAAATTTGTATAATGGTAATTTATTTTTGAATACATTATGTGCGGTGTAAACATGTATCAACTTAGGATTAATAATTTTCAACAAGCGAATATAAAAGGCAGCCATCCGATGATGGGTGTGAACAATGGTAATATCATTATTTTTGATAATTCTATACAAACTTGAAAGGGTCTTTACCATAGTTAGGGGATTCTTACTGTCGACATCTAAAATTTTATGATGTTGAACTCCTTTTGATAAAAGTTTGCTCTCCCATAGTCCACCTGTTGAAGCGACATGGACACTATCAAATTCATCTTTCAAATCAGAACTCAATTGATATACAATACGTTCTGCACCACCAATATCCATTGTACGAGAAATATGTAGAATATTATTTTTTTGATTTTCGCTTTTCATCTAAAACTCGCTTAATAAAAGTAACATTCCCTACAAAATAACGCTTAAAAAGGCGTTTGGGTTCATTAACCACACGGAACAACCATTCCAGATTCAATTTTTGCATCCATAATGGAGCTCGTTTAATGTGTCCTGATAATACATCAAAACTGCCACCAACACCCATAAAAACAGTATTAATCCCATTATCCATGAATGATTGGATGATATATTCCTTTTTAGGAGAAGTAATCCCTACAAATACAAAATCTGGTTTTCTCTCTTTAATATCTTCCTGAATCTTTTTTTCATCTTCAGGTGAAAAATATCCGTTTCTATAACCAACAACATTAAGATTAGGATATCTTTGTTTAAAAACTTTTAGCATATCTTGCAAAATTTCTTCTTTGGCTCCAAAAAAGTAAACTGAGTAACCTTTTTTGTTTGATAACTCTAGCAAATTTTGCATCAAATCTATACCAGCTACTCGTTCAGGGACAGGCGCTCCTAAAAACTTACTCGCTAAAACCACTGAAGCACCGTCGGCATTAATTATTCCTGATTCATTAACGATTTTTTTGATCTTCTCATCTTCATAGCACTGATTAATTTTATCTGCGTTAACTCCCATCAGGTGCAAAGGGTGGTTCTTTAAAACATACTGTTCAACAGCATCCACTGTTTCTTTCATCGTTAATGGATCTATAGTAATTCCTAATATTTGCATTCTCTCATTCATATGAACTACTTCGCCCCTTCTCTCATAAATACCACTTTGACGGTCTTTAACAATATTTCGATATCTTTCCAGATGGTCCAATCATCAATATAAGCTACGTCCAACTTGACAACATCATCAAAGTCCGTGATTTTACTACGACCACTCACCTGCCATAGACCAGTAATTCCAGGCTTAAAACTAAGACGACGTTTCTGTTCAGGAGTATATTTTTCATACTCATCAACTGTTGGGGGACGTGTCCCAACCAAACTCATATCTCCCATTAAAACATTCCAAAACTGAGGGAGTTCATCTAGACTAGTCTTACGAATAAATCTCCCTATCTTTGTTATACGAGGATCATCATCGACTTTAAACATACCACCTTGCATGGTATTTTGTGCAAGGAGCTCTTGTTTCTTTTTCTCAGCATCCACACACATAGATCTAAATTTATAAAAAGTGAAATGTCGACCATTTTTTCCGATACGAGTTTGAGAAAAAATAGCGGGTCCGCCATCTTTTCGAATCACCGGAACCAAAACAATACTCACCAATCCACAAATAAGTAGTCCGATAATCGAACCTATGATATCAATGAAACGTTTAGCAATGACGTGGCTTGTCTTATAAAATTTTGTAGAAAACGTAATGACATTCAAGCCTGCCATTCCGCGAATCTTTTTATCGCTACCTAGATAGTTATTGAAAGCATTCAGGTTAACTGTCACGTCAATTCCCATTGTTTCAAAAAGAGAGATGAACTCCCCAATGTCATACTCTTCACTTGGTAAATTGATAAAAACTTCATCAACAACTTCATGGGTAGCAAAGTCTAAGATGTTCTCTGCAGGTACAACGGTTACGGATGCATGCTGAAAATTAGGCTGATCCAAAACACTGACCGCCACCAATTCCCAAAAAATATCTCCCGACTCTATCAGTCTATCTACAACTTTCTCAACTCTAGAAGTAGCTGTTATCAAAAATATCTTTTTACTCCCCTTGAAATTTGGAAACATACGTCTCCTATAGCGTTTAATGCACAGATTCAACAAATACAACAAAATAGAATGTATTGTCAAAAAATAAATCATGCCTCGTCTAGAGATACTAAAACGATCTTCTAAAAAGAAGTTTGAAATACTGATGGCTAAAGCAAAGAAAACGATATATTTTATAGTGCTGAGAAACTCAGCCAAATAACCCCTTTTAAAAAAATCACGCTCATAATCACTGATGTTAAAAACAACAAAATGCAGAATGAACAAGATGATAACAGAGGTGTTCACAATCTCTGTTTCTCTTACAAAACTAAGTAAATAAGCTAATATAATGACAAGAAAACTCTGGATTGCCGCCAAAGTAATCTTCAATCCCTTTTCTTCCATAATACCTTCCCTAAGCTATCTCTTATTTTTTCCCGTAAGAGCCATAAGCTCCATATGCCCCATATTTTTCAACCGAGGTATTCAATTTATTTAATACAATCCCTAAGAATGGTTTATTTGTTTGTTCCAATTGTTCTTTGGCTTTTTGGATATCGCGTCGATTAGTTTCACCAGCTGCAGTCACCAAAATCGAAGCATCACATTTCTGAGTGATGATAGCCGCATCAATAACAACTCCAATCGGAGCAGTATCTACGACGATATAGTCAAAGTACTTACGCAAGGTGTCAATCATGGTGGCAAAATTCTCACTTTGCAATAAAGCTGTTGGATTTGGAGAAACGGAACCAGCTTGAATGACAAACAAATTTTCCACATTCGTATCACATAACCCTTGTGATAAATCTGTTGTTCCAGATAAGAATTCTGTTAATCCCGTAATCTTTTCACGCGACTTAAAAACACCTGACATGACAGAATTACGAATATCAGCGTCAATTAAAAGCGTCTTATATCCAGCACGCGCAAAAGCCCAAGCAATATTGGTAGAAGTAGTTGACTTCCCTTCCCCTGGTTTTACCGATGTGATTGAAATAACTTTTAAGTTATTTCCGCTCAATTGTATATTGGTACGAAGCGCATTGTAATATTCCTCTGCTTTTCTTGCCAAATCTAATTTTTTTTGTGCAATTTCTAACGTTGGCATTTTTCTCTCCTATTTTAATTTATCCAAATTTGGAACAACTCCTAATAATGCAATTTGCATAACATCCTCAACGTCTTCTGGTCGTTTAACGCGTGTGTCTAGGAGTTCAATAAGGAGAACCGCGACAATCATCACAACCGCTCCAGCGAGAAATCCAATCATGGTATTACGACGAATGTTTGGTGAAGATGGTGAGGTTGCTGGGCGAGCCTCTTCGAGTGTCGTCACATCTGAAACCCGTGTAACACTTATAATCTTTTGAGCTGCAACCTCTCTCAATGAGTTGGCGATGCGACTTGCTTCTTCAGGCGCACGATCTGTAACAGAGATCGATACGATACGTGTATCAGCCGGTACGGTCACCTTGATTTTACTAGCCAAACCTTTTGAAGGAAGATCCAGTTTCAAATCCGTTGCGACCTTCTCCAAAACGTCTTGCGAAAGAATAATTTCGCGATAGTCTTTAACCAAGTAAGATCCTGCTTGCAAATCTTGGTTTGTCAATCCAGGCTTATCTCCCTGATTACGATTAACTACATAGATACGTGTCGTACTGGTATATTCAGGTTTTACGATAAAGCTACTGTAGGCAAAGGCTACTACCCCAGTTACGATTGCTACCAGTGCAATTAGAAATTTCCGTTTCCAAAGAATTTTAAGCAATTGAAATACATCAATTTCCATCATATTTTGTTCTTTCATTGTTTCTCCTAAATCAATTGATCCATTATTATTTTTCGTGGGTTATCTTTGAATAGTTCCTTTGCCTTATCTTCGCTATACTTTTTAGCAATGATGTCATAGGCTTCTTCCATATGAGGTGGTCTACGATCCAAGTTATGCATATCGCTAGCAATGACATGAACTAGATCACGTTCCAAGAAATACTGAGCTCTCTTTTTCATGAATTTGTAGGTTTCTCCAAAGAGTTTTGGTTTCAAGACATGAGAACTATTGACCTGGGTATAGCACCCCATATCAATCAGTTCCTGAACTCGCTTTTCATTATTTTCTAGAGCATCATAACGCTCAATATGGGCAATAACTGGTGTAATCCCTAACATGAGAATATCGCTCAGGCCTTTATGTATATCTCGATATGGTGTATTCATACTGAACTCAATCAAAGCATAGTGACTATCATTGAGGGTTGGAATCAATTTCTTTTCCAATTTTTCGACAACATCTGGCGTATAGTATATTTCTGCACCATAAGCGATGACAAGATCATCTGCCACCTCTTTGGCCATTTCGCGAACTTTCAAAAAGTTAGTTGCTATTTTCTCTTCTGGCGTCTCAAACATCCCTTTACGACGATGAGACGTGGAAACAATGGTCCTGACCCCTTGACTATAGGCTTCTCTTAAAAGGTTTTTACTCTCCTCTATCGACTTTGGACCATCATCCACATCAAAAACGATGTGTGAATGGATGTCTATCATGCTACTTCCCCTCCATCACATCTTTGATAGCTGCCTTGGCTGCAGCCAAGCTACTTTCATCAATTTCCATCATATAGAGGTTGCTATCTAGCATAGCGTAGGATGGAAGATCCGTTCTACCGGTTCCTTTTAAGTCTTGGGAATTAACCTTATACTGACCACCACTATCCAACTGTGTATTAATCAAGTCCATCATGGTTTCCAAAGGCATATTAGTCTGAAGAGAATCTTGCAATCCTTGAATAATGTTGTCATAATTCTTTAAAGCCTCTGTCGAGGTTAGCTTCTGAATGATGGCAACAATGACTTTTTGCTGGTTCCGACCGCGGTCGCGGTCTCCATCCGCTAGAGAGTAGCGTTCGCGGACAAAACCAAGGGCTCTTTCAGAGTCTAGATGGACATTCCCGACAGGAAAATGGTACTGCCCATGCAAAGAAGTGAAATCTTGGTCATTATAAACATCCACACCACCTAGAAGGTCAATCAATTTCAAGAAAGAGGTGAAATTCAAACGAACATAGTAGTTAATATCAACTCCATATAGGTTTTCCAAGGTATGAATTGATGAGTCCACTCCATAAATCCCCGCGTGAGTCAATTTATCCTTTTGATTATTTCCTCCGTCCGCAATCGGAACATAAGAATCTCGAGGTGTTGTGGTAAGAAGGATTTTCTTAGTATCTCGATTTACAGTCATCAAGATGTTGACGTCTGAACGCGAAACTGAACTGATAGGCCCGTAGGTATCAATACCACTGATATAAATATTAAAGGATTGATTCTTAGATACCTTTGGTGCCGCAACATCCTTGGTTAGTTTTTTCGTATAGATTTTCTTAATCTTTGAAGCATAATCTGGATACTCCGCTTCAATGATGTTTTCAAAGACACTGTTCAAGACAATCGCTTTCGCATCACCTGAAATCAAGCTCTTATAGGCTGCTAAGTAAGATGCACTTTGTTCAACCGCCAAGTCTTTGCTCTGAGTCGTCTTAATATCCGCTATCAATTTTTGGATATTGTCATTATCCGTTTCAGTCGGACCTGTTACACTTTCCAACTGGGTAACGTTGTTGATTTCACTATCTTTTAAAACCACAACACTCATCGAATATTCTGAGTAGTTTGATGTCGCATTGATGTGATTAGTCAAGCCCACAAATTGGTGCAAAGCAAATAGCGAAAGCGAACTAGTCAACACCGCAAGTACCAAAAAGAAAATCGTGAACTTTTCGGCTTTCTTATATACTATTAAAAGTAGAGCTGCGACAGCAGATAGTAAAACTAGAACTGTAGCTAAGATATTGAGATGTCTAAAGGCTAGGATGTTATGTCTAAAAATTAAGAACAACAAAGAGCCACTCAATAATAAATAAATGGCTAATAAAACTATATTAATATTTCGTTTCGCATTTCCTGAACGATTTCTCTTTGAACGTCTACTCATGGTAATCCCCTATACACGTTAATAATTATAATTATTATATCACAATCATGAAAGAAATTCCATCCATTCCTGCTATTATCAGCGTTTTCATTCATTTTTTCTTATCTATATTTTGAATTTATGACTTCCATTAACAGAATCCTTGATAAAACAAAAACAAGACCCCTTATTATGGGGCCCCATTTCTGTTTTTATTTGATATGATTTTCAAACTCTTTTTGGCTCTTTTCGATAGCCTTTTTACTTTCTGCTTCCCACTTAGCCTTGGCTTCGTCAAATTGTTTCTTGGTAACAGGGTCTTTTTGCAGTCTCATGTACTTATAATTATTTCCGTCACCCTTGATACCCACCAGGGAGTAGGCACGTGTAAACGGAGTTACTTTAGTTACAGAGGCTGTCCCACCATTTGACATAGCAGACATGATTAGAGAATTGTCAATCATCCAAGCTTGGGCTTCAGCGTATTTTTCATAACGCTTAGCGACATCTTTATTCTCGGCATCTGCTTCTTTCAGGAGTTGTGTATAGGTATCGAGCCCCAGACTCTTGATGAGCTCTTGGTCTTCCTTGGCATCAAGGCCAAAAATCTTGAGATAGAAGCCGGTTTCAGCATTGAAGGGATCTAGATAAGTTGATGGATCCTGGTAATCACCAACCCAACCATCAAAGTTTAAGTCGTAGTCACGAGCTGCTGGATTTGGCGCTAGGAAGGCAACATTTCCAAAGTCATCTGTAGAAAGCTGTTGAACATCAATGACGATATTGTCAGAACCTAGTACTGTTTCAAGGATTTGTTTAACCGAGTTCATACCAGAAACCGCATTTTTATTTGTCTGATCAACAGGGACATCCAAATGGATTGGGAAAGTCACGCCTTGGGCTTCCAATTCCTTTTTAGCTTCCGCAAATTTTGCTTGGGCCTTTTCCTTGTTAAAGTAAGCATCTTGAGCGTCTGCCAAATTGATACCTGACCACTCAGTTCCGTAGTTCACAAGCTTAGAAGCTGTCACTTCTCCAAAGGTCTTATCTCCCACCTGGACAAAAGTTGGTGGAACCAAAGTATTACGAAGGGTTTTGCTCGCTGCCTCTTCACCGTTAGATTGAGCAGAGTAGGCTGTTCGATCAATACCAAAGTTGATAGCCTGACGGAAATTTTTATTTAAGATAGCTGTTTGAGCTGATTTCTTTTGTTCGTCCGTTGTTTTAGCGGTATGATTATAGGTTTTTCGGTTGACGTTAAAGTTAAAGTACCAAGATGTCTTGTCTTGCAAGCTATAAACGATATTGTCTTGGTATTTTTCTTTTGTCTTGGCATAGTTCGAACTATTTGGATAGACTCCCGCAATCGAGTAGGCGCCATTTTCAAAGTTTCGAATGGTCATCTCCTGATCTGACCCATCAAAGTAGGCTAACTTAACTTTTTCAATGGTTACTTTATCATGGTCATAATAGTGTGGATTCTTCACATATTCAATCGAAGATTTTGATGTGAAATCTTTTAACAGATATGGACCATTATAAAGGATACTGTCTGGTGTCAAGGTACCAAAATCTTTATCCTTTGATTTCAAGAACTCTTCGTTGACTGGGAAAAGAATACTATTGGTTGTCTTTGAATTCCAATACGGTTCTGGTCGAGTCAAAGTATACTCGACTGTGTAATCATCCAAGGCTTTGACACCAACAGTTGAAAAGTCATTGGTCACACCCGTCACATAGTCATTCAATCCCTTGATTGAATTTTGGATTAGATCCATGGCTTGTCCCTTGTTGTCCGCGGCATATTTGATCCCAGTGACAAAATCCTGAGCCTTGACTGAAGCATATTCCTCACCATCAGCCGTATACCACTTGGCATCTTTTCTAAGCTTGTAGGTATAGGTCAAACCATCAGCTGAAACAGACCAATCCTCCGCAAGAGCAGGTATGAGGTTCCCATAGCTGTCATTTTCTAGCAAACCATCTACGAGATTGGTAATAACGGCAGTGTTATCCGCATAGTAATCTAGAAGATAGTTGAAAGTTGTTGGATTCGCACTAAATGTTGATGAATAAGTGCTAGTACCTGTGTTGGACTGTCCACATGCAGAGATCAAAATCCCTGTCGCTAAGACAAGAGCTGTCCCGATTAGTCTTTTTTTCATTTTGATCATCATTCACTCCTTTATGTCACTTTTTATAACATAGCCGTATTTTATCAAATTTATTCAAAAATGTAAAGTTACTGCTTTTATGACAACTGGTGTCTCAAAACAAAAAGGAAGTACAGTTTTTCTGCAACTTCCTTTTCTGTTTATAGATTACTTGACGTGTTTTTCAAGTTCTTTTTGGTATTTGGCATTTGTTTCGATTTTTTCTTGTTGCCATTTCTTGAAGGCTTCTTCGTATTCTTTTGCAGTCACGACGTCATTTTGCAATTCCAAACCTTTGAACACAAATGGGTCTCCCTTGATTCCGACTTGAGAGTATGCTTTTGTGAATGGTACAGTTCGGCTAACAGTTGGAGAACCACCTGAAGAAGCAACTGGAATCAAGAGCGAGCTATCAGACACCCAAGCTTGAGCTTTGGCGTATTTTTCATAACGCTTATTGAGGTCGCTAGTTTCAGCTGCAGCATCATCCAAGAGTTTCTTGTATTCGTCCAGTCCAACTTGAGCCATCACTTCTGGATCTTTTCCGCGAGTGATTCCCAAGTGTTTAAGGGCAGAACCCTTCTTGGCATCAAGAATGTTTAGGTAGGTAGCTGGGTCTTGATAGTCTGGTCCCCAACCAGTTCCGTTCAAATCATAGTCTTTTTGAGATGGCACCTTGGCTTGAGACGTAATGCTCATTTTTTCATTATCGGTCATTTGAAGGACATAGACAATGACATTCTCTGTACCAAGTGATGATTCGATTGACTGCTTGAGTGAATTGGTTTGCTGAACCGCGATTACATCTGTTTGTTCAACCGGAATATCCAAATGAATTGGGAAGGTAACACCCTTGGCTTGCAATTCTGTCTTAGCTTTATCAAAGGCTGCCTTAGCCTTTTCAGGACTGTAAATCGTATCTTTGCCATCTGTAAGAGCTACATCTTTCCACTGGTCTCCATATGAAACGAGCTCTGCCTGAGCCAACTCTCCAAAGGTCTTTTCACCTACTTGAACGTAGTCATGAGGCACTAGGCTGTTACGGATAATTTTGTCCGCACCTTCTTCACCATTCAACTGAGCAGTGTAAGAATGACGGTCAAGGGCAAAGTTCAGCGCCTGACGGAAGTTCTTGTTAAGAAGAGCTTCTTTTGTTGATGTTTTTTGAGCTTCGTCTGTTTTAGCTGTTTTATTGTAAGACTGGCGATTTACGTTAACAGTGAGGTAGTAGCTTGTCGCTTCTTGTGGACTGTAGACAATCTTATCGCTGTACTCTTTTTTAGTTGACTCAAAATTTGAGCTTGTTGGGAAGAGACGAGCTGTTGTATAAGCACCCTGTGTAAAGCTACGAATCAAAGATTCTTGGTCTGATCCATCGTAGAAAGTTAGTTTGACATTGTCAATCTTAACGTTGTCCTTATCCCAATAGTTTGGATTCTTTTCATATTCGATGACTGATTTTGAAGTCAATGATTTCAAGAAATAAGGACCGTTATAAAGAATACTTGATGGTGTTGGCGCACCGTAGTCGCTCCCTTTAGAATTCAAAAACTCTTCATTTACTGGAAGCATGGTCGCAGTTGTGACTTTAGAGTTCCAGAAACTTTCTGGCTTGTTGAGCGTATATTCTACTGTGTAATCGTCAACAGCCTTGACTCCTACTGTAGAAAAGTCATTGCTTTCTCCACTGATGTAGGCAGCCAAACCTTTGATAGAATCTTGAAGGAGAGAGAGACCGTCTGATTTGCCATCAGCCGCGTGTTTCAGACCAGTAACAAAATCCTGAGCTTTGACTTCAGCATACTCTTCTCCCTCAGAAGTATACCATTTTACTCCCTTACGAAGTTTGTAGGTATAAGTCAAGCCATCTTTAGAAACGGACCAGTCTTCTGCAAGTGATGGAATTAAGTTTCCATACTTATCATTTTCCAAAAGGCCATCGACAACGTTGGCTATAACGTCAGAAGTTGAACTCTTGCTCGTCACACTGTAGTCCAAAGACGATGGATCCATAGCATAGACATAAGAGAATGTCTTGGGCGCTTCAGCCTTCTTTTCACTTTGCCCACAAGCAGTTAAAAGAAGGGCTGTGCTCAGGACGGAACCTGCTCCTAAGAGCCACTTTTTCGATCTCATAAGTAATCTCCTTTAAGATAGTATTTCCACCATTATACCCTATTTTTTCATAAAAGCAAGGACTTTCGACAGATTTTTTAGAAAATTCTAACAAATATTTTTTAAAGATTTTTCTGTACAATTTTTAGTAAAAAACCTCAAGCTTTTGAAGCTTGAGGTTCTCTCATTTTAGTCAGTCATTTCCACACAGAAGGCATCCCATGGAGCCAAGGTCTGTTTCTCAACTGCTTTTTTAGCAGTAGTGTTTTCAATCAAGACAGATTTAACTTTTCCTTCTACTGAAAAGTTTTGTTTTTCATTGGACAGGTTAGCCACAACTAAGAAACGACGGTCACCATCCTTACGGATATAAGCAAAGATCTTGTCAGCTGTATCCAGCAATTCAAAATCAGCTCGAATCAGCCAGCTGTTCTCCTTACGGATTTGAACGAGTTTTTGATAAGTATAGAAAATTGAATCTGGATTTGCCAGTGCTTCTTGAACGTTGATTTCTTCGTAGTTTGGATTAACTGCCAACCAAGGTTGACCTGTTGAGAAATCAGCATTTTTGCTTTCATCCCATTGCATCGGAGTACGTGCATTATCACGACCGATGACACGGATGCTGTCCATGATTTCTTCTATCGGAATGCCTCTTTCAAGAGCTTCACGCGCATAGTTGAGGGATTCAATATCTTCTACTTGGTCCAGTTTTTCAAACGGATAATTGGTCATCCCAATCTCCTCACCCTGATAGATATAAGGTGTCCCTCTCATGAGATGAAGCAAAATCGCAAAGGCTTTAGCAGATTTTTCACGGTATTCTTGGTCATTTCCCCAGATAGAGACGATACGAGGGAGGTCATGGTTGTTCCAGAAGAGGGAATTCCAGCCGTCTTCAACTCCTAACTCTGTCTGCCATTTGTTGAAAATTTCTTTTAACTTCCCTACATTTAACTCTTTTTGGTAGTGCCACTTAGGTTGCCCTTCCTGATACTGAAGACAGATGTGTTCAAACTGGAAGACCATAGACAATTCTTGTCCATTTGGATCCGAGTAGAGCTTGGCAATCTCGGGCGTTGCTCCCCAGGTTTCCCCTACTGTCAAGAGATCCTTATCTCCAAAGGTCGCCTGATTCATTTCCTTGAGATAGGGATGGAGCATAGGACCGTTATTGACTACTTTCTCATCAGGAATTTTCCCAATCATATCAATGACATCCATACGGAAACCGCCAATGCCTTTATCAATCCAGAAGTTCATCATCTCGTAAATTTTCTGGCGTAGTTTTTCATTCTCCCAGTTGAGATCAGGCTGTTTCTTGCTGAAAAAGTGAAGATAGTATTGATCTGATTTTTCATCGTATTCCCAAGCAGACCCACTAAAGATAGACTCCAAATCATTGGGCTCATCCCGCCAGATATAGTAGTCTCGCTCGGGACTGTCAGGATTTTCACAGGCCTCGACAAACCAGGCGTGTTCATCCGAGGTATGATTGACCACTAAGTCCATGATAATTCGAATATCGCGCTTCTTAGCTTCTGCGATGAGTTGGTCCATGTCCTCCATAGTCCCAAAAATAGCTGCAATCGCTTGATAATCAGCAATATCATAGCCATTATCATCCATCGGACTGTCATAAACGGGAGAAAGCCAAATCGCTGTAATTCCTAACTTAGCTAGGTAGTCTAACTTACTAGTAATTCCTGGCAAATCGCCAATTCCATCTCCGTTACTGTCCATGAAACTCTTTGGATAGACTTGATAGACTACGGCATTGTGCCACCATTTTTCTTGCATCTGTTTACCTCATTATTTTAATAATCTATAGTCTATGATAGCGCTTTTTATAATTTAGTGCAAGCGTTTGCTTAATCTTTTTAATTTCTTTTTTAGCTCCGTAGTTTCCTAACTTCCAATTTTTTATTATAATAGAGGTCAGAGGTAAAAAAATGAAAAAACAAGCTTTTAGTTCTGAACAATATCTGAATCTACAGCGCGACCACATTTTGGAGCGCATTAACCAATTTGATGGCAAGCTCTACTTGGAGTTTGGTGGCAAAATGTTAGAAGATTTCCACGCTGCTCGTGTACTTCCTGGTTATGAGCCTGACAATAAAATCAAGCTCTTGCAAGAATTGAAAGAGCAGGTTGAGGTTGTTATTGCTATTAATGCTAGCAACATCGAACATTCCAAAGCACGTGGCGACCTAGGCATTTCTTATGACCAAGAAGTTCTTCGCTTGATTGACAAATTCAATGAGCTGGGAATTTTTGTTGGCTCAGTTGTCATCACACAATACGCTGGCCAACCCGCTGCAGATGCCTTCCGCAACCAGTTAGATAAAAACGGGATTGATTCTTATCTTCATTATCCGATCAAAGGATATCCGACCGATATGGACCACATCATTTCTCCTG
The DNA here is from genome assembly GCF_023109005.1 of Streptococcus oralis. Lineage (GTDB taxonomy): Bacteria > Bacillota > Bacilli > Lactobacillales > Streptococcaceae > Streptococcus > Streptococcus oralis_BU. The sequence goes on along the minus strand of NZ_JALDTU010000001.1, from coordinate 293,998 downwards.
AAGGTATGGGGAAAAACGACTACATCAAAACCAGTCGCAACTTGATCGTCGTAACCGCTCCTGGACCTGGTTCTGGAAAATTGGCAACTTGTATGTCAAACATGTACCATGACCAAATCAATGGTATCAAGTCTGGTTACGCTAAATTTGAAACCTTCCCAGTCTGGAACCTTCCCCTTCATCATCCAGTCAACTTGGCCTATGAGGCTGCCACAGCAGACCTTGACGATGTCAACATGATTGACCCCTTCCATCTCCAAACCTACGGAGAAACCACTGTCAATTACAACCGTGATATCGAAATCTTCCCAGTGCTCAAACGTATGCTGGAACGCATTCTCGGTGAATCTCCATACGCTTCACCAACAGACATGGGTGTCAACATGGTTGGCTTCGCTATTACAGATAATGAGGCTGCTATCGAAGCCTCTAAACAAGAAATCATCCGCCGTTACTATCAAACAGTTCTTGACTTCAAGGCTGAAAAGGTCGGGGAATCTGCTGTCAAGAAAATCGAGTTGCTCATGAACGACCTCGGTATCACTCCTGCAGACCGTCAGGTTGCTGTCGCTGCACGTCAAAAGGCAGAAGAAACTGGTGGGCCTGCCCTTGCTCTCGAATTGCCATCTGGTGACATTGTCACTGGTAAAAACTCAGAACTCTTTGGCCCTACAGCTGCTGCCTTGATCAATGCGATTAAGAAATCAGCCAACATCGCTAAAGAAGTAAAACTAATCGAGCCTGAAGTTGTCAAACCAATCCAAGGCCTTAAAATCAACCATCTCGGTAGTCGCAATCCACGCCTGCATTCAAATGAAATCCTGATTGCCCTTGCAATCACAGCTATGGAAAATCCTGATGCTGCGCGTGCCATGGAAGAACTTGGCAACCTCAAAGGAAGCGAAGCCCACTCAACCATCATCTTGACAGACGAAGACAAGAACGTCCTTCGCAAGCTAGGTATCAACGTAACCTTTGACCCATACTACCAATACGATCGCCTGTATCGTAAGTAAATAAACAAGGCTGGACAAAAACTCAATTTGAGAGAAAAATCCAGTAAATCTTTACATATTAAAAAAATCAAACGCATAATATCAAGTCTTTTGGACACTTGGTATTATGCGTTTTTATGATTTTCCATTCTCATTTATTTCAATGAAATTATCAACTCGACACAGGCTCCTCCTTGGGCTGGATTGAGCAGGGTCAGACGACCACCGTGCAAGAGAGCTACCTGCTTAGAAAAGGCTAAGCCGATACCATGATGGGGATTAGTTGAATTGCGGCTTTGGTCACTCTGGTAAAAGAGCCGTTCCGCTCCCAGCAGCATCTCCTCTGAAAACGAAGGGCCGTTGTTCCAGATAGCAAAAACCAACTGGTCCTGCTGCACTGATACCATCAGCTTCACTTCCTTTTGGTCCTGATTAGCATGTTCAAGCGCATTCAGTAAAATATTGAGCAAAGCTCGCTTGAGATAGTCCAAATGAATCGACAAAATCAGACTAAGGTCACAATCTTCTTGGAGATAAAAACGATAGCTTTCCTGTTTGCTAAACAGTGCCCAGTCGTCCTGGAGATAAGCCAAAAAATCCTCTAAGGAAAGCTGACTGAACTGATTAGAATCAATCTGAAAAGCCTTAGCGTAATCAATCAAAGATCCACAATACTCTTCCATCTTGTGACTAGCCTGCAAAATCTCAGCAGCATAGTCTGCCTGTGGCTGGCCCAACTGCGCCAACTCCAAGAGCTCAGCATTCCCCTTAATCACAGTTAGGGGCGTCTTCAAATCGTGCGATGTCGCTGATAGCTGTAAAATCAACTCCTGATTATGCTGCTGCTCTTTTTCTAGAAGACGAGCATTTTCTTGGTGGCTGCTCCGTAAATCGCTATAGACTTCTAGCATTTCCTCAATCCGAAAAAGCTGGCTTTGATTTTCTTCTAAAAGCTTCTCGCTCGTTAGCATTTTTATTTCCCTGTCGATTTTTCGGAGCAATTTCAAAATATGATAAAAAGTAATCAGCAGCAAGCTCCCTGCCCAAAAGAACAAGGTGAAAAGAACGTGATCACTTCCTTGCGTAAATTCATAACCTATAAGCACAAAAATCAAAACATGAAAAAAGACGATCTTTAAACTGGTTGTCCAGACTAGGCTTTTGAAATTTCGGGTTCTAATTGCCATCTATAGCCTACTCCTCTCACTGTTGCGATTGCTTGCAGCCCTTCTTGTTTGCATTTTTGGCGAATCTGATATACGTATTCTGAGATAGAGCGAAGCTGTGTTTCTGAGCTTTCTGGGTAAAGCAAGGTATGCAGGCGTTCAGCTGAGAAGGTCTGCTTGGGATTGCTAGCTAGTAAATGTAGCAACTTAAACTCTCGCTCTGAAAATTTCAAGACTTTACCAAAACAGGCAACTTCATAGCGCTCTGGATAAAATTGACAAGAAGCAATTTCAGAATATCGCTCCTCACGTCTTTCCTCCCGCCGAAGATGAGCTCTGACACGCGCCAGCAATTCTTTGGTTCCAAAAGGCTTGACAATATAGTCATCTGCTCCGCGAAAGAGCCCTTCCACTTTGTCCGCCTCCAATTCCTTAGCCGTCAGAAAGATGATTGGACACGAAAGATGAGGACGAATATAGGAACACAGCTCAAAACCATTAACAGGTTCCATCATCACATCCAGCAGAATCAAGTCATATCCGACAAAATGCGTCAGCTCTAGGTCTTCTATCCGATCAAGCGTCGTCACATCATAAGCATCTAGCTCTAGGACGTTTTTCACCAGCTTCAAAATGCTCTGGTCGTCATCAACCACCAAAATACGATACTGTCTCATGATTTCCATTATAGCATACCTCTAGCGAACATCTCGTTTCAAGGTTAAGAATATAGCAGAGCTCCAAACCAAAGCTAACCATAACAGCTGTATTCCCAGCCCTGAGAGATCTATTGAATGCTGAAGTCCTTCATACTCAAAAAGATTTAGCGTAGCCAGATCGGGCAGGTATTTTGCTTCTTTGATGAAAGTCGCCAATAAACGGCTGAGACCAATCAAGAGAGGAAAGAGCACCGACACCGGCACAACCCAAGATTGAAATAGCAAAGCGAGGCCAGCAGTTAAAAAAGCCAGAAAAATATTGCTGAGAAGACCAAAAGAGCTGTAATAGAGGAATTTCTCTAGTAAGGACCAGCTAAAGCTTAGGTCAAAACGAGCCAGCATAACAAGGAAACAGCTGCCTATCATGACACTGTAGAGAACCAAGAGCAGCAAGTCCAGAAAAAGGAATTTCCCAGCCAACCAAGCCTTTCTATTTGATACGGTTAGAAAATTCGTTCGCATCCCAGACCTGACAAACTCCTGGGCAAAATAGAGAGAAGTAAAGATGACGATGACAGGCTGCGCCAGATAGAGGGCATGCAAAACCTCACTCAGAGCCTTCGTCTGACCAACTGCTGTCTGACTGTAGTCAAGATTCATCAGAAAAAATGGAACAGCTACCATAGCCACTAAGGCTGCACCAAGAGCGAGATAATAAGAACGGAACTTAATCCATTCACTTCTAAGCAGAGCTTTTATCATCAGTATCGCCCTCCTAAATCCGTCTTCAAAAAGCGCAGAGAAGCCATGCCGCCGATGACTAGCAACCATGCACCAAGTATCAACAGCCCTTGCAAGGGATTGTTAGCATATTGGGAAGTTGGCGTTGCAGCAAACAACTCTCCTGCTGGCTGTGGTAAATAAGTCCCCCAACTCGTGTGAGCTGCCAGGTAGTTTCCCAGATTATAGATCTGTGGTACGAGAAAAAGCAGAGGAACTAGCATGGTCCGAGCCAATAAACCTAACAAAAACGAAAGGATTCCCAATAAGGTCAGAGATAAGGTTTTCCACAAAATCAAACTCCAAGCTGCCTGATTGAGCAGAATCGGATCAAGTCCTTCCTTTCCTAAAGCGAGATGCATGACCATATAACTAAAGTAGATTGATAAAAAGCTAGTGGCAAGAGAAAAGCAAGCAAAGGTCATGAGTTTCCCCACAAGCAACTTCAGGCGGTTATTACAGGTCAAGAGACTGGTTCTCAAGCTATGAGACTGAAATTCCATAGCTCCCAAAATTCCAGCTAAAATGACCAAAACCATGACCGCCATAGAAGCCCCGTTGAGACCTAGATATTCCAGCGGATCAATGGCGTTTATCAGATTAGGAACCGTCTCAGGTGTAGCATCCAAGCCGATAGACAAATACTGTCGACCCTCCAGCCAAGATACGACAGGCACCAATAGTAGCATGAAGGCCACACTCACTTTGAAAGCCTTGATTGATCGGATTTTCAACCATTCTGAATGCAATAAAGACATCGTTTCTTTCATCTTAAACCTCCTCTGTCAAATCAAAGAAGAGATCTTCTAGACTGTCTGAATCTTGCAGCACCTCTTCCAATCGTCCCTGCTCAATAATTCGCCCATGATGAATCAAGACCACATCATCTGTCACCATTTGTACCTCTGACAGGATATGGGAGGATAGAAGTACCGTTTTCCCTAAATCAGCCTGCTGACGGATGAACTTTCTAAACCACTTAATCCCACTTGGATCCAGTCCATTGGTCGGCTCATCTAATATGAGAAACTGAGGATCACCCAGCAAAGCTGCTGCTAAACCCAACCGCTGACCTTCCCCCAGAGACAGGCTTGACAAGAGTTCCTTCCTCTTATGAGCGATTCCAGTCATCTCCAAAACCTCATTGATCCGAGACTTGGGAATAGCATTACTCGCCGCAATAATTCTCAAGTGGTCATAGACCTTTCGATTTGGCAGACCGCCAATGCCGTCAAAGGCTGCACCTACCGTTCTGAGCGGATAGATCATTGACTGATAGGTTTGCCCATCAAAAGTCGCCGCTCCTGCTGTCGCCCGATCTAACCCCAAGAGAATCCTCAAGGTCGAACTTTTCCCTGCACCATTCGGGCCCAGAAAAGCTGTAATCCGCCCGCTTCTAGCTGTAAAAGAAATATCTTCTAAAATCTGCTTACTGCCATGCTTTTTGCAAACGCCTTCTATTTTCACCATATGTTCCATACTGAACTCCTTTATCTTTATTTTCTACAGTATATCCAATCTAGTTCAGAATTAGTTCAGAAATCAAGCAAAAATTCTAAAAGTTGACTCCATCTTTCAGAAGTTGCTCTAGCTTCATTAGAAAGAACTCAGTTTTTCTTTATAATTCTGCGAGTTTTGTATGGAGACTTTGTTATAATGCTAGTCTCAAAAAGTCATTTGTCAAACTTCATCAAGAGCAGTCTTTATGATATAATGAAAAAAGAAAACTGAAAGGAACGACCATGTCAAAAGAAGTTATTGTTGAAAGTTTTGAACTTGACCACACCATTGTTAAAGCACCCTATGTTCGCTTGATTGGGGAAGAAACAGGGCCAAAGGGAGATGTCATCTCCAATTATGATATTCGCTTAGTACAGCCAAACGAAGACTCTATCCCTACTGCTGGCCTTCACACTATCGAGCACCTCTTGGCCAAACTTATCCGTACCCGCATTGACGGAATGATTGACTGTTCACCATTTGGTTGCCGTACAGGCTTCCACATGATTATGTGGGGACGCCATGCTAGCGCCGAGATTGCAGCTGTTATCAAGGATTCGCTCAAGGAAATCGCTGAAACTACTACTTGGGAAGATGTCCCAGGAACAACCATCGAATCTTGCGGAAACTACAAGGACCACAGCCTCTTTTCTGCTAAGGAATGGGCGAAGCTCATCCTGGAACAAGGAATCTCAGATGATGCCTTTGAGCGTCATGTCATCTAAACACAAAAGGAACCAGCTTTTTAGCTAGTTCCTTCTTTTTTTATTCTCAAAATCGCGAGTTAGGCTTTTTCACGAATGACCAAAACGCCATCTTCCATATCTGCTTCCAGATGTTTGGCATCTAGATGATCCAAGTGGAAGTCTGTCACCTTATCACGAATTTGTTGTTCAACCACGCGACGGAGAGGACGAACACCCATAACTTCGTCATAGCCTTCTTCTGTGATAAAGTCCTTAGCTGCTTGGCTAACTTCAAGGTCGATTCCTTTCTTAGCCAAGGTTTGGTTGACTTCAGCCAACATCAAGTCCACAATCTTAGAAAGGTCTTCCTTATTCAAGTGTGAGAACTCGATAACTGCATTAAAGCGATTGAGGAATTCTGGACGGAAGTATGGTTTCAAACGATCCATCAATTCTGGTTTGTCTGCATCTTCCGTCAAGTTAGCTTCATAGCCAAATCCAGCATTTGATGTTGCGATAATGACAGTGTTTTTGAAGTTCACGGTATTTCCTTGACCATCAGTTAAACGGCCGTCATCCAAGACTTGGAGGAGAAGGGTAATGACTTGAGGATCAGCCTTTTCAATTTCGTCCAAGAGAATGATAGAGTAAGGATTGCGACGAACACGTTCTGTCAAGGTATTGCTATTGTCATCATAACCCACATAACCTGCTGTTGTACCGATTAACTTAGAAACGGCTGTGCGGTCACTGTATTCAGACATATCCAAGCGGATGATCGCATCCTTGGTTCCAAACATATCGAGCGCCAATTGCTTAGCAAGCTCGGTCTTCCCAACCCCAGTAGGCCCTACAAAGAGGAAGCTACCGATTGGGCGATTGCCTTCATCAAATCCTGCACGGTTACGACGGATAGCACGAGCCACTGCTTCTACTGCCTTATCTTGGCCGATAACCTTGTGTTCCAAACGATGAGTCATATCTTTCAAACGTTCGATGTCTGATGCTCCCATTTGTGATACCGGAATACCAGTCATACGTTCTACAGATTCAGCCACATCGTTGACACTCGCAGTCACCTTCATATCTTCTGTGTGGTTTTCGATTTTCTTTTCTAATTCTGCAATGCGTGTTTTAGCATTAAGAGCTGCTTCGAAATCTTCTGCCTCAACTGCTTTTTCTTGCTTGTCCTTTTCTGCCTCGATTTCCCGTTCGACAGCATGAACATCTGTTACTGGATGTTGAGCTGCCAAGTGAGCTGCCGTTACATCGACAAGGTCAATAGCCTTATCTGGCAAGCTGCGTTGAGGAATGTATTGGACAGAATAATCCACTGCTGCTTTCAAGACTTCGTCTGGCAAGATGACATTGTGGTGTTGTTGATAGAGGTCACGAATCCCTTGAAGGATTTTAAAGGTATCCTCTGCTGAAGGAGCATTGACCTTCACTTCGTTGAAACGACGAGCAAGAGCTGCATTTTTCAAGATGGTGTTACGGTATTCGTCTTGAGTTGTCGCTCCAATAACGGTCAATTCACCACGAGAGAGAGCTGGCTTGAGAATATCTGCAAGACCTTTAGAACCACTGTCTCCACCGATTGAACCAGCACCAAGGATTTGGTGAATTTCATCAAAGAAGAGGATAATATTCCCTGCTTCTTTCACTTCATTGACTAGGTTTTGAACGTTTTCTTCAAAGCTGCCACGGTATTGAGTACCAGCTTCAAGACCTGAGATATCAATAGAAATAATTTCCTTATTCTTGATGGCAGCTGGAACATCTCCATTCACAATAGCTTGTGCTAAGCCTTCGACAACGGCTGTCTTACCAACACCTGCATCTCCGACCAGAACAGGATTATTTTTCGTACGACGTGAGAGGATTTCAGATGTTTCTTGAATTTCCTTGTTTCGTCCGATAACAGGATCCAACTTGCCCTCACGAGCTTCTGCGGTCAAGTTACGACCTAGTTTAGCAAGGACACCGTCTTGTTTCATACCTGAAGCTTGTTGTTGCATTTGTCCATCAACTTCTGCATTTCCTGACAATTGACCAGTTGCACGATAGTGAGCAAATTCCTCAGGTGTCACTTCACGTCCATTAATCAAGTAGCGACGGTTTTCAGAACTGTATCCTCGCATACCACCCATCAATTGGTTAAATAAATCATCCATGTTGTTAAAGTTATTAAAGTTGTTGTTCATATTCTTTACCTCGTTTATTCTTAATTATATGCGATCTCTGATATTGACTATCTTTGACCTTTTTTTAAAAAATTTAGACTAGCTAAATCGCTACTCTACGTATAATTTCTGGTTTTTCTTTTTTAAATAAGCCTTTTATAATCTTCTTTTCAAATTCTGTTAGATTCAACATAGGCCTCACCCCTTTCTCGGGATTCTATACCTCATTCTCAAAGACTAATTCGTTGAAAATGAGCTTTTTAAGGAATTCATTTTCCTTATGTTTCTACTATATCACTTTAGTCAGTAAAAGTCAATAACTTTTTGACCAAATTTGACTATTTTTAAAAATTTTTCAAGGACGCAAAAAGCCAGTCGTTTCCAACTGGCCTTTTCTATTTAATTTAAAATCTTAGCTCAATGCATCATCCATTGAAAGAACTTCGTGGAAGACACGTTGTGTCAATTCAGTTTTTTGTTCTGGTGTGAGGTATTTAGTGTTTACACAGTATCCAGAGATACGTACGATGACATCTTCGCCATTCATAATCTTGTCATAAACATCTTTCAAGTCCATTACGTTCAAGTTACAGTGTTGTCCACCGTTTTCGAAGTAACCATCAAGGATTGTTACTAAGTTATCCACTTGTTCGTCACGAGTTTTACCAAGAGCACGAGGTGAAACTTGAGTTGTCAATGAGATACCATCAGCTGCGTAACCAAAGTCAAGGCTAGCAAGTGAGTTCAAGTTTTGCAACCATCCACCTTTAGCTTTGTTAGATGGGTTAGCACCTGGTGAGAAGAATTCAAGTTTAGACAAGTTCACAGAACCATCTTCGTTGAGGTATACACCTTTGTGGACTGGTGAGTTACCAGTTTGTTTAGAGTAAGCAACGTTAGATGTGATGGTCAAAAGTGATACTGTAGCTTCTGCGTTCTTGTAGAGTTTGTGGCTACGTAGACGAGTTGTGTAAGCTTCGATCAACCATTCTGCCAATTCGTTTGAACGTGGGTCATCTTCACCCCAACGTGGGTATTCACCGATTGTTTCGTAATCGTAGATGTAGCCATCCTCGTCACGGATTGGTTTAACTGTAGCGTACTTGATAGCTGACAATGTATCAACTGTGTTAGCAAATCCACAGATACCGAATCCCATGTTAGCACGTTGTTTAGTTGGCAAGAAGGCCATTTGAACAGCTTCGTAGTTGTACTTGTCAGTCATGTAGTGGATGATGTTCAAAGCGTCTACGTAAGTGTCAGTCAACCAGTCAAGAGATTTTTCAAAGTTCGCTTTAACTGATTCGAATTCAAGAACTTCGTCACGAATAGGATCGATGTCAAATACTTTGTAGTCTTTGTGAACATCGTCGTAACCACCGTTCAAACCAGTAAGAAGAGCTTTCAAAACGTTTACACGAGCACCGAAGTACTGGATGTTGTGGCGTTGATCTTCGTTTTCTGGGTCAAGTGGTGACACACAGCATGAGATACAGCTCATTTCTCCGTATCCGTCTTTAGCCATTGTTGTTACACCTTCGTATTGGATAGAAGAGTGTTTGTGGCTCATGTGCATACAGTAGCGACGGAAGTTGTATGGCAATTTGTCAGTCCAAAGAACTGTCAAGTTTGGCTCTGGAGAGTTACCGATATTGTCAAGAGTGTTCAAGAAACGGTAGTCCATCTTAGTAACACGGTGACGACCGTCGTTACCCATACCAGCCATAGAAGTTGTGATGAATGTTGGGTCACCTGAGTACAATTGGTCATAAGCTTTTGTACGAGCAAATTTAACTGTACGAAGTTTCATAACGAAATCATCAACGAACTCTTGGATTTCTGATTCAGTAAATGTACCACGAGCAAGGTCACGTTCTGCAAAGATGTCAAGCACGATTGGCACACGACCTAAAGATGTAGCGGCACCATTAATCACACGGCAGACAGCCATGAAAGCGATGTTAACCCATTGGATTGCTTCTTTAACGTTCATCGCTGGTTTGCGAACATCAACCCCGTAAAGGTCACCCAAGCGAACAACTTGTTGCAATGCTTGGTATTGAAGGTTTACTTCTTCGCGAAGACGGATTGTTTCTTCATCAATTTCTTTAATTGCATTCCAGTCGTTTACTTTTTCTTGCATCAAGTAGTCTGCACCGTAAAGAGCAAGACGTGCGTAAACACCGATGATACGTCCACGTGAGTAAGCATCTGGAAGGCCAGTTACAGTGTGAGCGTGACGAGCACGACGGATGTTTGAAGTGTAGGCACGGAAGATACCGTCGTTAACTGTTGTTACGTATTTTGTGAAGATTTCATGAACAGCTGGATCTGGTTCGTATCCATTTTCTTTCAAAGTAGTTTCAGCCATACGGATACCACCTTTTGGCATGAAATTCAATTTGAAGAGTTCATCGTTTTGGATACCGAAGATCAATTCGTTTTCTTTGTCGATAAATCCAGCAGGAATATCAGCAATAGATGTTGGACGAGTGTCCATTGGGAAACGAGTTTCTTCGTAGTGTGCTTTTGTTTCTTCTACGATTTTTTTGATGTGAAGCGAACGTTCTGTTGGGCCAGCAAGGAAACTTTCATCTCCATCGTAAGGTGTGTAGTTAGCTTGAACGAAGCGAGAAATACTTGCTTTTTCTTTCCAATCTACGCCTTTGAAGCCTTCCCAAGCTTTATCAAAAATATCTTGCGCTTCAACAACTGTCTTAACAACCATGTTAATGTCCTCATTTTTCTTTCTAGTAACAACTATCTGTTACATTCATAAATCAAGTATACCACACAGTAACCGATTTCAACAAGGAGAAAACAGCCTTTTTAGCGCTTTCTTTTATAATACAGGCTGTTTTTTGATATTATCTGTATTATATTTTTGAAAGTTAGACTACTCTTTTCCATTTTTTCAGAAAAAACGGTATAATGAGAAAGAAAATACGGCTAGAAAGGAAGCTAAATGCTCATATTTCCATTGATTAATGATTTGTCTAGAAAAATCATCCATATCGACATGGATGCCTTTTTTGCTGCGGTGGAAATCAGAGATAATCCTAAGTTAAAGGGCAAACCTGTCATCATCGGGAGTGACCCCAGACAAACAGGTGGACGTGGTGTCGTTTCTACCTGTAGCTATGAGGCGCGAGCTTTTGGTGTTCATTCAGCCATGAGCTCTAAAGAAGCTTATGAGCGCTGTCCCCAAGCTATCTTTATCTCAGGAAATTATGAAAAGTATAAGACTGTGGGACTTGAGATTCGTGCTATTTTTAAACGCTACACTGATTTGATTGAACCTATGAGTATTGACGAGGCATACTTGGATGTAACGGAAAATAAACTCGGTATCAAGTCAGCTGTCAAAATAGCCCGTCTCATCCAACAAGATATCTGGCAGGAGCTACATCTGACTGCTTCTGCAGGCGTCTCTTATAACAAATTTTTAGCTAAAATGGCTAGTGACTATCAAAAGCCACATGGTTTGACAGTCATCCTCCCAGATCAGGCTGAGGATTTTCTCAAACAAATGGACATTGCTAAATTTCACGGTGTGGGCAAAAAAACAGTTGAACGCCTTCATGAAATGAGCATTTATACTGGTGAAGACTTATTGGCTGTTTCTGAAGTCACTTTAATCGATCGGTTTGGCAGACTCGGTTTTGATCTTTATCGAAAGGCTAGGGGCATTCATAATTCACCGGTCAAGGCCAATCGTATTCGCAAGTCCATTGGCAAGGAAAAAACCTACGGAAAAATCCTGCAAGTAGAAGAAGACATCAAAAAAGAGCTGACTCTTCTCTCAGAAAAGGTAGCTCACAATCTTAGCCAACAAGGCAAAGCTGGAAAAATCATTATCCTAAAAATACGATATGCTGACTTCTCTACTCTAACTAGACGAAAAAGCCTCCCACAAGCAACACAGGATACTAGTCAGATTTCTCAAACTGCCCTTCAACTCTACGAAGAACTAGCTGAAAAAGAAAAAGGCATTCGTTTGCTAGGAGTCACAGTAACAGGATTTTAAAAAGCTTGAAGGAAGATTCCCTCAAGCTTTTTCTTATACAAATAAACGCACAAAACTATAGAGCAACAAGACACTACCGAGTACGATACGGTATTTACCAAAGAGGGTAAAGTCGTGCTTCTTCACATAGCCAGTCAAGAAGCGAATAGCAACCATGCTGACCGCGAAGGCTACTCCCATAGCAACCAAAAGCAAGAACAGTTGTCCAAAACTCAAGAGTTGACCTGCTTTTATAAATTTGAAAATCTTTAAAGCACTAGCCCCAAACATAACAGGAATTCCGAGATAGAAGGTAAACTCTGTTACGACAGAGCGACTCGTTCCATTTAACAAACCACCAACGATAGTTGCACCAGAACGGCTCGTTCCTGGGAAGAGGGCGAGGACTTGGAAGAGTCCGATGTAAAGAGCTGTTTTATAAGGCAACTTGTCTAGCTCTGTTACTATTGGTTCAATGGCTTGCGCCTTATTTCGTTTTTCGAGATAGATAAAGGCAACCCCATAGATAATCAACATAATAGCAACTGATACCATATTATGAAAATGAGTGTCAAACCAATCATCCAGCTTAAAGACTAACAATAAAGGCAAGGTCGCAACGAGGACTTTTGACCACAATTGCCAAGTTCGACGGACTTCCACCTTATTTTTACCAGGTTTGAAGGGATTGAGCTTGTTAAAGTAAATCACCATAACCGCTAAGATAGCACCGAGCTGAATGACAACATTAAACATGGACATGAAGGCTTCATTTTGGTCCTTGTATTGTACAAATTCTTCAACCAAGATCAAGTGACCCGTACTTGAAATGGGCAACCATTCTGTAATTCCTTCAACAATCCCAAAAAAGATCGACTTCAAAATTTCAATAAGATACATGTATTACTCCTTTTTCTGTCCTCTATTATAGCATAATTTCGGATTCTGCGATAGGTTTTTTAGAAGGCACCGATGCTACCACCGCCTCCGCCTCCTGAGAATCCTCCACCTGAAGAACCACTTCCAGAAGATACGGAGTAGGTACTTGCTGTGTTTGCAATACTAGCATAGTGACTCATTTGAGCAGTTGAATGATAAAACATGCTGTGCCAGCCATAAGCTACATAAAGATTGATATCTGGATTCTCAACTTGAATCTGATAAGATTTCATCAAATGACTCACCTTGTCCGCATAACCAAATAAAGTAGCATAGACAAGGAGGCGATTCCAAAGAACAATACTCTCTAATTCTGCCTTGTCTAGATGGGCGATATCGCGAAGCATGTTTTCAAAACTAGTCCAGAGATAGTACGCTTCTAGTCCTTCTTCGTTTAAAACACCATCACGAGTATCAAATCGGGTTGTCCAATAATAGACGACAGCTAACATCAAGCTCACAAACCCAAGGATAGGAAGTGGCAGGGAAAAATACCCGTGAGCATCCAAACTGTACAAGAACCAGCCAAAACCAACGAAAGCAGGTAGAAGCGTAGAGACACCTATCGTCAATCGCAAGATTTTTTCGCCATTACTCAGTGGACGATAATAATCTGGAAGTTGCAAAGAGGAAACCCGCTTTCTCACTCCATCCTGCATCTGCTTCAGAGCTTGCTCAAAAGACGACTTAAGTTTACGTCCTGTTTTCTGAATTCGTTTTTCATCAGCTGCTTTTGCACCTTGGTAAAGACTAGTTGACACTTGGTAATCTGCAAACAAATCTGAAACAAGCACTTCTTCTCTTCCTGAAAAGGCCAAATTAAGGCAATCCTTTTCAAAACTGGCTAATCCTTTTTCTTTTACGACTTTTAGACGGACCTCATCTCCATTTGAGATGATTGAAACATTTCCACGGTCAATCACATCCAACAAGGTTGCCTGAACGAGTTGGTCAAAGGTGAACTTCCCTCCTCCCTTGGTCAAGGGGCTGACTTCCTCTAAAGAAGTGGAGTAAACAGATTCCGATAAAACCATCGGTTCTAAGTCCATTGGCGGTTCGTAGAGACGGTGATTTTTAGCATGTTTCTTCGATGGGGAGGTTTTTCTTCGGTAAATGCGATAGAAAATGACACTAAAGACTAAAGAAAGCGAGAGTAGAAAAGGGATAACCCACGTAACCAGAGCTTTGCTTTGAGCTTTTTCAGCAACAATGGACTCCTCTATTTTTTCAAATTCTGCTAAACGATTGCCCTTCAATCCCTGATCCAAATCAGTTCCAAAATCTTTTCTAGGCCAATAGGCATGCAATTCAACCCCACGCTGACGAGGTAGGTTCTGCAAATGAACACGATAATCACCACCTGTCTTCTCTACCTTGCCCTCTGTAAAGAGTTTCCCTGTATGAAAGAAAAGTTTTTCAGCTCCATTAAAGCCTGTTACCCGAAACGCAAAATTTTCGATAGGTTCTGAACTATCTGTCAAGGGTTGCCAATTAAGTTCCGCGATATCATCATATAGAAATAGGAGGTTTTTTAGTTGCCATGTGATTACCACTTCAACGGTATCCCCTTCTTGGCCTGGATTATACACTTTTACAGTATAACCTTCCGATTCTTCTATCACTTCACTATTGACATTCTCAATGGCGCTAGCATTTTTCCATACCTGAACCTTCGGACTGGGATCTATTTCAAAGCCCTTTGGCATCTTACCAGAACGGCCAAGTCCTACTAGTTGTCCATTAAAGTCTTCATCAAAATAATAGACTACTTTCTCCCTAAATTCTGCCGTATTATCTGCATGAATATACAAATCACCTTGATAAGAGCGAATCTTAAAATCAACCGCAAAAACAGAGAGTGGTAAAATACAAAACAAGCTAAATAAAAGCACGAAAAAAGTCTTTTTCACAACACAATCCCCCTTTTTATCTTTGCTATCATTATATCATTTTTTATAAGTAAAGGCTTATTCGTATTGAAAATCTCACCATTTTTAGATACAATAGAGAGAAGTCATTTTTTAGACTAGAAATAGGAGAAAACATGAAAAAATTATGCTTATCTATTCTTGCTAGCCTAGCCCTTACATTAGGACTAGCTAGCCAAGTCCAAGCCGACGAATATTTACGCATCGGAATGGAGGCAGCTTACGCTCCCTTCAACTGGACCCAAGACGATGATAGTAATGGTGCTGTCAAAATCGACGGTACCAACCAATATGCCAACGGCTATGATGTTCAAATCGCTAAAAAGATTGCCAAAGATCTGGGTAAGGAACCTTTGGTCGTGAAAACCAAGTGGGAAGGACTTGTTCCAGCCCTTACTTCTGGCAAAATCGATATGATCATTGCCGGTATGAGCCCAACCGCTGAACGCAAACAAGAAATTGCTTTTTCAAGCAGTTACTATACTAGCGAGCCAGTTCTATTGGTCAAAAAAGACTCTGCCTATGCCAATGCCAAATCTTTAGAGGACTTTAGCGGAGCAAAAATCACTTCTCAACAAGGTGTTTACCTTTATGATTTGATTTCCCAAATCCCTGGTGTCAAGAAAGAAACAGCTATGGGCGACTTTGCCCAAATGCGCCAAGCTCTTGAGGCTGGTGTTATTGATGCCTATGTTTCGGAACGCCCTGAAGCACTGACTGCCGAAGCCGCTAACTCTAAGTTTCAGATGGTCCAAGTAGAACCAGGTTTCAAGACTGGAGAAGAAGATACTGCTATTGCCATTGGACTTCGTAAAGATGACAGTCGTATCAGCCAAATTAATGCTAGTATTGAAACCATCTCCAAAGATGAACAAGTTGCACTGATGGATCGTATGATTCAGGAGCAACCTGCCGAAGCCACAGCAACTGAAGAAAGTAGCAGTAATTTCTTCAGCCAAGTTGCTAAAATTCTTTCTGAAAACTGGCAACAGCTCTTGCGTGGTGCAGGGGTCACTCTTTTAATCTCAATCATCGGAACTATCGTAGGTCTCATTATCGGTCTTGCCATTGGTGTCTTCCGTACGGCTCCTCTCTCTGAAAACAAAGCCATTTACGGCCTACAAAAACTAGTCGGTTGGATTCTCAATGTCTATATTGAAATCTTCCGTGGTACACCGATGATTGTTCAATCCATGGTTATCTACTATGGGACTGCTCAAGCTTTCGGTATCAATCTCGACCGGACACTGGCTGCTATCTTTATCGTCTCAATCAACACGGGTGCCTACATGACAGAAATCGTTCGTGGTGGTATTCTAGCAGTTGACAAGGGACAGTTCGAAGCTGCAACTGCTCTTGGTATGACCCACAATCAAACCATGCGTAAGATTGTCCTTCCTCAGGTTGTCCGTAATATTCTACCTGCTACTGGTAATGAGTTTGTCATCAATATCAAAGATACCTCTGTATTGAACGTTATTTCAGTTGTCGAGCTTTATTTCTCAGGAAATACTGTAGCGACTCAAACCTATCAATACTTCCAGACCTTTACCATCATTGCAGTGATTTACTTTGTCCTCACCTTCACTGTGACCCGTGTCCTACGTTTTATCGAACGCTATATGGACATGGACACTTACACTACAGGTGCTAACCAAATGCAAACGGGGGATTTGAAAAAATGACACAACCAATCCTTGAAATCAAACACCTAAAAAAATCCTATGGACAAAATGAAGTGCTAAAAGACATTTCTCTCACCGTCCATAAAGGAGAGGTTATTTCCATCATCGGAAGCTCGGGAAGCGGAAAATCAACCTTCCTTCGTTCGATTAATTTACTAGAAACACCTACAGGAGGAGAGATTCTCTATCGCGGAGAAAATGTCCTGGAAAAAGGCTATAACCTCACCCATTATCGTGAAAAGCTCGGTATGGTTTTCCAATCTTTCAATCTCTTTGAAAATCTGAATGTCCTCGAAAATACCATCGTCGCCCAAACGACAGTACTCAAACGTGACCACTCTGAAGCTGAAAAAATTGCCAAAGAGAATCTTGAAAAAGTTGGTATGGGAGAACGTTACTGGCAAGCCAAGCCGAAGCAACTTTCAGGTGGACAAAAGCAACGTGTAGCTATCGCTCGTGCACTCTCCATGAATCCTGACGCCATTCTCTTCGACGAACCAACATCTGCCCTTGACCCCGAAATGGTCGGAGAAGTCCTCAAAATTATGCAGGACCTAGCTCAAGAAGGCTTGACCATGATTGTTGTAACCCACGAAATGGAATTTGCTCGCGACGTCTCCCATCGTGTCATCTTCATGGACAAGGGAATCATTGCAGAAGAAGGTAAACCTGAAGAACTCTTCACGAACCCTAAAGAAGAACGGACAAAAGAATTCCTTCAGCGTTATCTCAATTAATAAATAAAGACTGCATACAGAATGCAGTCTTTTTAGTTTGTAATTGTAAAGGAAAGGCAGACTCGATTCAGAAATCTGCCTGTAACCACAGTTCAATCTTCAAATTTTTCATGATTTTTTTCATAGAAATCGATTAAACTAAGAGCTGTTTCAAATGAAATATTTTTAACTTTTGCGCGTCCTTGCGCTAGGGCAATGATAGACATTTCACGCGCATTCGTTTCTTTAGAGATACGGTAACCTGTGATCTTCTTATCACGAACCCAGCCAACAACTGCTTCTACCTTTTCAAAGTTTGACTTAACCATGTTCTTCTCCTGAATTATTCTTTACAATTCCTAATTGTATACGTTTTTATTTTATCTGTCAATAAAAAAACATATATTCGTCACAACTATATTATTCTGCATATTTTTATTTGGCTTTTAAAGCCGATAATATATGAGTTCTTATATCTTCAACTCCATTAGGATTTGCTGGTAGGAAGATTGTATTATTTCCTTCTTTTTCTGCAAAATTATTCAATGTGTCTAAATACTGGTTCGTTAATAGGATAGACATGATTTGTTCTTCAGTTAGCTCAACATTAGCTCCCTTTAACTCTTTGATAGAATCAGCCAGTCCGTCAACAATCGCTTTACGCTGTTCTGCAATCCCTACACCATGTAGGCGATCTTTTTCTGCTTCTGCTTCTGCCGCGGTCACGATCTTAATCTTATCTGCTTCAGCAAGTTCTTGCGCTGCAACTCTCTTACGTTGAGCTGCATTGATTTCATTCATTGATTGTTTTACTTCAGCATCAGGTTCAACTTTAGTAATCAGCGTTTTGACAATGATATACCCATACGTAGACATTTCTTCAGCCACTTGTTTTTGAACTTCTAAGGCGATTTCATCCTTCTTCTCAAACAACTCATCTAGGGTTAGCTTTGGTACAGATGAACGCAAAGCATCTTCAATATAGGATTTAATTTGGGCTTCTGGACGCATCAATTTATAATAGGCATCTGTGACATTGTTTTCATTTACTCGATACTGAGTCGCTACATTCATCGTCACAAATACATTATCTTGCGTCTTTGTCTCTACAACGATTTCACTCTGCAACAAACGTAGTTGTACTCTTGCTGCAATTCTATCAATCCCAAAAGGAGCCCGCAAATGAATACCACTATTGCTCAACTTTTGGTATTTACCAAAGCGTTCTATGATAGCGACAGATTGTTGTCGAACCACATACACAGAACTAACCATAATCACTGATGCAATCACCACTAAAAACAATAAAACAAGTAAAATTTGTAAAACCATGGGAATCTCCCCCTTTCATCACCCTCATTATAACACCATCGTTATCATTACGCAAATAATATGATAATAATTTTATTTTAGTTTAAACTAACATGTTATACAATGTTTCGTTTCCATTCAAATTAATATAAGACGGGTCAAACTTTTCCATACGATGAATCAATCCAGCATAATCATGCTTATTGGCAAGAGCAATCCCAATCAATACAGGGCCTGTCCCCTTGCTTGCTCGTTTGATATATTCAAAACGAGTGATGTCATCATTTGGCCCCAAAATGTCATTTACAAACTCTCGGAGAGCTCCTGGACGCTGTGGGAAATTCACTACAAAGTAATGCTTGATTCCATCGTAAATCAAGGCACGTTCTTCCATCTCTGGCATGCGGTTGATATCGTTATTTCCTCCAGAAATAATACAACAAATCGTCTTGCCTTTGATATAGTCTGATAAAACTTCCAAGGCTGCAACACTAGCAGCCCCGGCTGGTTCTGCTACAATTCCTTGTTTGGAATAAAGATCAATCAAGGTTTCAGAAATCAAGCCCTCGTCCACCCCAATCAGCGTTTCAACATTCTGACGGGTCGCTTCATAGGTTAATTGTCCAACTTTCTGTACAGCTATCCCATCAGCAAACTTATCAATTTCTTTGAGTTTAACTGGTCCCCCAGCCTCAAAGGCAGCTTTCATAGAGCGGGCTCCATTGGCTTCTACCCCAATCACTTCAATAGTCGGGTTGGTTTCCTTAATATAAGTAGAAACACCGGCAATCAATCCGCCACCGCCTACTGGTACAAGTACTGTATCAAAATCAATAGACTCTTTACGGGCTTCTTCAAGAATTTCATAGGCTACAGTCCCTTGACCAGCCTGAACATGCGCATCATCAAAAGGATCAATGAAGGTGCGGTTTTCAGAAACTGTAAATTCTTGTGCTGCCTTAGCAGAAGCATCAAAGGTATCCCCAACTAACTTAATTGTCACAAAATCACCACCAAAAAAGCGGACCTGTCCAATCTTTTGTTGAGGTGTTGTGATGGGCATAAAGATGGTTGCAGGAATTTTCATCTCATTACAAGTATAGGCGACACCTTGGGCGTGATTTCCTGCAGAGGCACAGACTACACCACGCTCACGTTCTTCTTTTGTTAATTGAGAAATGGCATAATAGGCTCCGCGAATCTTAAAAGAACGAACACGCTGGGCATTTTCCTTCTTCAAATAAATCTTAGCACCATACTTCTCTGATAAATAATGATCATAATCAAGTGGAGTATTGACTACTACACCACTCAATACTTTGTGGGCTTTCACCACGTCTTTTGCACTTAGCATTGTCTCCTCCTCAAATACTGTTTAAGATAAAAAGCGAGTTAGGTACCCCCAACTCGCCTTCTGTTTTTCTTCACAAGAATTAGTTGTAGATTTTGAATGCGTCGTCGTCATTTTTACCAACGAATGGCATTGCTTTACGCAATTCAGCACCAACTTTTTCAATTTCAAGGTTAGCTGCTTGTTCACGGTAAGCAGTCAATTTTGGACGTCCAGCCTTGTAGTCATTTACAAAGTCATTTGCAAATTTACCATTTTGGATATCTGCCAAGACAGCTTTCATGTTTTCTTTAACTTGCTCAGTAATCACACGTGGACCTGATACATAGTCACCGTATTCAGCAGTGTTTGAAATTGATTGACGCATTTTTTTGAATCCACCTTCGTAGATCAAGTCAACGATCAATTTCATTTCGTGAAGAACTTCAAAGTAAGCTAATTCTGGGGCATAGCCTGCTTCTGTCAAGACTTCAAAACCTGCTTCGATAAGGGCAGTCAAACCACCACAAAGTACAGCTTGTTCACCAAATAAGTCTTCTTCAGTTTCTTCTTTGTAAGTTGTTTCAAGCAAACCAACACGAGCTGCCCCAACACCTTTACACCAGTCCATAGCAATATTTTTCGCATTTCCTGTAGCGTCTTGGTATACTGCATAAAGAGCCGGAACACCAAAACCTTCTTCGTAAGTACGACGTACCAAGTGTCCTGGCCCTTTAGGAGCACACATGAAGACATCTACATCTGCAGGAACTTTGATAAATTCAAAGTGGATGTTGAAACCATGGGCAAATCCAACTGCATTTCCAGCTTCCAAGTTTGGAGCAATTTCTGCTTCATACAATTCTTGTTGGATTTCGTCTGGTGCCAAGATCATGATAACGTCAGCCAATTTAGTTGCTTCTGCCACTGTATAAGTGTCAAAACCATCTTCTTTTGCTTTGTCAAAAGATTTACCTGGACGCACACCGATGATGACATCACGACCTGAATCACGCAAGTTTTGCGCATGCGCATGTCCTTGTGAACCATAACCGATTACGGCGATTTTTTTACCGTCAAGCGCTGCTACTTTAACATCTTTTTCGTATTCCATTTGAACTGCCATAGTTTGTCTCTCTTTTCTATTATTTATTGCCTTTTAGGCTGGTTTAACAAATTTATGCTGGATTTTATACTCAATAAAAATCAAAGAGTATTAGTCGCGGGTAAATCCAGTTGCACCCGTACGAGCGATATTTTTGATACCATATGGTCGAATCACTCGCAATAAAGCTTCACTCTTTTCAGCATTTCCAGTCATCTGAATAGTGATGGAGCTTGGAGCCACATCTACTACCGTTGCACGGAAAGGTTGGATAATGGCCAAGATTTCTGCACGCTTTTCAGCAGGAGCAGATACTTTTACCAAGATAACTTCTCTTTCCAAGTGTGGCTTATCTGTGATATCTCGAATGCGAATCACATCAATCTGACGATTCAGTTGTTTAATGATTTGCTCTACTTCATCGTGTGAAGCTACATCGATAATGATGGTAATCCGTGATACATCAGGATTCTCTGTCGCACCAACTGAAATACTTTCAATGTTGACCTGACGACGAGAAAGGACACCTGTAAAGCGATTGAGGACTCCCGAACGATTTTGTAGTTTTGCTGTTAACATTCTACGCATGGAACTTCACCCCCAACATCTCATGATTGCTCTTACCAGCTGGTACCATCGGTAAAACCTGTTCCTTACGAGAAATATCCACCTCGATAAACATCGGCACATCCTCCAGAATGACTTCTAAATCCTTCTCTATCGTCTCTGGATTATCAAATTTATAATTTTTGATGCCGTAAGCCTGTGCCATCAGCTGGAAATCAGGAAGTGTATCAAAGACTGACTCGGAAGTTCTACCCTCATAGAAGGATTCCTGCCACTGACGAACCATTCCTAGGGAGTGGTTATTCAACATGACAACCTTAATCGGTACCTTGTAAATGTTCAAAATAGCTAGTTCCTGATTGGTCATCTGGAAGCCACCATCACCGACAAAAAGGATAACTTCTTTTTCCGGATTGGCAATCTTAGCCCCGATAGCTGCGGGAACTCCGAATCCCATGGTACCCAAACCACCTGAAGTGACTAACTGACGCTCATTTTGGTAAGGATAATACTGAGCCGTCCACATTTGGTGTTGACCAACGTCAGTTACAACAATGGCATCCCCATTCGTCAACTCACCGATGCGTTCAATAACGGCTTGAGGTTGAACCACACGTTCTTTCTTATCATAAGAACGAACTCGATTCTTGTCCTTGGTGACTTTTTCAATCCACTTTTCAGTATTATTATGAACAGTTGGTTCTGCTAGTAGCATCTGCAAGGCTTTCTTAGCATCGCCCACCACAGGAATATCTGCACTGATAATCTTGCCAATCTCAGCTGGGTCAATATCAATGTGGGCAACCTTAGCATTCTTCGCAAAGGTCTTAGGATTTCCAGTCAAGCGGTCATCGAAACGGCAACCAATACTAATCATAAAGTCGGCTTCCGTCATGGCAATGTTGGCCGCGAAAGAACCGTGCATGCCTCCCATTCCAAGAAAGAGCGGATGACTCGTCGCAATCGCACCTTGTCCTAAAAGACTAGTCACGACTGGAATTTGGTAACGTTCAGCAAACTCATTGAGTTCTGTAGCTGCTTCTGCATAACTAACCCCGCCACCTGCTAATAAAACAGGTTTCTTGGCTTTTGACAATTGCTTCAAGATCTTCTTGATTTGCATATCATTTGGCTCCAGAGTCGGCTGATAGCTTGGCAAATTCACTTCGGGTGAATAGATGAAATCTGTCTCTAAAGCAGATACGTCTTTTGGTAGGTCAATCACGACAGGCCCTGGACGACCTGTCGTTGCGATATGAACAGCTTCCGTAATGATGCGAGGAATATCTGCCGTCTCACGAACTTGGTAATTGTACTTAGTGATTGGCATGGTAATCCCCACGATATCCGCCTCCTGAAAGGCATCCTTCCCAATCCCTGCTCGCGCCACCTGACCCGTAAAGACCAAAAGGGGAACGCTATCGCTCATGGCATCTGCAATCCCTGTAATAGCATTTGTAGCTCCCGGTCCACTCGTGACGACAGCAACACCCAACTTTCCAGTTGATTTGGCATATCCTTCAGCTTCGTGCAAACAACCTTGCTCATGGCGTCCTAAAATGTGACGAATGCCTTTAAAATTGTATATCGCATCATACAAAGGTAAGACTGCACCACCAGGATAGCCAAATATGGTATCAATTCCTAAATCACGAAGTGTTTCCAAAACTAGATCCGACCCCGTCTTAGGAGATTCTAAACTGATTTTCTCCATTGTTCCCCTTTCTCTTCTCTTAAAAATAGCTTGTTACTATCATACCATTTTTTCAAAAATTTTCAAGATAAAAGAAGCAATTTTCTGAATTTTCTATCTAAAAGTGTATTTATGAATCTTTTTCTCATTTTTATTAACATATCATCAAAATAAGGAACTTTTCCTTGCTTTCATTTATTAAATCAGTCTAATTTCTTCGTACATGGGATGGAAGTTGGCAAGATTTTCATTTAATTTCTAAATTTCCATAATATATTCAGCAAATATGCGTGCAATAAAGGTAATAAAAAAGGAAGCCACTAAGTGACTTCCTTCTATTGCGAAGACAGATTATTCTTCACCTTTGTTTTTCTTAATGATTTCTTCTTGTACTGACTTAGGTACATCTTCATAGTGGTCAAATACCATCATGAATGTACCACGTCCTTGAGATGCAGAACGAAGAACTGTTGCATAACCGAACATTTCAGCAAGTGGAACGTAAGCACGAACGATTTGGCTGTTACCGTGTGCTTCCATACCATCTACACGTCCACGACGAGCAGTTACGTGACCCATAACATCACCAAGGTTTTCTTCTGGAACAGTGATTGTTACAAGCATCATTGGTTCAAGGATAGCTGGTTGTGCAGTCTTAGCAGCTTCTTTAAGTGCAAGAGATGCAGCAATCTTGAAGGCAGTTTCAGATGAGTCGACATCGTGGTATGAACCATCGTAAAGTTTAGCTTTAACGTCAACAATTGGGTAACCTGCAAGAACACCGTTAGCCATTGCTTCTACAAGTCCTTTTTCAACCGCTGGGATAAATTCACGAGGAACCACACCACCGACGATTGCGTTTTCGAATTCGAATCCTTTACCTTCTTCGTTTGGAGTAAATTCAATCCATACATCACCGAATTGACCTTTACCACCAGACTGACGTTTGAAGAATCCACGTGCTTGAGTGGAAGCGCGGAATGTTTCACGGTAAGATACTTGAGGAGCACCTACGTTCGCTTCAACTTTAAACTCACGACGCATACGGTCAACAAGGACGTCAAGGTGAAGCTCACCCATACCAGAGATAACTGTTTCACCAGTTTCAACGTTTGTTTCAACACGGAATGTTGGATCTTCTTCAGCCAATTTTTGAAGGGCAATACCCATCTTGTCTTGGTCTGCTTTAGATTTTGGCTCAACCATCAATTGGATAACTGGTTCTGGAACGTCGATTGATTCAAGGATGATTTTAGCTTTTTCATCAGTCAATGAGTCACCAGTTGTCGTATCTTTCAAACCAACGGCAGCAGCGATATCACCTGAGTAAACCGTGTCGATTTCTTTACGGCTGTTAGCGTGCATTTGAAGGATACGTCCGATACGTTCACGTTTACCTTTAGAAGTATTCAATACGTATGAACCTGATTGAAGAACACCTGAGTATACACGGAAGAAGGTCAAACGACCTACGAATGGGTCAGTCATGATCTTGAAGGCAAGAGCTGCGAATGGCTCTTCGTCAGATGCTGGACGAGTTTCTTCTTCATCTGTATCTGGGTTAACACCTTTAATCGCTGGGATGTCAAGTGGGCTTGGAAGGTAGTCGATAACCGCATCAAGCATCAATTGAACCCCTTTGTTTTTGAAGGCAGAACCACACAATACTGGGAAGAATTCAACATTGATAGTAGCTTTACGGATACCCGCTTTCAATTCTTCGTTAGTGATTTCTTCACCTTCTAGGTATTTCATCATCAAATCTTCATCAGTTTCAGCAACTGCTTCGATCAATTTTTCACGGTATTCTTGTGCTTGTTCAAGATATTCAGCTGGAATATCCTCTTCAAGGATATCTGTACCAAGGTCGTTTGTATAGATTTCGGCTTTCATCTTGATCAAGTCGATGATACCACGGAAATCATCTTCAGCACCGATTGGCAATTGGATTGGGTGTGCGTTTGCTTGAAGACGGTCGTGAAGCGTGCTTACTGAGTAAAGGAAGTCAGCACCGACTTTGTCCATTTTATTGGCAAATACGATACGTGGAACTCCGTACTCAGTTGCTTGACGCCAAACTGTTTCAGTTTGAGGCTCAACACCTGATTGTGAGTCAAGAACAGTAACCGCACCGTCCAATACACGAAGAGAACGTTGTACTTCAATTGTGAAGTCCACGTGCCCTGGTGTGTCGATGATGTTTACGCGGTGGTTGTTCCATTGAGCTGTTGTCGCAGCAGATGTGATAGTGATACCACGTTCTTGCTCTTGCTCCATCCAGTCCATTTGTGACGCACCTTCGTGAGTTTCACCGATTTTGTGGATTTTACCAGTGTAGTAAAGAATACGCTCAGTAGTTGTTGTTTTACCGGCATCGACGTGAGCCATGATACCGATATTACGAGTTTTTTCAAGTGAAAATTCGCGTGCCATGAGGTTTGTTTCTCCTATTTATTTTTGATTTCTATTCTATTATAACACGATTTTAATAAAAACGGATAGGCAGGACCTACCCGTTCTCAATGTTTATCTTGTTTTTGTTGGTTTCAACTTGTAGACAAGTTGAATTGAACTCGGGCTAAAAGCTTAAGTTAACTGATTCGAACTCGAGCGAGGCCCGGTGCAAAAAAGATAAACTGCTTTGTGTTCACGGAACACTGCATCAGTTTCCTATTTTTGCCTTGGGCCTTTGCCGCTCTTAGTATCATTTTATTACCAACGGAAGTGTGCGAAGGCACGGTTAGCTTCAGCCATACGGTGAGTGTCTTCACGTTTCTTAACTGCTGCACCAGTGTTGTTAGCAGCGTCCAAGATTTCCTTGGCGAGACGGTCTTGCATTGTGTGTTCACCACGAAGACGTGCGATTGTTACCAACCAACGAAGTCCAAGTGTTGTACGACGTTCTGGACGAACTTCAACTGGGACTTGGTAGTTAGATCCACCAACACGACGTGCACGTACTTCAAGTACAGGCATGATGTTTTCCATAGCTGTTTCAAATACTTCAAGTGCATCGTTTCCAGTAGCTTCTTTGATTTGCTCAAAAGCACCGTAAACGATTGAAGCAGCTGTACCACGTTTACCGTCAAGCATAACGCGGTTGATAAGACGAGTAACTAGTTGTGAATTGTAAAGCGGATCTGGCAATACGTCACGTTTTGGAGCTCTATTTTTACGACTCATTTCTCTTTATCCCCTTTCCTTATGCTTTTGGACGTTTAGTACCGTATTTAGAACGGCCTTGTTTACGATCGTTAACACCTGCAGTATCAAGTGCACCACGGACGATATGGTAACGTACCCCTGGAAGGTCTTTTACACGTCCACCGCGAAGAAGCACCACGCTGTGCTCTTGCAAGTTGTGTCCGATACCTGGGATGTAGGCAGTAACTTCGATAAGGTTGCTCAAACGTACACGAGCGAATTTACGAAGGGCAGAGTTAGGTTTTTTAGGTGTCATTGTCCCAACACGAGTTGCAACACCACGTTTTTGTGGTGAAGAAACGTTTGTTTGAACTTTTTTATGACTGTTGTAACCAACGTTCAAAGCTGGTGATTTAGATTTTTCTACTTTTGATTTACGCGGTTTGCGAACCAATTGGTTAATTGTAGGCATCTACATTCTCCTGTGTTTTTTTATTTTTGGTGATGATACACTTGGTGACAGCTATCATCTGTGTGTACTTTTGCAACATTTGTCAGCACGTCCCTGTACACTTTTGAGAGACCAAAAGTAAAAAGTACCGTCTATTATAGTAACACAATTTTTCCTTCATTGTCAAGATATTTTTCATTTTTATTCTGATCTTTTAACTCTTTGACACTAGCTTTCACCGCTTTTCTAAACAAAAAAAGGAGGCAATCTGCCTCCTACATTCTAGTATGGATTTCCTTCAATTAATCATTCGTTTGAGATGTTTTTTTATCTTTCTTATCAAAGCCAACCAGATTCTTTTGCGATGTTGGCTGCCTCTGTTCGATTACCAGCATCTAGTTTCGAAAGAATATTGGTGACATAGTTTCGGACGGTTCCATTTGATAGATAAAGCTCATCTGCGATTTCTTGGTTAGACAAGCCCTGAGCGATTCCCTTTAAAACTGCGATTTCTTGTTCTGTTAACGGGTTAGGATGCGTCATCACCACTTCCATCAATTCAGGCGAATATTCCTTACGTCCTTCGAGAACAGTGTGCAAGGTTTGCATGAGATCTGCAATGCTTCTTTCTTTTAAGACATAAGCATCCACTCCAGCCTTGACCGCACGTTCAAAATAACCGGGGCGCTTGAAGATCGTCACCACAACCACCTTTATTTCTAGCTTTTCTGCTCGTATCCACTCCAAGACTTCGAGGCCTGTCTTAACAGGCATTTCTACGTCAAGAATGGCAATATCTACGGACTCCTTTTCTAAGAGTTGGATTGCTTCTTGGCCATCCTTGGCTTGTAGGACAGACTCTACATCTGGTTGAAAGGTAAGTAACTGGCACATAGCATCTCGCAACATACTTTGATCTTCTGCAACAAGTAGTTTCATCTTAGTTTCTCTCCTTATAAGGTAGTCGAACCTGCACTTCAGTAGGCTGCTTCTGACTGATTACCTTTACTTCTCCTGAAAATGGAAGGACACGATCGCGGACGGTATGGAGCTCATCTCCTTTTAGAGAAGCAAAGCCACAGCCATCATCTCTCACTGTTAAAATGAGTTCTTTCTCAGTTCGTTCTAATTTCAAGTAAGCTTTCGATGCTTTGGCATGTTTGATGATGTTGGTCACTAATTCAAGCAAAATCATGGAGGCTGTTGATTCTAATTCCTGAGTAAGGCTAGCAGTGTCTAGTTGGTGATTGATTTCCGTTTCAATTCCTGCAATTTCCAGCATTTTTTTAACAGTCACAAACTCGGAGGCAAGTGTTCTGGTTTTAAGATTTTCAATGATGGTACGAACTTCATTCATGGATTCTTTACTAATCTGATGAATTTCTTTTAACTCTTTTTCCACTTGAGGATAGGCCTGCATTTGAAGAAGCTGGAGGGCAAGATCCGTCTTCACACTCAACATGGCAAAGGTATGGCCTAGACTGTCATGAAGATCCTGACCGATACGACTGCGTTCGTTTTCAGCCAAGAAAAGATTAAGCTTGGCATTTTGCTTTCTCTTTTCTTCTTTTATTTCCTCTGACACTCGAATTCGATAGAGACCAAAGGTAAAGGCATCAGAAAAGACAAAGGTCACCAAGAAAAAGAGCAATTGCCAAGGACTAACATGATTGACCATATAAATCCCGGTTAAAATCAATGGCTGCAAGACAACAAAACTGACAAAACGCCAAGAGTGAAGAGAAATCTCGTCAAGCTCATAAATGAGGAGATTAGATAAATAAAAGATAAACCATGTGAAACCCGAATTCAGCCAAACCGATGTATAAAAAATGTAGGCAATCATGACCCACCAAGCCAGCCACTGCACGGTGCGGTTTTGACTTAATAAAATCGAATAAAAGGCTAGGACAAATAATAATGTCCAGAACAAGGTCAAAGGCGGGTACTCTCCACTGATGACACCCGCTATAGGAAAGATGATAAACACTAATGAAATATGAAACATATAATGAGTGTTTTTAAATTTTTCCAACATAGATTTATTTTACCTCAATCCGTTTTTTCAGCTGGATTACCAGTACACCAAAGAAAACTGTATAACCTAGTACAACCAAGGCGGCAAGAATGTTAAACTCGTGGTGCTCCAAATAGGAAGAGACGACCTGCATCAGTTGATAGGTTGGAGTCAGTTTTCCAATGGATTGGAGCCATTCTGGGAAGGAACTCAAAGGGAACCAGAGTCCACCTAGGACAGCCAAAGCAATATAGGCAATATTTCCAATAACCGTCATCAATTGAGCACTGGGAAGCAAGCTCACCAAGACACCCATGCTGATAAAGACCACACTTCCGACCAGCAACATAACTCCAATCACCAACCAGTCAAGCCAGGGCAGAGTCACTCCACGGACAAAATGACCAACCGAAAAGACAACTATAATTGATAACAAGAAAGTCAGTAGGGTACTGAACAGTTTTGATACATAATATTCTACCATAGATACTGGAGAATGTTGAATCAATTTTTGCCAGTTGTTTGTCTTATCAGACTCGAGTGTGCTAGGGATACTGAAAAAGGCACTCGACATGATACTAAAGAGCGTCATGGCAAAAAGATAGGCTTGAAGAGCAATTTCTGGAATATCTGACCCTAACATCATACCAGAAAAGATAAGGTAAAACACACTTGGAAGTCCGATGGATAGCAAGTAGTAGACTGCTTGCCGTTTCATCAGAATGATTTCCACTTTCATGAGACTTGTCATATTTTTCATCGTCAATCTCCTTTAGTCTTGAGTCGTTTCGAAGATACTGTCTAAGAGAGTTCGATTGCGAACTTCAATTTCTTCGATCATGCAGCCCTGTTCTTGCAAGACTTTCCATACCTGGCTGGCTTCTTTGGTTGTGAAGGAAAGAGCATTTTGCTTGATTTCAAGCTCTTGAATCTGGTCCAAAGTGCTGATAACTTCCTGATAAGTTAGTGGTACCGTAAAGTGTTTTTCTTGTTCTTCACCACGCATAGCATAAGGCGTCGTATCGCGAATCAATTCACCCTTGTGAAGGACTAAAATGCGGTCAGCCGTATGCTCTACCTCTTCGATATAGTGAGAAGAATAGACAATGGTGACACCATTTTGCTTTAACTGATTGACAATTTCCCAAAAATGCTGACGTGTAGAGGTATCCATTGCAGCAGTCGGCTCATCTAAAAATAGAATTTTTGGACGACCTATTAAAGACAACACAAAAGAGAACAAACGTTTTTGCCCACCAGACAGCTTGCCCGCTAACTGATTTTTCTGCTTGTCTGAGAATCTTAGCAAGTCATCAATTTCTTTGTCTGAAAGACTGTTTGGATAGATTGATTGAAAGAAGGATAAGAGTTCTTTCACTTTCAAGTCTTGAACCACCGTATTTTCTTGAGGCAAGACAGAAATAAGCTGCTTTAATCGAGGATCTGTTGGCGCAAATCCTTGAATGGCGACCTGACCTGAGCTCATGAACTTGTCGCCCAAGAGACAATCAATCAAGGTTGTTTTTCCTGCTCCGTTAGGCCCGATCAAGGCGACACATTCACCATCGTTGATTTCAAAGGAGATGTTCCGCAAGATCTCCTTGTCTTTTATCTTCTTACTTAATTTCTCAACTTTAATCACAGTCATGAGATTCTCCTTTCAACCACTTCATTCCCATAGGGAAAACGACGAAAATCATAAATCCAAAACCCCAGGCACCACGAATGAATTGGCGAAACAAGGTTTGGTCAAACCAACCAGTAAACATTTCCACTAACCATACCAAGAGTGACAGGCCGATAAAGAAATAGATGATTGCTTTTTTCATTCCTCAAACTCCTTTTTCACATCTCTGACCAATTTCAAACCTTCTCTGACAAGCCAAGACATCATTCCAAAGCCAGCAAAGAGCTCCCAAGGAAAATGGTAGAAACCCTCGTCCAATCCTGAAAACATGAGATAGGTCATAACTCCTGCTGCTACTAAACTCACTGCGACAATCATTTTATTTTTCATTTCTTCTTCCTCCATTTCATACTTCAATTATAGACTTTTGAAGTTGGCGGAGCTAGATGCTTCTGTCACTAGGAAATATGACAAATGTCATAAAAAAAGAAAGTTGCAAAATCAACTTTCTTTTTAATCGATTAAATTTTTATTCCACACTGAAAAGATATGGGTATACAGGTTGTTGACCTTGGTGGATTTCGACTTCAACGTCTTCGAATTCTTCTGCGATTTCTTGGGCCAATTCATTGGCAAGTTCTTCGCTTCCGTCTTCACCGACATAGAAAGTCACGATTTCACTATCTTCGTTCAACATATGTTTCAATGTTTCTGTCAAGGTTTGGTGCATGTCAGGATTTGACACGAGGATTTTCCCATCGACCATACCAAGATTGTCATTTTCATGAATTGCTAATCCATCGATAGTTGTATCACGAACGGCTGTTGTTACACTTCCGCTTACGACATCGCCAAGGGCTGCAGTCATGCGTTCTTTATTTTCTTCGATTGATTTACTTGGGTCAAATGCAAGAAGACTCGTCAATCCTTGAGGAATTGTACGTGCTTCTACCACAACAGCAGGTTGTTCAAGCACTTCAGCCGCAGACTGAGCTGCCATAAAGATATTTTTGTTGTTCGGCAAGAAGATGATGTTGCGAGCATTGACCTGTTCAACAGCCTTGATAAAGTCTTCTGTTGAAGGATTCATCGTCTGACCACCTTCGATGACATAATCCACACCTTGGGCACGGAAGATATCTGCCAAGCCTTGACCTGCTACTACTGCGATAAGGGCGTACTCTTTTGTTTCAGCGGGCTTATTTCCTTGAGTCGCTTCTTTTTCAACTTGCGCCTCGTGTTGATTACGCATGTTGTCCACTTTGACCTTGATCAAGCTACCATATTTAAGACCTTCTTGCATGACAAGACCTGGATCTTCTGTATGGACGTGAACTTTGACGATCTCATCATCGTTGACAACAAGTAGAGAGTCTCCGAGTTCATTCAAGTAGTTACGGAATTCATCGTAGTCAAAGTCCTTAGAATAAGTTGGACCTTGTTTGAGGGCTACCATGATTTCCGTACAGTAACCGAAGGTAATATCCTCAGTTGCCACATGACCTGCCACAGACTTGTGGTGCTCTGCATTGATCATTTCACTCATGTTTGCAGGAGTCGCTACAAAGTCTTCAGAAGCACTGTATTCACCAGTAAGAGCTGAAAGGAATCCTTCGTAGATGAAGACCAAACCTTGACCACCTGAGTCTACCACACCAACTTCCTTAAGGACTGGAAGCATTTCTGGTGTCTTAGCCAAAGCTGCTTTTGCACCTTCCAAGGCTGCACGCATGACCTCAACAGCATCATCTGTCTCCTCGGCTTTTTTCTTAGCCCCAATAGCCGCTCCACGAGAAACAGTCAAAATGGTTCCTTCAACTGGTTTCATAACCGCTTTATAAGCTACTTCGACACCAGATTGGAAGGCAAGAGCCAAGTCTTGACCTGTTAACTCATCCTTTTCCTTGATAGCTTGGGAGAAGCCACGGAAGAGCTGAGAAGTGATAACCCCTGAGTTCCCACGCGCACCCATCAAGAGCCCTTTGGCAAGAATGCTCGCTACTTCTCCAACTGTAGAAGCAGGCTTGTCTGCTACTTCTTTCGCACCATTTTCAATGGTCATTCCCATATTTGTCCCAGTATCTCCATCTGGAACCGGAAAGACATTCAATGAATTGACATATTCTGCTTGCTTATTCAAACGAGTTGATGCAGCTTGCACCATCTCTTGGAATAAACTGGTAGTAATTTTTGACACGATTATTCTCCTACAACTTTGATATTTTGAATGTAGACATTCACAGTCTGAGCAGTAATTCCTAGTTGATTTTCTAGACTAAAACGAACACGCTCTTGAATGTTTTTTGACACTTCGCTTATCTTTATTCCGTAGCTCAACACGGTATAAACATCAACTGCGATGCTACCATCTTCGGCTGTCTTCACGACAACACCCTTAGAATAATTTTCCTTACCAAGGAGGGCTTGGAAATTGTCTTTGAGGGCATTTTTACTAGCCATACCGACCACACCAAAAATCTCAGTTGCGGCACCACCTACTACGGTTGCAATCACTTCATCTGTCAGTTCGATTTGACCATCTTTTGTATTAATTTTTACAGTCATTTTTTTTACCTCAACTAGTTGATACTCTATTTTATCATATTTCAGCCCAAGTGTAAAAGCAGAATGCTGTATCGGCGGATATTTATACTCAATGAAAATCAAAAAGCAAACTAGGAAGCTAGCCACAGACAGTACTTGAGTACGGCAAGGCGAAGCTGACGTAGTTTGAATTTGATTTTCGAAGAGTATTACTCTATTTTTCAAATGTTTTTATCTCTAGAGCAAAAGAAAAAGACCTAAGCGGTCTTTTCATTTTTATTAAACGCGTTCAACTTTACCTGATTTCAAAGCACGAGCTGAAGCCCAAACTTTTTTAGGTTTACCATCGATAAGAACAGTAACTTTTTGAAGGTTTGGTTTTACGGCACGTTTTGTTTGGTTCATCGCGTGTGAACGGTTGTTTCCTGATACAGTCTTACGACCTGTAAAGTAACATACTTTAGCCATTGTGTTTTCCTCCTATTAGATCTAATATAGCGGATGTGCTAGCACCACATACCGTACTATGTTATCACACTTTCTCTATTTTGGCAAGGAAATTCGAAGACTTGTTTGTGTCTAAATTTTTGGGAATAATCAAATATCCTTATAACTCAATAAGAAAGCGAGATTTTTCAGACAAAAAAACTGGAAAAAGTTCCTCACTTTACCCCAGCCCTTGACTATATTGCACTATTTATGCTACAATATTGTTTGACTGATTAAGCAAAGTGTGTTTTTGTCTTAATCGGTGGTGTAGAAGTTGCTGCTTCTACACCTTTTTCGTTTTCATTTACTCTATTATTGTAACACACATTAGGCAAAAAAGCAACTATTTTGTATAAAAACATGACAAAAACACCTCTAAAAAATCTTTTTTTAGAGGCTTTTGTCTGCCTTTTTGTATTATTTATGCCCTCTTTTTCTGATAACAGCTTTGTGCGGCCTATGGTTAATACGAAATCCTGCACCTAGTCCCGTATCCCTAAATTCTTCATACTCTTGTCTCCAAGATCCAAAAAATAGATTGTATAGCTGATCAATTCGTTCAAGGAGTATCATTCTGGACATAGTACAAGCCCCTTCGATGGACCAATACATCCCTCGATGTTTCATACGGTAAGTAACCTTTCGGTGCTGACTCTCCATTACCCCGATACCACGTGAGGATAACCCTCTAAGTTTAGGTGGTCTAGTGTCACAGAAATTTCTTAATAATTTCTTACGAAAATTGTAAAAATTATCAAGAGCTTCTTGACTTTCTGTGAGAGATTCAACTGTATCTAGTACGGTCTGAAGCAGGCTCTTCTGATGATTTTTGATGGCCTTAAAAGCAAGATCAAGTAGTGTAGATGGGTACGGCTTCAGGAATCTTTTAAGTTCTTCATTGACATGATAAGCATCCCAGAAATGCTCATGACGTTTAATCCGTAGGACCTTCTTAATTTCTTGAAATATTCTGCGAGAATATCCTTTACCATTGTCCGAGTTAGTGATAAGAAGAGTTCGATCAGTGATTTCAAAATGATTGCAGAGATAGTCTATCAATTCTTCCTTTGCTTGTTCATGGCTTGTATGGATAATCTCATGTTTATTCTCTAGTACATACCGATTATTACCAACCTTCTTCGCTCCAGTATGAATCAGGAAATGGGCTAAGTCTGTATTGTGTCGTTCATCATTGCTTGATGTTGTCTTGACGAGCACACCATCTCCCTCCAGGTAGATTTTATCTGCCTGTATTTTTTTCGGTTGCTCATCACCTCTAAACAGCCGATAACGTTCCCTCTCTGAAAAGAGTCTACCTGCCATTTTTACAGACTTCAACACAGCATCCTTTGTTATCTCTAGGCGATAAGCCATCTTAACTGTTCGACAAACTTCACGGTAGGATAAAACGGAAGCGTGTTTTGCCATGTGAAAAATCAACTCAGGAGAATAACGCATATACTTTTCTAAGCCTAGCCACTCATCAACAGGATAACAAGTTTTCTTTCCCTTTCGCCAGCGATTCCTAGAAAAGGTCATCTCTCCAAATGTAAAAACAACTGTCCTCTCTGTACTATCTATCCGTTTATATCCCCTCCGTCTCATGGTGGGAGCTATCTGCTCGTCATAATCTCTTACTCGCTTCAGGAATTGCTGCTCACGTTTGCGATCTAGTTCTGTGACAAATTCTTTTTCATCAAATCTAAACATACTCTCTATTGTACTGAAATCATGACTAGATTGAAAACATCACAAACTTTCTACAAGACTCTTTCAAAAATAAAAGCCTTCCCAATAAGGGAAGGTTATTTGATTGCAACTATAATTATATTTATATTTATATTTATAACGATAAACTTTCGATTAGTTTATCAAGGTAATCTGATGCAGACTTTGCGCCAGCTGCTTTAGCAATTTCATCTAATTTTTTCCGATTGCTTGGCTTCAAAGTAAACTGGAATTGCTTTTTGCGTTCAAAACCTTCAAAGTTAGCTACATCTGAAATCTGCTCAGGTTGATGGGTTGCTTCGATAATCTGCGAAATCTCTTTTTCTTTTGGTGTGAATGCCATAACGATCTCCTTTTAATTATATTTATAATTGTATTTGTGTTTATAAATATAATTATATTGTATCATAAATTTTTGAAAAAGTCTGCTCCAACTCAATGAAAAACTTTTTGTGTTTTTGATAAAGCTCAGGATTATCCTCCATATCTGCAATAGAAATTTTATCGATTGTGGAATGATTGAATAGCTCTTTTGCTGGTACGATGCCTAGAAGGTTGTCTGTTCCCTTCTCTTTAGCTTCAAGTCCCAGAGCTTCCAGTAACTCTCTTGATGATCCATAGTTCGGTCGGATCATATTTGCTAAGAAATATAACTCCGCAGTAATGTATGATTCTCTTGTACGATAGTCAATTACATCCTTCCTGAAGGCTTCTAACCGAGTTGATAGATTGAATTTGGCATTATAACCAAACTCTGAAGGAGTCAAGGGACTAATAATGGCGTGACTGACTGCTACAGCATTTTTAGTAGCTGTCGCAAAGTCTGGCCTACAATCAATCAAGATATAGTCAAACTGATCCAACTTCTTCTTTTCGTAGTTATCCTCTAGCCAAAGATAAAGTAACATATTTTTCTTGTCGCTGTTCTCCAGATCTCGTTCCACCGTGTCAAGCTGAACTGAACCTGGAATTAGACTGATATTTTCCTTGACTTGCTTAATATCCACATCGCCTCCTTTAAAAGCATTGGCAATTGTATTCTTGCTCTCATAGATATTGTAACACTGAGTCAAATTACACTGATGGTCTAAGTCTATAAAGAGAACCTTATGACCTTTCTTTGCCAACCATTCCCCATAATTAAAAGTTAAAGTAGTTTTTCCAACACCACCTTTAATGGCAGCAAAAGTTATAATTTTCATTTATTGCCCTCCTAAAATTTTAGCAATTTCAAAACACTTACTTTGATTTAATTTTAATACAGTCATACTATACCTCCTATTTTAGCTCAAATGAATTTATAAGATACGGCATCAACTCAGCAGACGATAGGTATATCATTCCCCCTCCTACAACAATTAAAAAGAGACTTAACACCCATTCCCAAGTAGTTAGATGTGGAAAGAAATCTTTCTCACCACTCCAGTTAAGTCTGATGTCTGTATTTTTAGCTATGATAAATACTCCACTGAACGAAATGCACACTCCTACAACCAACAATACAATAAACCCAAAAATCATATAATTTCCTCCTCATATTTTCACGTAAGTTAATTTCTTTTATTTCTGTATCTTCTATTCTATCACCTCTATAATTAGATTTATAAACAAAATTATAAAGTTGATTACTCCGAAACAACTTTAAAACATGTTCTCAGCGTATGTTCCAATTCTACGATTATATCTTCCCACTCAACACCGTCATATTCGCTGCTAATGTGTTCTAAATCTTCTGATAAAATATAGTTAATTTTATCTCCTTCTACACTGACTTCTATCATGCCTTTAATATGTTCCATAGAAGTACATCCTTCATAGTCTGAATAACAACCTACATAGCCATCAATAAAGAGATGATTGTCCTCTTTTGATTGAACATTTAACCCCTCAACCTCGATAGTTTGAACTAGATGTAACATTTTATTTACCCCCTTTTCTATACTTCTATTATACCATTATAATTATATTTGTCAATATGTTTATAATTATATTTATAATTATTTTCGCAATGAAGTTTCTCCTTCCTTTTCACCAGCAATTCCTAGAAAAGGTTCTCTTTCCAAATGTAAAAAGAACTGTTCTCTCTGTACTGAAATCATGACTAGATTGAAAACATCAGAAACTTCTACAAGACTTTTTCATCCTCAAATCGTCGGTCAACTTTCTCTTCACGACTACGCACGTGCTCCTTAATATCTCTATAATCTGTGTAATGTTTTAGAGTGTCGTCAAAGAACTCTTGTAAGGCTCCTTTTTCAATTTGGAATTGTTTAATCAGTTGACTGAGATCTTCCAGTCCCATATCTTTTGGAACTCCTAAATCATCCAATAGTTGTACCGCTGCAAGACTATTTTCTGGAGATTGCTGGATGGCTAAAAGTGCTCCTTCAATTTTATGATAACGTCCAAGTCGCTCATCTAGCTGTCTTAATTCCTCCTGGGTAGCCTCTATCTTTTCATTAAAGCGCTCCTCCAAATGTTGAAATTGTGCTCCATCTGTCACGCCGTGTTCAACTAAGAAATTATATTCCTTAATCAGTTCACGCATAGAGGAAATTTGAGCGTTTTTAGTAACGAGTGTTTCGCCGTTTTGTTTGGCCAATTGCCTTGCGACAGTCAAGCCCATCATATACCTATTTTTTTGAGATTGATCAGGATTGAGAAAATAAAAATAGTCTTTCTCTTTGATATAGATGGTATAATTTCCATCCTCATTTTTATCAACTTTATGAGAAGGTATTAAAATTGTACCACTATTTAAAGCTCCCATATCCATCTGCACGTAAATGCCTTGCTTGCTTTCTTGCTCGACCTGCCAGGATTCCACTTCCAATTTCAATTCAAAATCATTTGCCGTTTTTTCTTTTGATTCTTGATATTGTTCTTTCAATTCCTCCACATCAAAAACTAACTGATTCTTAGAAATTCTCTCTTTTATTTTTTCAAGAGAATAGAGTCCTTTCTTCGATAATGTATCATCTCGGACATTTCTTTGTTGGGGCTGGTCGAGCAATTTATACTTCACAAATTTTCCAGAGAAATCAATCTGAAGATTAAGAGCAGCTGCCTTTTGTTTGAAATCTTCTAACGACAAAGAGTGCTTCAGAAGAAAATCAAGACGTTCCTTGATTTCAAACCGATAATTATTTTGTCTCCGCCAAGCAGAATACTTTGTATAAGAATTTTTCATAGTAGGCTCAATAATTTTAGCTCCATATTGTGCCGCATGTTTGTCCGAAATGGCTCTCAAATTTTTCAAGGTTTTCTTTTCCCAGCGAAATTTCTTGAGCGTTGAGGTATTGGTGGTATTAAGTATGATATGGTTATGAAGATGATCTTTATCCGTGTGGGTTGCGATCACAAACTCATAATTTCCACCTGTCAATTCTAACATCGTTTGACGGCCAATTTCATGAACCTGCTCAGGAGTCAAGTTATCATCTGGAGAAAAAGATTGGATAATGTGATGGGCCAATACTTGTTTTCCTGAAGATAATTCTTTCAAGTCATCATCTCCTTTTTTAAAGGCTGCGGCTAATTTTGTCATGACCATTTCTTCATCTGCTACACTAAAATCAGAGATCCCATTTCCAGATACTAGCTTCATTTGAAGCTCACCATTATGATAGACAAGAGGAAAATCAAGATCACTTTCTGCAGTTTCTGATACAAGAGTTTTCGCTTCATTCAGAATATAGCGTACAGCTATTTTTAAATTGGAAGGAGTTTTAATTTGTTTGGGTGTTTTGATTACTACCATTCGTCATACGTCCTTATTGTTTTCACTTTTCGTTCCTGTAAACTTTTCTTCTCCGCACTAGAAAGTTTGACAGCCACCATCTCTTTCAACTCAGATAGATAGTCAATGACTTGTGCCACTTCCTCTGGCGTAACTCCTTGATTTTCATTGGCATGTTTGGCAATTTGGTTGATGTTCGTACCCACTCGATTGATAGCAACTCGAAGGTCTTTCAATTCGGAAAAATCAATTTGAACCACTTTCCCTTGTACCAGTTGATTCTTCGCATAGTATTGAAAAGATGGAACTCCCATTTGGGCCATCGCCGTTTTAATTTGACGATCTTCCTCTGGTGTTAGTCGTATCAATTTTTGTATATAGCGTTTTCTATTTTCTCGTTTCTGCATTATTTTTTTATCCTCTTTCTCTCAAAGTCTCTGGCATTTTCTGACCAGGCATCAGCCCCTGACTTCCTTGTGGCAAGCGTAGCAAATGGATATCCATTTGCGAAATTTAAAAAAATCAGAGAAGGAGAACCTTGTAGTTTTCCTTCTTGATTTTCTCAGTTTTGGGGAAATCCCCAAGCCCCTTTCCTATATCTTTTGGAGTACAACCTCTAACAATTTATCGCAACCAACTGAAGATGTTTTTGAAAATAGATGATTGCTTATCACTATTTTCTACACTTTTTTCTTTCTGACCTTGTAACTTTTCAGCTAGGACAGAAAGTTGTTGAGCAGTTAGAGGCTGGAAAATCGACTGCCCAATTTGTATTTCTGTCAGTAAGATTTTTTCTGTGAGTACAGCTTGAAATTCTTCATCTGTAATCATCTTGAGTAGCTCAATATTTTCTTCTTCCCACTCCAAAAGAGCAGGATCTCCTTCAGGTAGTTGAGACTGTTCTTCCTCTAGTTGCTCCAGAACTTTTTGGCGAGTCAAGTCTTTAGCGTTTGGCGATACTCCTTGAACTCTGTCTCCATCCATGATTGGAATAAAGTCTGAAAGGATGATGATCAGTTGTTCTTCTTGTTCATTAGTCATGAGTGTTGTCCTCCTTGATGATGATTTGTTTTTAATTTGACCTTGGGTTTATTTGGGGTGTCCCGTTCGGTCATTTCGAGAAACCCTTCTCTTTTTTTGATTGTGCATCTGCTTTCAACTCCTGCTTGTGATCTTCGACAGCCTGCTTGCTCTGATCTTTAAACTTCTCCAGTTTTTGTTCAAAACTACGCTTCGTTTGTTTCTCCTGACTCAATCTTAATTGTTCCAATGCTTGATCCATCCGAACCATTAAACTTTTAGCTTCTTGTTGGACAATATCCAACTGTGCTTCTAAATCAGCAAGTGTCTCCTTATCAGCAGACCACCCAGATAGATAGTTAAAGGAATACTCTGACGTATCAATACCATAGTATGAAGAAACGACATAAGCGACACTTTCAGCCTGGAGTTCAGCGGTGCTTCTAGTTAGATTTTCCTTTTGAGGATTATCTGCATGATGCAACTCTGCATGAGCCATTTCATGTAAGAAAGTTTTAATAATTTGAGCCTTGTTCATCTCATTACTACGTAAAACAATTTGATTTTCTGAGACAGAATAATATCCATGTTTATTATTTTCCATCTCTTCAAATCGAACCGATACATCATTTTCTTTTGCAATAGCCATTAGGGCACGGTAAAGATTTGCATAGTCCAAATCAGTCAGCTGTTCTTTCACTTCTGCAGCTTTTGGCATCTCCTTTCCTTCTGTCTGACTAACATCAAAAACTGGTACCAAACCAAAGAATGTAACTGTTTCTGGTTTCCCATTTTTATCCAATATTGGTTGGTTATTCTCATCCTTTTTGATCTTCGTCATAGGTTTAAAAATACGTAAAGCCTTCTCACCTTTTTTCACATAGCGACCAAAGTTTTCTTTCCACTGTTTGAAAGAAGCTACTTGCCTTGCTTCAGGATTTTGTGCAAGAATTAAGCGCAAGTTGCGATTAGAATAATTATTTAGTTGGCTCATTCTCGTTAGATAGTCTTTGTACTTATCTGAATCCAGAAACTCCTTAATCCCTTCTTTAAGATGACGACTTAATCCTGCCATATCTTTATTTTGAATAAAATCTGCGACTGCAAGACTGCCAGTTGCTAAAACAATTTCATCCGCTTGTAGACTCTCCTCGCCCTCTGGTTTAGAACCTGGTTTCGATCTAAAATCATACGGATTCGTTCCCTGAAGCAACTCCTCCTCATCAGAAACTCCGTCAGCATCCGCATCACTTTTCAAACCCTGTTTGTTGTGGTCTTGTTCTTCTAGTTTGATTTCTTCCTCTTGTTTTTTTTCAAATTCATCTCGAACTGTGGCGATCGTTTGTTCAACTTTTTCTGATAAACTTTTGATTTCTTTTTGCCATTTTTCTACAAGAGCTACTTGTTCCAACGGAGAATCCTTGACTCCCAACTTCTCAAACCAAGCAGATAGATTTTCGGCCTCAACACTATCCATTCCATCAAAAGAAATAAATCCAAGACGACCATCATGACTACTATCTGTAAATCCAATTGGGCTATTTTCCAAATTTCCAAATGGGAGTTGGGATAGAAGTTGATCTGCGTAAGGAGTATCTTCCAAAGCGTAACTGAACTGCGAAATATCTAACTCACTCGCCAATCTCCCCAGATGATACTGAGTGAATATAGCCCCATCTATCTTCATCAATTCTGGGTACTCTCTCATTTCTCGTGTACCAAGTCTTTCTTTATGAGCGATGGGGTTAATCTCATCCCCAATATCGTAACGGATGCTATCCTGAATCAGTTCACCATCAGGAGCGTAGATACTAAACTGAATCTTAGTTGGAGAGATGTAGCCTTCTGGGTGACCGCCAGTCACTTGTTTTAGCCCTTCCTGATGTAACTGATAGAAACTCTGGTTGGCCTTGTAAAGCTCTCTAGCGAAATCTTGATAAGATATCAGCTCAGTTTCTTTAAAGGGCAATTTAGGCCCATCTGGGCGCTCCTCAGCCCATTGAAGGCGTACATGGTAGTTCTCCTTATAAATACGATCTTGTTCCCATTCTTTATAAAAATCTGAATTTGTATCTAGGAGGCGGTCTTCTCCAGCTGCAGCAACAATCTGATCAAATTTATCATTGTACTGCTTCGCATAGTCAAGATACTGATTCCAGGCTTGATGAAATTCTTCTGGAGTTTTTGAAATGTCACCTGGCACACCTAAATTATAGACAGTATCTAAGACTTGAGTAAACGTAGCCGAATCAAGTAGGGGTTTATTCAGTGTGCTCTCTGAAGTAGTTTGTTCAGTTTCTTTAGAAACTTCTTCATACTGCTTATTCTTCAAAACTGACAGCATTTCTGCACCTTTGTCTTTAACATATTCCTCATTGATTGAAAGTTGCTCAATCTGTCCATCTCTTTCTCTATAAACACCGAGAATAATCTTTTCATCCAACAATTTAACGTTAGTTTCAAGCTCTCCCTTGAGTTTCATAAGAGAGGCTGGAATTTTTTCATCTCCAATATCTTTAAACAGTAGTAAGAAATCTTCATCTTTTGCTTTAATAGCTTCACTCATATTGAGATTGTGAAGCTTTTCAACACTGCTCAAATCATCTAAAACAAAAGAATGTGGATCTAAAATATCACGCAACATAGGAAGAACTTGCAATTTATCCTTAATTGCATTACTAATCAACATACCGTCATAATGCCCCCGACCATTTGCAATATCATCTAGGAAATTTGCTGCTCCCTTTCCCTCTTCAAAAGGTCTGATCCCTGAAAGATGGATAAAGTTATCCTTTTGAAAAGTCACCTGAAGCACATTCTTCTCTCCATGATCCGCATAAACAAAGTTGATCTTACTGTCAGCCAGTTCATTTAAATACCAGGACGCTGTACTTTGGATAGACGGCGCATATTGATTTAATCGTCTTAAATCCGCTGGTGTAATCGGATGATAATTCGCTATTCTCCGTTGCACTTTATCATAATTTGTGCTAAACTGTAAGTAAGGATAGGATGATGTCGGGTGACTGGTAACAGTTTGCT
This sequence comes from Streptococcus oralis, assembly GCF_023109005.1. Taxonomy (GTDB): domain Bacteria; phylum Bacillota; class Bacilli; order Lactobacillales; family Streptococcaceae; genus Streptococcus; species Streptococcus oralis_BU. The sequence continues at coordinate 250,948 of NZ_JALDTU010000001.1, read as the reverse complement.
CAAAGGTACTTGTTTCAAGTACAGGTGAGGTACTGCCTTCAGCTTTAGGCTGTAAAGAACCCGTGCCACCACTGGTCCTATCATTCATTTGCTCCTGGGAATTCTCAGGAGCTTTTTCTGTGCTCTGAATTTGTTTTTTTGGCTCCCTACCATCTCCAAGAGGATTGGAAGGTTTTTCATAGATCACTGTTTTGTCCGAATCAATGACCATTTGTTTTCTAGGCTCTACTGAAAAACCTATATTATCCCAGTTTTCCTTCAACCACGTTGCATCTTCAGGAGAAAGATGGCTGGTATCAGGAAAGTGGCTTGATGCTTGAATTTCCTCCGTCTGCTCCAGTTGTTTTTCTTGCTTCAGAATCTCGTTCCAGTCTGTCTTCTCCTGGCCTTCACGTTTTGGTGGTCTTGCATCGATAACTGGGATTTTCTTCTCCCGTAGTTTGGTAATAAAGTCTGTACCTGCTTTATCGTGATCAACTGCCAGCGTGATGAGATCATCATATTTGTGATCTTGGAAAAGTGTGGATGTTTCCGCTGCAACAGATAAAAATTTAGAGGTACGTGTTAACTCACTAGCCTTGGTATAATCCCTTTCATCCATCGTAAGCTCCCCTCGCTCCTGCAGAATTTTAAGAACATAGTGAGACAAAACTCCCTCTTTTAATCCTTCCATCGCAACTAGTCGAACATCGTTTAATTCGCCCTTATGAAGCTCATAATAGCTCATAAGGTCAATGGGTGCCTCTGTCACAATTAAACGCTTAGGAGAGCCTATAGAAACGTTTAAGCCACTAATAGATTCTGATTGATACATTATTTGTTTCAAGTATCCTTTGCCAGGATGACGTTCTTGATCAGGAACAAGTCCCTGGAGGCTCGCACCTACCAGTTGCTGATTTCTGTCCAAGTATTTGAAAACCAATACGTCTTCTATAACACCATCTTTACCTGTACGTTTAGCTTGGGCTAGTGTCCCCTTCTCCAGGAAGAAGTCAATTGTATCATCAGAGAGTCCTCTAACCTCCTTGAGATAAGTTCTTGCCTCTACAAATGGTTGCTCATGAGAGGCCAATGTATAGTTAAAAGGTTTACGTTCTTCCTCTACTGGTTTTGCTTCAGGAAAGGAACCTGTCTCTAAGAATACCATGGCTTCCTTATAGCTGACATTTCGCATTTCTTGGACAAGGTTGATGGTGTCCCCATACTTATCTGCTTGTGAATACCAATGCCAGGTATTCTTTACAGTATCAATCTTAAATGAGTCATGTTCAGCCCAATAATACTCTCGATGTGACTTTCGCTTCATTTCCATTCCGAGGCTACGAGCTACTTCTAAAATATCCAGCGATTTTGCCTGTGCTTTTGTTAAAGGCATACTCTTTCCTCCTCGACCAATTCCTTGAATAAAAGATAACCTTCAGGAGTTCCATCTAGTTCACTAACAACTAATGGATCTTCCTGATTCGTTGTCACAAAAAGATGAGGAGCTAATTGATAAAAAGTCTCCTCATCTGCCTGTTTAAGTAGCTGCCAAATAGCATAACGTTCTGTGGCTAAATTTTCTAGCTTTAATGCTAGAACCTGTGAGATACTCTCCAGGTATCCTAATTGTGTTTTAGGTGTTTCCATCCTACTGTCCTTTCTGTATGTTAGGCCACGAATAATTCTTTTAGCTGCGGAGTCAAATCGTTGGCATATAAAAGTAAGCCATCGATATCTGTTCCTTTTCGAGTATATTCGTACCAGTTTTCTTTGTCTTCAGGAGAACTTGCAATCTCATCCTTTCTAGGATGATCATAGACACTTGCTTTTTTATCTCTGAAGACATTTTGTTTAGAAATAAAGACCAATCCTTCTTCTACCCCAATTCTTGCGACTTCATCTGGAGTTAGAAGGGGACGGCCTTGAATTTGTTTATTTTCACTTGATGATCCATTCCGATAACTATGCGATTTTGAGGTGGATCGAGTACGTATAGTCTGCTTACCTGACCTTGTAGAATAGTATTCCATCGTATCCTTGTCATTTGTCCCTAAAAATAGGTGAGTAGCACAGTTATTAAAGATGGTCTTCCAATCACTCTTATATAGTGATTCTAGCTGGTTGACAGCTTGGATGATAATCTTAATAGACATCTCACGACTACGAATAGAAGAGAGAACCTGGGCGAAGTTTGGAATACGGCCAATTTGTGCAAACTCATCGAAGATAAACTGAATGTGGCGAAGATTTTTTCTACTATAGCCAGGTACTTTCCCTTGCAAGATATCATCAGCCTTATGTGTGAGAACCTCAAATCCAATCGCAAACAAGATTGAGGAAAGAAAATTAAAGGAGTTATTGGTTTCAGGAATAGCAATAAAAACGGCTGTCTTTTTCGTATTCCAGGTATCCATTTCCATGGTATCCTCACTAATCAAGTTTCGGACATCTTCGTGGTCGAAGATAGAATAACGAGAAGACAAAATCGCTACCACACTGTTTCTTGTCTCGCCTCTGAAATTTTGGAATAATTTCCACTGTTTATAAGCATAGTTGTTAGGTTGATGTTCGTTCAGTTCTTCAAACATCTGCTCGACAGGGCTTGGTACATCTGGATCCTCTCGATACATATTTCTTAATAGATCCGCAACGTGGCCCAGGTTTGGCATATATAACTGGACTCCAGTTTCAGGATCCTTCGAGTCAAAATAGAGATAACCAATCAATGCACGTTGCAGCATCAACTCTGCTTTAACCCAGAAGTCTTCTCCAGTATGCTCACTATTCTTCGTTCCCTCAGTAATTGCTTCAGAGATACGATCAATATCTAGCTCAGACTTCATGTAATGAAAAGGATTAAACCGATCTGAATTCTTGAGCCGAATCAAATCAAAGATTTTAACAGCAAAGCCAGCTTTCTCAAGCATCTTCCCAACTTCGTGCACCAAATTTCCTTTAGGATCCGTCACAACAAAGTTTGAGTTCATCTGCATTAAATTTGGCAATACAAAAGTAAAGGTTTTACCGTCTCCTGGAAGACCAATGACAATCACATTTTTATTGAGCTGAACATTGTAGGCTAAGCGAAAGTTAAATAGGCCCATTTTGACCTCTTTTGAAAAAATCATATTCTTCTCAAAATCAACGTCTTCAAACCGTCTCATTTCCTTCAAAGTCGCAAAACGAGCACTACCTTGTTCTTCTCCCTGACGATATAAATTCTTATCCATAGAAGCATAGACAAGCATTGGGAGGCCGAATCCAATCAACCCTGCATATAAGGCTCCTGAATCAAAGAAAACCCCAAAAGAGAAGCGCTCCCAGTGTTCTAGCAACCAACGAAGTCGCAACATTCCCATGAAAGGTACTGCTGCAGTCGAAAGTTGGTAGTAATGGTAAAAGGACTGGAAAATAACAAATGAAAATAGCCCCACCACCAGGTAGGGCCATATAGGCTTTCTAATCATCGTGCTTTCTCCTTTCCAATATCCTTCGTCACTACAGGAATGGTTCCCTTATACACCGTATGGCTCTTGTAATAGGCTATTTTGTCTTCAGGAGTCATTTCATGCGGTTTCTTCAGCACCTTTTTCGCAAACTCTTCCAATTTTTCTGGGCTTTTCGTGATATCTGCCAACATCTCTTTGAGAGCCTTTTCTACCAAGGTGCGATTTTTTGTTTCAAAGAAGAGATAAGTTGCACCATCCTTTTGATGATAAGTAAAACCTATCTTATACTCCTCCAGGTAATGCTTCAACTTGGCCAAGTGGACTTCACTATTTAACAACTTCTCGACATCTTTTTTTGATTTGGTGGCCATAAAATCATTAAAATGTGTCTCCCCTTCAAAGGTTCGATTCGCTGCCTTATGTTGTTTCTTTTCATAATGGGCTTTTGCGAGGGCATACAGAGCTTGTATCGTCATCTCCAGGGTAACTTTTCCTTTCAAAGCCAGAGAATGGCTGACTTTTTCTTGATCCATGTAAGACCTCCTTTATTTTGGATAATTGGATAGTTCTGGCTTATCAATAACCTGGAATCCGTAAGGTGCTGAAGGTTCTTCCTTTACAGTAACTACCAAGCGTTTCTGACTTCTGTTCTCACCGTCTTTCACGGCTACTACATAGGTTAGCTGATAAGTTGCTTCATCAACAATCAAGCTAGATTCCAAAATCACAGACTGCAGTTGACCTGCTTGTCTATCTATCGTTAATTGAGGAGCTACGAAGTCAGCCATTTTCCCTTTATCAGAGTAAAGGGCTGGCAAAAAGTAACGTGAAAAGGCATCTAGTTCCCCTGTTTTTGACTGAATGGTTTTTAGATTTGAAAGATCCTTGGATACGGCCGAGAGCTGCTTTTCTTGATGGTAAACTAGCGTAAGGGATAAGCCAGCAAGTGTCAGACTTCCTACTAGACTCAATAACACCAAAACTCTTCCTAAATACACCCAAAAAGAGCGTTTAGAAGAGGTTCGAGGTTTGGGAGTTTCATGTTTCAAGGAAGAGGCTTCAGCTTTCTCTTCAGGAGTCTTCTCTAGATGTTTTGTTTTAGTCTGGCGCTTAAAGAAAGAGGGTTTTGCTTCTTTTGTTGCAGCCTCCTGGTTATTCAACGTACCAGGCTTCAGGAAGAGGCTGTCTGCGATTCCCTCAAACGGCAAATAGATATCTTCTTGGTAGATCACTACATTCTTTTTATCCAGTTCCTCTACCAATAAAACGGCCTCTGCCGCCTCATGCTTAACCTTGGCATTTTCTCGCTCCAGGGCTTGATACACAAGGTCTCGATTCTTATACGTTGTGGTCGTGTTTTGTGTCAGATTGGTTAAACGGTACATGTTTTTCAGCTCCTTTCAATTTTCCTTCAGCAAGAGCTGTTTCAATATCAGCCCAGGTTAAATTATGTTCGGCCAAGTAGTTTGACCGTTCCTCATGTTTGGCCAGAATGATTTGAGTTTCTAGCCGCTGCAGTTTCTCTTCTTCCTTCTTGGCCTTGGTCATATAGTCAGCTAAGCGGTCTTCCGCTTTCTGTTTTTGTTTTTCCAAAGTTTCTAATTTTGTCATTATTCCTTTTTCCCTTCTGTACTTTGTGTTTGGTTAGTGATTGGTTTGTTTAACGATGGAATACTCGCCTTTTCGCTGGCGTTCAAGCTGTCCACAATCAAAATGGGGTCAATATGATTTACCAGGTATTTCCCATCTTGCTTGCTGAAGCGAATCCGTATGGTTCTTGAAGATCCTACGTTTGTTTGGGCGTTAGTATAATCATACTTCTTCTGTAACTGTGTCTGAGTGTATCTCACTTGAGCTAGGGCAACATTATTTTCTTGATCGATGTAGATGGTAGAAGACTTCATCTGTGTATCCACTACATAGCCCTTATAGGTTTGTACCGTTGGTTCTTCTTCAGAGTTCACTTCCTGATTGTAAGCAGCTTCTGTCATATAGGGCAAATAGCGATTTCTATTTTCTCCCAGATCCTGCTTATTGAAGTAAGCCGTCAAAAATTCCTTTACATATTCTTGCGTTAGTTCGCTTCCCTCTGCTTTGGTTTCTTGTTGCGTAGTTTCAGCTTCCTGTTTAGCTTTCTTTTGCGCTGAGGTTGCTGCACCAATCCAGAATACGAATCCTAGAACTAGCACAACTCCTATAAGGATTCCTCCTATTTTCAGGAGTTTCAATTTCTCCATATCTATCATTTTCATGATTTACCTTCTTTCTTTTTTAATTCGGCGTCGCAAACGTATAGTAGTAAGCTGGATATAGGACAGAAAAATGTACCTTATCCTGTACACCTTGGATATTACATTCCGAAACGAGGAATGAACCGTCGGAGTTTACAGCTTCCACAATAGCAACATGGCCGTATTCACCTGGTGTCCCACCAAATCCACCTAGAACTGATACAACGGCTCCTTTCGTTGGAGACGTACTATATCGCCATCCTTTTGCGACTAGGCTTGTTACCCAATCCTGACCATTACCAAGATAACCATAAGCTCCTGATAAGTCCGTAATCGTTCCTAGTTCGACTAAACGATTATACGCATACCAAGTACACTGACCAACTGGGTAGCCGCTTCCTTGTTGTGTCGTCATGGAGGCCTGGGTAGGAGGGTGTTCCACTTTTGACTGATACTCTGCAGGGAAATCCCAAGAGGATGCTAACGCTCCGCCTCCTCGAACTTGTTGGGTAAGAAAAGCGTGGATTTGTTTAGCATTATTCTGGCGCTCTAAGACCTTGTCTCCAGAATTCCCTTCCCAATTAACCAGAAAACGCTCTGTAAGTGTTTCTACGTCTTCTGTGCCGGTTAGAATTGAGGTTAGTTCAGTGATATAGTAAGGAGTATCTCCCTCCAGCATAAAATCCAGCTGCAGCTCTAAATCGTACCACTTTTTATCTTTGGATTTTGCATAATTCAATAATAAAGTATGCCTGGTGGAACCATCCGCTGTATCTGTCCACTGACCTAATCCTAAACCTCGATGAAGAATATTTGGATACCCACCGTCATAGATAGCAGGTCCTCCTATAGCTAACCAGGACTCATCATCCCAGGAGGAAGAATCAGCCCCTACTGGTGGGCTAAGATAGTCTCCTTCAGCACGTTTAGGATTGATATTACTTTCTGTAGCAAAGTTTCCAAGCATGGCTGCCAAACCATTATCTGTCAGCCCTGGTACCTTTTGCTTCAGGAAGTCTTTTATCGCTCGTGATTTTTGTCCTAAGTCACCATCAAGTGTAGTAATGACTGAGGTTGTCTGATTGTACGTGACAGATTGAAAGTAAAAGCCTGGATTGACTGATGTCCACTTTTCTTTCTTATCCTTTGTCTCTTTTTCCTCCAATTTTTGATACTGGATGACCTGGTAACCATTTGACGTTACCTTCCCAACCTCGTCTCCAGCCTTGACCTGATCACCGTCAGAAACACGGATATTTCCTACATCTTCATAAGTAAAGATGGCTTTATCTGTCTTGATGGATACAGTCGTATCATCTGTCACACTGACTTTACCCTCAAGAGGAGCTCTTATAGCTTGCCCTGTTGAAGCTTTTAGTTGTGTTTTCTCATAGATTTCACTTTTTGAAGTATAACCAAACCGCTTCAGGATAACTAGAGGAGCTTGATAAGAAGGGTCGTCCTCCTGGTAAAAGGGGTTAGCTAGTTCTTGATAAGAGGGGTATCGACCAACCTCTTTAGTCAACTCCTCTAACTCTTTATACTCTTCTAGTTCACTATCACTCAACTTAGTCCACTTTAGATCTGATGAGGAGCCATATAAGTCAGCCATCTTTTTCAAGTTGTGAGGGTCATCATTCAAATGATTCCAAAGATCATTCAAGGCATCAGAATAGTGATTAAAACCTAACGTCCCAGCCCATTCACCACCAGTTCCCTCATTCCAGTTACTTTCTGGTTTCCAGTCACTACCGTAGCGAAAGTTCATGAAAAAGAGCATATCATCGATGTTCGTCCAATAGTCGACCTTATCATTTGACTTCTCTCGATCTCGTTTACTGATCTGAAGCCAGGACTTGTTCAGGTCAAATTCATTTTGTTGGACAGGACCACTTCCTCCAAATATGGCCATAAATACCCCTAGAACAGCAAAGATGAGGAACATTAAGAAATAGGACTTGACAGCTAAAGGATTGGATAAGATGGAACGCAGGGGCTTTGTCGCAACCTTCAAAACCTTTCCTGTCCCTCTTGACACCTTCCCAAACTTTGAACGTGCAAGTCGCTTTCTGGCCTGTTTCATCTTTTTGCTGAGTTTTCCTTCCCAGGAGAACTCTCTAGGTGTTCGAGTATACCCTCGCCCTCTGATGAAATTATAGCTTCTATTGAGCTGTCCATAGCTGTGCTTGATAGAGTACTTAGACAGATTTCCTGCAGCCTTCGTTGCTCTTTTAGATGCGTTTAACTGATACTTTAACTGACGTATATTCTGCCTCGCCTGAACCCAGTTCCCAAGAATATCATTATCTCGGATTGTCTTCTCAACATCATGCCTCAGCTTCATTCGGGCACTTTGTTTTGTTCGTTTCTTTATACGATTGGGAATATAGCTATCATCAGCCTTCTTAGCTCGTTTATAGAGCGTTGTTGCAATTTGTTTTTCCAACTTTGCTCGATCACGTTGTTGCTTAAAGAAAAGACCTCTAGCTGTTGCTTGAGGTCCTTTGTGTAGTTTATAATCTTTGTTCGCTAAGCGATAATTCTTTTTAGCTTCTTTAAATGCAACTTTTGAGTCTAAACGTGCTTCTTTAGGATTTTTTTCTGCATTCTGGGAGGATCCTTCTTTGATTCTCCGCTTACGCTCCTGTTTTAATTGATCGGGATCACTTTCAAACAAAAGAAATCACCTCTCTTTCTATTTTTTAACTATCTGTAGCTACCAATTGATACAGTTTGGTATCTTTAGGGATAGGATTTTCAAATGGAACAATCGTATCTCCAGCCACAATCAAACCAGTACCTTTTGCTTTTGGTCGCAAAACAAATCGCTCCAGTGAAGGTGTAAGAGGGATGACCTGCTCCAAGGCTTCTAGGTCTGTCCGCTTCAGCTTCAGGAGGGCTAAAAACTCACAGTTTGCGACTAGCTTTCTACCTTCTTCTGTAGATAAAACAGTCTCTGGGTTCTGTGTAATCCCTGTTGGAATAGCCCCGTACTTACGAATACGTGAGTATAGTTCTGTAAAGAAGGTTGCTTGCAGTTTATTTTTGAAGTATAGCTGCAACTCATCAAAGTACAACCATGTAATGGTTCTACCTTGGTTATTGACTACCTGGTTCCAGATGAAGTCCTGAATCACCAGGAGGGCAAATGGCTTCAATTTACCACTCAACTGCTTGAGGTTAAAGATAATAAAGCGACTATTCATATTGACATTTGTAGGATGAGCAAAGATATCGTTTGAACCGATAGTATAAGGTTCTGCCTTCAGCGCCAGATCCTTGGCTACATCTTCAGGTTGACGTTCTAAAACTGATTGCCAATCCTTAAATGTTGGTTTTTCAAATTCCTCATAAGTCTTTCTCGTTACACGGTCAATCATCGCAAATTCATCGTCTGATACCTCAGAGAATATATTCTCAAACAAGGTTGATAAGAGGTTTGATTTTTGGCCAATCGGGTCACTATCTTCTGCCTGCAGTTTATCCTTATCAGGGAGATCCAACAAGTTAAAGTGATGTTGCGACCCAGGAGCGATTGTGATGATTTCAGCACCTAATTCTCGGCCAATATCACTGTATTCATCTTCAGGATCGACGATAATGGTATTATCTTCAGGGTAACGTAGTTTGGTAGGAATAATCTCTCCTCCTTTGGCAAGAACTGACTTTCCTGATCCTGAAATCCCAAAGATACAACCTGAACCTGTATTCAAGTCTTTTTTACGGTCAACTGTGATAGCGTTCTTAGAGAGCTGATTCTGGCCATAATAGATTGCACGTGGACTGCTAGATCGAAGATCTACGTTGGTAAATGGAACTTGTGTGGCCAAGTTACTGGTAGTCATATCTCTCATAAAACGGCGTTTCACATTGATAAATGGAATCCCAATCGGTAGAATCGTATTCAAGGATTCTTCCTGGTACAAGTAACACTTATCCAGGTCTACCGTATTCTTACGGACAGATCGTTGAACCTGCTCTGTGTAGATATTCAACTCTTCCAGAGTGTCAGCCATGAAGAAAATCGTCATCACACCTGAAAACATTTTTTGGTCATTGTCCTGGAGTTCTTCAGTCCATTTCTCTGTTTCACGAGATGTCTCCACAGCTTTCCCACCAACGGCCAGGTCACTTCCATAACCTTCTTTTGCGGCAGTCTTCTGACTTTTGATCATTTCCCTACGTACACTTGACTTAACTGTCTTGATTTTCTTCAGGGCATCTGCAGTATCATAGGGTTTCGCATGCAGACTGATAGCCAATTCAATTCCTGTATCCAGGATATTCTTGATCAGTTTGTCATTCAAGAAGGTAGGATATTGTCTAACATACATCACCCTTGCGAAACAATCATCAATTTTCATATGATCTTTTTCAAACTTCAGATAGTTTGGAGCTACAAAGTCTCTGGTGGATAATCCAGAAATAGCGATGTCTTCATAGTTAAAATCAATAAAACCTTCTCGCCTCAAGAGTTTTCGGAAGATAAGAAGACGATCTAATCCCTCTAACTCCTTAAAGGAGATTCCTAAGCCACTGTATTGACTTTCAATAACGCTGGCTGTATCATCGAGGATTCTTCTAGCTTGATGATCCTGGTCTGTTTGGGTAGTAATCGTCAGATATTTTTCCACCTTGAAGGTATTTTGTTCCTGAGAGAAACGATCATTGATCATCGCATTGTACTCTTTACGATAATCGTCATATCCATCCCCAACCAAATCATAGCGGATAGAAGATAAGCTATTGCTTTCTACTCGACGATTCAGGATCAAGAGCTGCATATCATTATCAATATCCAGCGAATTAAAAATATCAGCGTTTGTTTCAATGATATCAATTCGCTCATCGTCTGTTGCAGTAATATAGCTTGTATCACCTAGACGATAGGTCTTTGAAAATTGATCATTTGTAATTTTCATGAGCCCATCAGGCATCAACCATTGATAATTAAGACTATTCTGTGTAGATGCCGTCATGGTACGTCTTAGACGTTTGGCCCGTTCCCGTTCTTCCTTAGAGAGTTTCAGGGTTTTCTTTCGGCCGAATAAATTCATTTCTTGTATATTCCTTTCTGTCATAGTCTGTCTGATAAGAGCGTTCCTGTTTAGTCAAAAGGAAACGGATCTCATCTTTAATTTTTTCATCAATATAACACCCGAAAATAACAAAAGGCGCTAATAATAAAATATCAACGCCATAAAGGATTATATCAGGTGCCTTCAGCCAATAGAGGATAGTAGTGACAACTACTGTCAATGCTATCCCAAATAATAGCACCAACTGTCTCAGTGTCATATACCCTAAAACTGGCCTTTCATAGCTATCTAAAGCCTTTAAAAATTCACTGCCTAAACGTGTCATTCTATTCCTTTCATTAAAAAAAACAGCCATAATGGCTGCCTTATACTTTTAAGTGTTAGAAATTGCAAAAGTTCCAAATATTGCTCCTACTGCGCACACTATTAAAGTTGCTATAATTATCGGACTTAATAGAGCTTTCGAAATTGAAGTAATTAAAAAGAAATTAACCACTGAAACTATGACGATAATAAACCAAATGAAATTTTTGATTGTTTCTATTTTATAACTAGACTTATTTATCACTGAATAAACTATAGGTATCATAAAACCGATAATAATCAACACAATACCAAATAGTAAATAGTTCCAAGAGGAATTATCCTTATATGACATAACATGTGAAGCAATCGTCACATCTTTCCGAGTTATCATTTTATCAATATCAAAATGATGTGTTAGTTGCTTATTCAAATTACCAAGACTGATATTAAACCAAATGGTAACTATTGCGTAGATTAACTCTACTGCAATATAAGGTGTATAAGGGCTTTCTAATACTTCAAAAAATCGATTTCTATACAAGTTCGTCTCCTATATTCAGGTATGATGTTCTTCTATGTAACGTTTTAAAATGAGATACCGTCTTAATAACAACGAGTAACTAAAATTATAAACTAAAATAGTCAAAAATAGCAAAACTATAAACAGTGTTATAATGATACTCAGTAATACACTTTCGTTCAATTCCTTGGTAGGTACACCTGTTAGAGGTGAGAATAAAATCGCAAGAAGGCGTTTCAAATCATCCGAAAAAATAATCGTTAATACGAGACCTACCAACAATTTCCAGCTACGAGAAGCTCTCTCTTTTTTTATTTCCAGCTCTGTCAATTCTGCTAACAATGCCTCTTTTGACTGTTTTTTATAGTAATTCAAGGCTTCCTTGTATCGGCGTTCATGCCGTTTCGTCCACCTTTCATAATAATTTTTTATAGTAGATCTCATAGGATTATTATACTCCTTTCAATCATCACTCATTCTCCTTTTATTATACCATATCCTAGTTCACCTGCATGATGTTTTTGGTCATGCGTTGGCTGCCAAATAGCATGACAATGTAAATAATTCCTTTAGCTATAGCAACTAAAGCACTTGTCCAGGCTCCAGTCTTATCAACTGTCAAGAGATCATTCGTGACAATGGCTGGGTAAAGCATGATAATAACCACTAGAATCAATCCCTGAAGGACAGCCGCAATATAGAGCTTAAAGAAGCCGAAGCAAATTGGACGTAGGCTATCCACCATGTAACAAGCGACAATAATTTTAGCGATTCCCTTATACGTGTAAAGCGTAAAGGAGCGCAACAAGATCAATAACTTAGTTGATATCTGACCAACAAAATCAACGACCCAATAAATAAACTGGAGCATAGCTTTAGCTATAGCATTGACTCCTTTTAAATCTGGTAACTCAGTTTCATACGGACTAATACTTGCGCTAGCCACCGCCTTAATTACAACGTTAAACAACCAAGACAAGGCATCGAAAATCGCATCCACATATAGGATAAAAAATAGGGCGATGGCATACTTGAGGATTTCTTCAATCCAAAGCTGAAAAGACAACTCCCCACCATTGCTTTTAAGTTGTTGGTGCCAATTCATGAGGTTGATCCCCATAAAAAGGAGAAGAAGCAAAATTGCTACCTTCTCCATCGAACCCGAAACTGTCTCCATCAGCTGATAGGCTGTCGCATTATAGTCTTTCAGACTCATGGTTAGTTGATCAAGTGTGGATTGGTTCATAAAACCACCTCCTTTTTCTTCCTCATACTAGCCAAGAGATTGAAGACCTGAAGCCAAAGCTGTAAAGAGAGCTTTTAAAACAGCACCAATAATTGCGCCCAATATGATACTCTGAAGTCCTTTATCCTTTTTATCATCTAATTCCCGTCTGATTCCGATTACTAAATCCCAGGCACCCCAAGCCGCCCAACCAATACCGATAATCCCACCGATATTTCCAATTTTGTTAATAAAATCTACAACTGCATCCATTATTTTTTTCTCGCTTTCTTTTTATAAAAAAGGTACTAAGAAATATTCCTAGTACCTACTTTGTTTATTTAATACTATTTTTCATCCTCTGGACGAAAGGTTAGAGAGAGAGCTGTAATCACAGCTAAGACAACGATAATGGTCGTTTCCCACCAGTGATAAATTGGAACACCTTCAGGCATTATCCAATCTTTGAACCAATGTTCAACACTTGTTGGAGCACTACCTTCTTTTGTCAAAAATGCCCAGTAGCATATAACCAGAAAAGCCACAACAACCTTAAATACAACCCAACCAATTGCTGTAGCAATCAAGCTCTTAATCAGATTAAAGATAAAGAGGAGAAACATGAGTGGAGTCGCAACCATCAAAGCGGCAGCTCTCACAATCACACTCGGTAGATTCTTCATTCCTGACCAGATGGCTTTTCCTAGCCCACGTAGGCCTTTTTTCCACTTCTTCTCTTCTTCAGGTTTGGTGACTTCTGATTTTTTTTGAGTTGGAGTGTAGTATCTATATCCACTTCTAGTCACATGTGCATCCATTTTCGTGTCCTTTCTCATCTCTCTTCCCCCTCTTTTTTATGGCTTCATTATACCATAGATGAGGGGGAATTTCTAGATGTTCTATTTTTTATGTTTACGAAGCCCTGCTCCTGCAAGAGTCATCAATCCCAAAATCATTCCCCAAGTTGGAAGCATGCTTGCTGCGGTTCCTGTGTTTGGAAGTGATGGCTGCGGTTGTGGCTTGCCTGGTTCTTCAGGTTTTGGTGGTTCTGGAGTGTGGGTTGTTACCTTCGCAATCATTTCTTGTCCATTGACAATATTGACAAAAGTATTCTCAACTTCTCCAGCTGCAATTCGTTCTACTTCGATGTAGAAGTCCGCATCAAAAGTTCCTTTAACTCCTAGAGATTTTAGGAAATCTTGATTGATGACATAAGACCATCGGCCATCTTTGGCATCCCACTTAATAGTCACAAGTTTCTTGATAAACTCAGAATTTGTGTCTTGGTTGAACTCAAAGGTAAAGGCATAAGAGCTACCTTTGGCAATCTTATCACCTGCTTTGATAAGCTTACCATCCTTAAGGATAACATCGTAAGGCAACGTTAGGTCTTTTTCTGCTGTGTATTCTGTACCCTTGATGACACCTTTCCAATTACCTGTATAACGGTCATGCTTCATATCAAGCTTATCCAAACCGTCATATTGGTACAACGTATGGTGTCTTTCTGGAACAGTTGCACCGTCAAGAAGGTACTGAATCAATTCACCCATTTGAACTTCTTTACCGTCAAGAACTTTCTGACCTGTTTTATCAAGCGCATGTTTTTCTGGGTGTTTTGGTTTAGGTGGTTCTGGTGTACGAGTAATAACCTTAGCGGTCATTTCTTGTTTATTGACAATATTGATGAAGGTATTCTCAATCTTATCACCAGTTTCAATACGCTCAACCTCGATGTAGAAGTCAGCATCAAATGTTCCTTTTACTCCTAGGGAGTTAAGGAAGTCTTGATTGATAACGTAAGACCATTGACCACCTTTGGCATCCCACTTAACAGTCACAAGTTTCTTGATGAACTCTGAATTGGTACCTTGGTTAAACTCAAATGTAAAGGCATAAGTGCTACCTTTGGCAATCTTATCACCTGCTTTGATAACCTTACCATTTTTCAATGTCACGTCATAAGGCAACACAAGCTCTTTTTCTGCTGTATATTCTGTACCCTTGATGATACCTTTCCAATTACCAGTATAGCGATCATGCTTCGTATCGAGTTTATCCAAACCGTCATATTGGTACAACGTATCATGTTTTTCTGGAACAGTAACACCGTTAAGAAAATACTGGATATAGTCGCCTAATTGAGCTTCTTTGCCATCAAGAACCTTTTTACCTGTTCTATCAAGCGCATGCTTTTCGGGTTTCACGTTAGGAACTTCAACTGTTACAAGATTTGACTGATAACTATTACCAAAATCAATCTGTTTAAAATCGTTCTTCACGATTTCCCCTGCTTTAACCAAAAGCTTCGCTGGAAGATCAATCGTCACGTTTTTATTTTGCTTCACGTAATTTTGGTAGAAACTCTGAGAGTTCTTCGGTGTCCAAAGATAGAACTCACCTTTAGGGTTCAAGTTTAATTCTTTCAGAATCTTATTGATTGCATCTGTACGTCCTTTGTCTGAAAGGACGTGATGCATCTCAAAGAGAGCTTTCACATCTTGTCCTGCAGCAGTCATCTTGATCTTGCTGTGGTCAACTTTGAAGGCATTGTCTTGAACATCATCCAGGATAGCAAACTTCTTACCAATCGCTTGTGTTGAAGCAAGTGTTTTGGTGTAAGGACTGTAATCTGTCATCAATCGGAAAGTCACGTTGCGATCGAATGTTGTCGCCCCGTTTATATTCTTACCAGAACGATCCAGGACAGCTTTGACTGGTTTTGGTGGTTTCGGTGTGTAGTTCGTAACAGGGTTTGAGAAAACTTCATAGTCGTTTACTAAAACCTTGTAGGTATTATCGTAAAATCCTTTATCATAGATTGGCTTCCAGGTAATCACTGGAGCTTCTAAGCGTTTTCCTTGATAGGTAGCAGTAAAGGTATATGTGTTCTTTCCTGCATTATATGAAACAGTCCATCCTGCTTTCTCTGCCGCTGCTTTTGTGACAGCTACATCAGGAACTGCTCCAGCTTCGAGTGGATCAATGATGGTAATCTTGTCCCCTTTTTTCAGGTTCGCATAGATATTGTCATGGGTCAATGTATAAAGCTGAGTAGCGTTTTTAGCTACTGTTTTACCATCTGTGTTGGTCTTATCTGTATCTGCTACAGATTTTCTGACAACTGGCTTATACTTCAACTTGTAGCCGTGATAGCTTGCTGATAACTTCTGATTTTTCGTCTCAGAAAGTGTTTTAAGAGCCAAGGTTGGCTTAACTGGATTTTTCGCTTTAACCAATTCAGCTGATACAGGTTCAGTCTTAACTGGCTTCACGGTTGTTTTTGTGATAGTTGCCGTAGCTGGAACTTCAACGACTGGCGTTACAACCTTTGTATTCAAAGCGAACCAATAGGTTTGGCCACTTGGATTATCTGGTCCATCCCATTGAATAAATTCGGTTGTGAAGGCTGTCCCTTCCTTGAAAACACCAAGTGCAGCGCCCTTATATTGGTAAGGTGAGTCAGATGTATCCCAAAGATGACCTACATCTTCTTGACGATTGTACTCTTCAGCGTAAACATAACCATAATCCTTGTTATATGTTACAGTTGAGCCGTTAATTTCAACATGAGTTCCGTTAATGGCTTTCGCACCTTCCCAACCAATAAGATTATGGTTGAGTGAGGAATAGGTCAGGGTTGCAGGAGTCTTTTCACTTGCTTGGAAGGCCACTTCTTTCCCATCCACATTGTAGTAGTAGGTATCCGTAACCAAGAAATTCATGTAGTCTGCTGCTCCACCAGCTCCATCGTTACGAGCTACCACGAATCCTTCTGTTGGATCATTCAAGACATAGACATCATTCAATCCTGTCTTCCCTTGATTAAGAAGCTCGAATTTTCGATGGATACGAGAAATATCATGCTTTTTACCATCTGCAGTTGAAACAGTCAAACCTTTCAGATTAGTGTAGTCAATTTCTGTTTTCCATCCATTGCCCACATCTTTGTATTTCAAGACTTTAGTCGAGTCAAGAACACGAGTATAGCCTGATGTTCCATTTGATGAAGCGATGTAATCTTTGGTAGTTACCTGCGCTCCTGAAGCAGAGGACTCTACTGTTGCTTCAGGATTAGCTGTTGCAAGACTTAGAGCCTGTAAGACAACCTCTTTTGTGAACCCTTCCGTACTTGTTTTAGATTGAAGTTCATTGTATTTCTTCTGCCATTCAGCCTGGGTCTGCTTAGCTTTATCAAAGGCCGTTTGATTTTGTTTGGCAATTTTGTTGGCTTCATCTACTGAAGAAACTTCCTGTGTTTTAGAAGTTAAAAGTACACCAGAATTTTTCAAATCTGCTGACTTACGATCAGCATCTTGATTGACTTGATCACTAGCATTCTTCTTCTCTGTGTAGGCAGCCATCAGGGCTTTGTTAAGCTCCACTTTGGCTTTTGCAGTCGCAATAGCCTGGTCATTTTGTTTCTTCAATGCTTCTACTTCTGCGACTGAAGAGACCGTACGTGTAACGACTTTAACGTCAACCTTTTCTTTCTTCAGCTGTACAGATGCGCTTTCTACCGCTTTGTTTAGAGCAGTAGCTTGTTCAACAGTAGCATCATACTTAGCTTTTTCACCCAGGTATTTTGTTACTGCTTGTTGGTTATCTGACAAGACTTGTTTAGCTGTTTGAGTAGCTTTCTTGTTTTTGTCGGCAGTTCCATCTGTGGCAGTCGAACCGTCATTCGTCACTGTGACAGTCGTTGCCCCTTCATGTTTGGCTTTTTTATCAGCTACAAATTGATTATTAGCGTGAATAGCTTCCTGCGCTTCCTGGAAGGCTTCATTGTTTGTGACTTGTTTTGTAGTCGTTTCTTCCAGTTCCTTGACTTGCTTGTCCTGATCTTGTTTAATCTCAGACTTAGACTGTTCAAGTTTTGGAGCAGTGGTATCTGTTCCCTTATCAACACTTGATGTTTCAGATACAACTACTCCAGCTTTTTTGGCATTGTCAGCAGCCTTTGTGACTGCTCCATTATCAATCGCTACAGACTGGCTTCCTGTTGTTTTGCCAGCTTGTTTAGCGTATGCGTTGTTGTCGTTTTTAGTTTCAGGCTGTACTGCTTCATCCGCCAATACAGAACCTGCAGAGAAGGCTACAATACCTGCAACTGCAATTCCTGATACTAAGCCTTTAGCCCATTTTTTCTTACGGAAATATCCGTGTCCTTGTGTTTTTTCTGTCATTTAATTGTTTCCCTTTCCATTTCACCTTAAAACATTTTCTTCTTGTAGACGTAGCTGACTGCCGTCAACAACATAGCCCCAATAGCACCCAGAATGCTTTCTGCAGTCCCAGTGTTTGGAAGTGTTTTGAGTTTGCCTTCTGAATCAGTAACAGAGATAGTCTTATCTTCGTTAACTGTTCCACCAACTTCTTCTGGAGCCACTACAGAACCATCTGAAAGGACTACATTTCCGTTTTGGGTGCTAACAATAGACGCACCTGTATTTGTTTCAACGGGCTCTTTGGTCACATCATGGACAACCTGTCCAGTTGATGTAGATGTTGTTCCAATTTGAGATTTCCCTTGCTGATTCGCTTGATCAGTAGTTTTTGGCTGTTCATTCGGAACACCATCTAAGCTCCCTGCATTATCCTTGTCTTGTGGCTTATCTGAAGGTGCTGGTTTATCAGCTGGCACCCCGTCAAGACTTCCTGCGTTGTCCTTGTCTTGTGGTTTATCTGATGGTGTTGGAACACCATCGAGACTACCTGCATTATCCTTGTCTTGTGGCTTATCTGAAGGTGCTGGTTTATCAGCTGGCACTCCGTCAAGACTTCCTGCGTTGTCTTTGTCTTGTACACTTGGTATTGTTGGGTCAACTGGAGTAACTGAAGGCTCTGTTGGCTGAACTGCTGGTGCCTCTGTTTCTGTTGAAGCGCTTGGGGTGGTTGGGGTAACGACTTCTGTTGTTGGAGCAGAAGAATCAATTGGTGTTACTTCATCAGCTGATACAAATCCAGCTTGTGCTAGTGCGATTGTTGATAGTGTAGCTAATACTTGTTTCTTGTTCATTTTAATTTTTCCTTTTCTAATTTTTAGTGTTCTTAGGCTTGTAGCCTTTTCCTGTCAAGCGAAGTTCCACTCCCGATGGACTTCTGACTTTCCTAGCCACGATATGGCTTCCTTTTTTGATAGTGCGAATTTGATCATAAACCTTTTTATAAGGCAAATGAAATTCAACATCCTTTAGAACACCGTCTACGTATCCTCTAGCCTGTTTGACTGCATAGTCTGGCTTCAGGATAAGGTCTGTTCCGTCCTCTAAGCGAGCTGTCGCACCTCCTTGTTTTCCTAAGTTTTTTAAGTCCCTTAAGCGGACAGTTGTTTCATCTATCATAGATTTCTCCTTGAAGTTGAAAGGCGAAATAACGCCGTGCTGTGTAAAAACGTATTTTTACATCGGTATTTCATGCGCTGGGTTTATAGTCTAGTAACCCTTACTCCTTCAGCTTATGACCTTTGTCATGCTTTTTCGTTCAGTGGCTGGACTAGATATCATTTTCTAGTTTGCTGCTCGCCCCCGTTTCTTTTTTTATCCATAGCCACGCTGTATCAGGGCAAGCCTTGTATTCAGTTTTCAAAGTTCTGTAGTTTAATGACTTCTCGGTCAATATAGATTTATCTGTACTAGGTTTGGTCCGATTCTGATCCTAGTAGGTAGTCAATGGTTACCCCGAAATATTCTGCTACATTTTTGGCATTTTCCAGACTTATCTGACTATATCCTGTCTCCCAGTTCGAGATAGTGTTGCGAAACACCCCTATCTGATCAGCCAAGGCTTGTTGTGACAACCTGGCTTTTTTTCGTAATTCTCTGATACGATTTTGTGTTTGTTTCCTCACATCTACTTGTCTCCTTCATTATTTGGACTTGATGGTATTTCATCATCCATCAGAGGAGCATTCTTCAGCTCCAGCATGACAAGCCCTATTCCATAAGCTAAGATCAATAATAAAGCCATTGTAACTAGTTTAAACATTACTATCCTCCTGATATCGTTACTTATTTCGTCCGATAAGTTATCTTCTTCACCCATCGAGGATTGATAGAAAACGGCGGAGTCGCGGATGTAAAATTCATGCTCGCTCCTGTTCCAAATGAACTTGATACCAATTTTTCTAGTTCCTCTAAGTTGGAAGTGACGGAAATACTGTCTACCGTTTTATCAAAATACTCTACAATCATTTCAATCTCTTGAACTGGTTGTGAAGGTGTAGCCCTCATAGCTTGCCCTCTGTAAATCCTCTCTTGTTGATTAAACAATCCCATAAAATCAATCCTCTTTCTGTTGCCATGATGAGAAAATTTGGCTGAGTTTCTCAGCTCTTTCTTTTTTCGGTAAATCAAAAACAGCTTTAGGAATCATGTAGATTTTCTCCTTCGGGCTACGACCTATCGATAGCACTTTGCCATCAATTGGTCTAAATTCATCTTTTAACATGTTTCAACTCCCTTAGACAGTTCTGATAAATAGCTATTGAGTTTCGTCTCCGACAATTTATCTGGATAATAGTATGCAATCAGACCAGGGCACTCATCAGGGAATTTTCTAGCGTGCTCACTTTGTCCTGATAGCTCCATAAATCCCTGTTCTTTTTCGATAAGTAGAGCCATTTTCCAGAAGCGAATCATCATTTTGTAGAAGTAGGCTGGGACATTCTGGATTGATTTTCCTTCAGCTTCTCCTGTTTTAATTTTGAAAATCAATTTATCAAGCTCACGTTCAAGATCTTGCAGCCAAACCTCTCCATAAATTTCCTGATCAGCTAAGAGGTTGTTGTAATTCTTCTCAACTTGGCGTTTTGCTTGATAGATTTTATTTTCAAGAATTTTCGCATCTTTCCCAAATAAACTGAGTTTCTGAACTAGTTGAGGAGAAAGAAAACCATGTTGCCCCATTTTAAATGCTTCAGAGATTGATAAATCAGATAAAGATGACTCCCCCTCGTATCGATTAGTATCGTAATCTCTTTTATCATTCTTAATTAGATTATTATTACTTGGTTCGGTATTTCCGAGTTCTTGATTTCTGCTTTGGCGAGTTCTTGATTTCGGTATTTCCGAGTTCTTGATTTCGGTATTTCCGAGTTCATAGATTTCCCAAGGACTTGGGGCTATTTCAAAAGACATCTTCAATACTTCTGGATCTGAAATTACATTTTTCGGATACAATCTATTAGGCTGTTTCATGCCTTGACGTTCCTCATCAAGCAAGTGATATTTAATCAATTCTTTCTTCAACTTGATAATTTTATCCTTCCCATAACCAGTATCTTGACATAGTTCATTATTCGGATAGATGACATATACATCACCATTTTTATCCACAAAATTTCCAGTATCTTTAGCGGTTTGAAGTGATAATTTCAAGCGATCATTGATTAACATGTAGACAAATTTTGCTTCAGCACATAATTTTTGATAATAAGTTGTTCCAACTAAGACTTTAGGAAGCTGATAATGAATCTCTGTAGCTTGAATTTGAATTAAACTTTTTCTTCCATATGCCATAAATCAATACCCCACCTGGAATGAGTTCAGATTACACGCAAGCTGATTTTGTGGCGTAAAAGTAATCATCTTTTGTCTTTCTAACAGTGAAATAACTACATCTGCTTCATGGCTTGTCAACTGTCTCAAAGACATTATTTCTTGAATTAACTCCTGTCTTGTCATATGTACGTCCTTTCTTTAATTTTTGCAACGAAAAAAGAGAGCGATTTTCTCGCTCTCTTAAGGTATATGATATTTAATTTTTCACTTTCCCAAAACTCTAGACACTTACCGAAGACTTTTTTTATTTAACGTAAACAACTCCAAGTTTACCAAAAGCGACTTCTCCACGGATAATCAAGGTTTTGTTTGTTGGCGCTACAGGAGCATCTGCCTTAGCTGCACCAAAGGAGGTTTCTACTTTCAAATCGACACGCCAGTGTTGCGGAACATAGACGGTTGCATTCCCGAAGGCCACTTCAATATTTAAAGTCGCAAAATCACCTAGCATCTCTGCATTATCATAGTAGATTTTAGCATCCCCAAAAGCGACTTCCACTTGGTCATCTACGAGATCTTGATCTTGCTTATAGAAGGTCCCGCTACCAAAAGCGACTTCCTTATCCGTGACGACTGTTTTTTTCCCATCGTACCACCATTTTTTTTCATTCCAGAACTTACTTGAGTGCGACAGATAACCAACACCGAGCACTGCTAAGATGCTAGCCCAGATGAGAGAATGATTGGTAACTGGTAACAAGTCATAAGCGTAATTTGCAATGATGAGCGCTAGTAACCCTGTAAAAACTGCCGAAGTGAGATGGCGTCTAAGGATGGACTCAATGGACTTATAAGCAAAAAAAACAATACCTAGTAAAGGCCATATCTTGCCATCCAAAGAAGGAATTCCAAAATTCCCTTGCAGCAAGATCCAGGCTGCTAAAACCAATAAAACAATACCAAATGCTTTCTTTTTCATGTTCTTACCTCATATTTCTTAGATTTTCTTTTAGGAGGGATTGGTAATGCCGTGAGACATGAACCTCCTTGTGCGTCTGATAAAAGGAAATGGTGCCCGTTCCTGAAAAGGACTTGTCCACTGAGTAAATCTGACGGATGTTGGCGATGGTCGACTTGGAAACTCGACTAAAATAGCGAGGCAAGATAGACTCCAACTCATAAAGTTTGAGACGAACTTCATAGGCTTCCTTCTGGTTATGAGCGTAGATCTTGCTTCCTTCTGTTTCAAAGAAGAGAATTTCTGACAGGTCTAGATAATATTCACCTGTCCCCTTGTAAAAAGTCAACCTCGGAGCCTTTGACTCTTGCAAGAGTCGTTGCAAGTCTGCAATTTCATCTGTCAAAGTGGGGGTCTTGATGACAATTTCAGTTTCCTCTAAATTGCCGTCAATCTCAATTCGTAACTTCATCACATCTCCTTTCTGACTCTACTATATCAAAGCTAAATGAGGAAAACAAGGGCAAAAAAGCAAGTGGTCATTTTGAAGCAGTAAGTGGTTGTAGGACTAGCTTAACTTACATGTCAGAATAGGAAGAAAAGGAGCCCCCACATGAGACCACAAGCATAGCCAACCAAGACATCCTTGGGATAATGAACACCACCTAAAACCCTCACCAAGCCCAGCAAAGCTGAGAAGAGCAGGCATGCTAAGCCAACAGGTAGACTAGCATGCAGACAGGCCATGGAGATGATAGTTGCCGAAAAGACATGGCGACTGGGCATCGACTGTCCCGAACTATCCTTGTCAAGTAAGGGTGCGATGTCCCAAGTTTCATAAGGTCGCGGGTGATTGATTTTCTTACGAAAAAGGGACAAGATCACAAAGCCTGTAGCAGGGACAAGCAAATAGACCCCGACTTGCTGACCAAGTCCTAGTTGCAGGTAAGTGGTGACTAGCAAGGTTAGATAGACAAGAGGCATAACTACTGTCATCAAACGATTAAAACTGCGTAACAAAAATAAAAGAATGGGATGGCTGGTGAGTCTGGAGCTGATATTTTGATACCATTCTTGATAATTTTTCATTTATACTTCTCATTCATTACCTTGTTTTCGTCTACAGGTAAGACGTTTGTCTTCTAGTATAGTGCAGAAAAAGAAGGCCGTCAAGCCTTCTTTAGATTTATTCTTCTGCTTCGCCTTCTGTAAATTGGCTATTGTACAAGTCGGCATAGAAGCCACCTTGCGCCATCAGCTCCTCATGGTTTCCTTGTTCGATGATATTGCCATCTTTCATGACAAGAATCAAGTCGGCATTACGAATAGTTGACAAGCGGTGGGCGATGACAAAGGAGGTTCTACCCTCCATCAAACGGTCCATGGCTTTTTGAATCAACTCTTCTGTACGTGTGTCAACTGAGGATGTCGCTTCATCCAAAATCAAGAGTGGTGCATCCTTCAGCAAAGCACGAGCAATGGTTAAGAGTTGTTTTTGTCCGACAGACAAAGTCACTGTATCGTCCAAGATAGTGTCGTAACCGTCTGGCAAAGTCATGATAAAGTGGTGGATTCCCACAGCCTTGCTGGCTTCCATCATTCGTTCATCACTGATGTCTGTCTGATTATATATCAGGTTCTCTCGAATCGTTCCTTCAAAGAGCCAAGTATCCTGCAAGACCATTGAAAAGGCATCGTGTACTTCCGAACGCTTCATATCCTTGGTATCCACACCATCGATGCGGATACTTCCCTTATCTATCTCATAGGACTTCATCAAAAGATTGACAATGGTTGTCTTACCAGCCCCAGTTGGCCCAACGATAGCGACCTTTTGGCCTGCATGAGCTGTCGCAGAAAAGTCATGGATGATGGTGCGTTCTGGTGTATAGCCAAAGGATACGCGATCAAAGACCACTTCTCCCCTCATGCCAGTCAATTGTCTTTCCTTATGGGATTCATCCTGCATCTCAGCTTCACCTAGAAATTCAAAGACACGTCCCATGGCTGCACTGGCTTGTTGCAAGCTGGTAATCCCTTGGGCAATCTGTGACAGGGGTTGGGAGAAGGTCCGTACGTAAACCATAAAGGCTACAATAATCCCTATAGTGATATGCCCTTCTAGAGCAAGCGCGGCCCCAACGATGATGACCAAAACATAGCTAAAATTCCCAACAAAGAACATGGCTGGCATCATGATACCAGAGATAAACTGAGATTTCCATATACTATCATGCAAGTCTTGGTTTAAACCTGCAAATTTCGCTTTAGAGGTGTCTACTGCGTTGTAGCTCGTTACAACATTGTGTCCCGAATACATTTCTTCTACATAACCATTGACAGCCGCCAAGTTGTTTTGCTGAGCTCTAAAGTACCCTTGTGACTTAGCCATAATTACGGAAACTGCCGCAAAACCAACAAGCGTAGAAACAACCGTTACCAGAGCTAAAATCCAGTTCATGCTAAACATGGTCACCAAAACAGCAATCAACAAGAAGCTAGCTGAGAGTACTGTTCCCAAACTTTGATTGAGAGATTGAGCGGCCGTATCAACGTCATTGGTCACGCGCGAAAGGGTATCTCCTTGAGAATGACGATCAAAATAGCCAAGGGGCAAACGATTGATTTTTTCAGCAATTGCCGTCCGCAAGCGTTTTGAAAAATGTTGGATACTTGTTGAAAAGATATAGGCCTGTGTATAGTTAAGGATAGCACCAAGTACATAGAGAATCACTAAAAAGCTAGCAATACTTGAAACAGCCTCTAGGTCAATTCCCGTCATCAAACCATCTGAGATTAAGTTGGTGATTTCTTTTATCTTAGTCGGTCCATAAACCGTGATGATGCTTGAACATACAGCTGCTACAACCGCTACTAGTAGGGGAAGTTGGAGACCTGCTAGAAAAGGTTTAGAGTGTTTCCAAAAAGACATTTTCTTATTTTCCATGTTCCAATTCCTCCTTCGATAGTTGTGAGTAGGCAATTTCTTGGTAGACTTCATTGGTAGCTAGAAGTTCCTTGTGGGTGCCTTGCCCCACGACTTTACCTTGATCCAATACTAAGATCAGGTCGGCATCCATGATGGTAGAAATCCGCTGTGCTACGATGAGCTTGGTCATAGATTTTGTTTTCTCTGCTAGCTCTTGGCGCAAGATCCGGTCTGTCTTGTAGTCCAAGGCTGAGAAAGAGTCATCAAAGATAAGAATCTCTGGCTTACGAGCCAAGGCACGCGCAATGGCCAAACGCTGTCTTTGACCTCCTGAGAAGTTGGTTCCGCCTTGGGCTACTTCAGAGGCCAGACCTGCTTCCTTATCCTCGATAAAGTTTTTAGACTGGGCTAATTCCAGAGCTTGCCATATAGCAGCTTCGCTTAGAGGAGTTTCTTTGCTCTTACCAAAATCTAGATTGCCCTTAACATCTCCTGAGAAGAGGACTGCTTTCTGCGGAATATAGCCAACCTTATTGCGCAAGTCTACCAAGTCGTAATCTTGCACATTAACACCATCTACTAGAATTTCTCCCGCGGATACATCGTAAAAACGAGGTAGTAGGTTGACCAGAGTAGATTTACCAGAACCAGTTGAACCGATAAAGGCCACAGTTTGACCCGCTTCTGCTTTGAAAGTGACATGTTCCACGACTGCTTCAGAGTTTTTAGAGTAGCGGAAAGTCACATCATGAAATTCCACTTGTCCTTGAACTGAAGGGTCCACTGTCTGTGCATGACTAGGATTTTCAATAGAAGAATGCAAATCCAATACTTGATTGATACGTCCTGCAGAAACCAAGGTACGAGGAAGAACGATAAAGAGTGCTCCCATGAGAAGGAAGCCCATCACGACCTGCATAGCATAGGACATGAAGACCACCATATCACTAAAGAGTGGCAGACGTTCTGCCAAACTTGCATCGTTGATGATATAGGCACCAATCCAGTAAATGGCTAAGGTCAAACCGCTGGAAATCGCCATCATAATAGGGTTCATAATCGCCATCAATCGATTGACAAAGAGATTGAGACGAGTCACCTCATCATTGGCTTCTTCAAATTTCTTATCTTGGTAATCCTCGGCATTATAAGCACGAACAACCCGAATCCCAGTCAAACTTTCGCGAGTGATGCTATTGAGTTTATCTGTCAATTTTTGAATGACAGATTGTTTTGGAAAAGCTAGAGTAATGAGAACAGTGGTCATCAAGACATTGACAATGACGGCCACCACTACTGCCCAGAGCCAGTATTCCGACTTCCCAAGGATTTTTCCAATGGCCCAGATGGCCATGATAGGCCCACGAGTCACTACCTGTAAGCCCATAGTAAAGAGCATCTGAACCTGCGTAATATCATTGGTCGTTCGAGTCAAAAGACTGGGGATTGAAAAACGTTTGATTTCCGTTTGCGAAAAATCTAGAACACGATTAAAAATATCTCTTCGCAAGTGAGTCGTGTAAGACGCTGCAACACGAGAAGCAAAAAATCCAACTGTTACAGAAGACAGAAAGGCTAGGAGAGATAAGCCCATCATCTTAGCAGCAGGAGACCATAGTTGTCCTAACTCCGTACCCGGTGTTCCAATCAATTCTGTTATTTCTGAAATATAGGTCGGCACTTCTAACTCGAGATAGACCGAGAAACAAGTGAAAAGAACAGTGAGTAGGATCATCCCCCACTCTTTTCCTGTAATACGTTTAGCAAGTTTCTTCATTATCTCCTCCTATCTTCTCAACATTTTCTTGCAATTGCCCGAGTACCTTTTCAAAGATTGCCAAGTCTGACTTTGAAACACCCTCTAGCAGACTCTGATCAATCCGATCAAAAAAAGCTTTAACTTTTTGCATCTGCGAACGCGATTTCTCCGTCAGGTGAACAAATTTTGCCCGCTTATCGCTGGGGCTCGCCTCTAACTCGACCAAACCATTTTGTACCATGCGCTTGACCAAATTACTCGCCACAGATTTAGTAATATTGAGTTCCTGCTCGATATCCTTAATCAGGACCAGTTCCTCTTTTTGTTCACAATGATCTAAAAAACGCAGAACCTGCCCTTGCGGTCCACCCATAAATTCAATGCCACATCGCTTAGCTTCTTTCTGTACCATCAGGTGAACCTGGTGCCCAAAGCGTTTAAAAATCAACATCGGCTTGTCCATGATTGCTCCTTTCTCACGATTGAATATAGTTCTCAGGAGAACTAATTAAGTTTCCTAGAGAACTATTTTATCACTTTCAGAAGGGATGTCAAGAAAAAAGTTTCCTAGAGAACTATTTTAGTCTGAATTGACATTGGAGAATATTTTCTCTATAATAAGCACTAGCTACCGTGGATAGGAATCCATTCACTTGATGAAGGGAGAAAACGTTCAAATGAAACCAGAAGAACAAAAAGTTTTAGGGATTTTAGCAACCATTTTTGGAGCCATCGCACTTTTAGGATCTTGGATCCCGTTTATTAACTATCTATCGTTTTTCATCGCTATTGTCGCTTTGATCTTAGGTATTATCGGACTTATTGCCAATCTCAAAAAACGGAAAACAATGGCCATTATCGGAACATCCTTGTCAATTGCTTCTATTATACTCTTCCTTACGGCCCAAATGTTGTATGCTAATGTCTACAAAGAGTTTGTCAGAGAGTTTAACCGTTCCTATAGAGAAGCTAGCTCCTCAATGGAACGCGACTTGACAGATGATACCATTGATTCACTCCCTGAAGAGGAGGAAGAAGACGATACCTTCACTTGGACCCAAGAACAGTTCGACGCTTTAATCGAAGGTGACCTTGATAACAAAGGAAAAGGTGGTACCAATTACAAGGATATTATCAAAAAACACGGACTGCCAGACTCCGAGTTTGATTCCACTATTGGGGGATACGATACGAGAAAAGTCACCTATATCTCTATTGGTGACAATATCAAGACTGTTACCTTAACTTTTGCAAAACAGGACAATGGTCAACTCTTACTAGTTCATAAAATAGCTGTAGGCCTAGGAGAAAGCCAGCAGCAAAGAGATTCTGGTTCCAGAATCTAATCTCAAATATAAAAAGCGAACAGCTAACAAGTCTGTTCGCTTTTTTATTAGAATCCATCTACGTTTGTGTAGATCTTTTGGACGTCCTCGTCATCTTCAAGAACGCTGTAAAGTTTTTCAAAGGTTTCAAGGTCTTCACCTGACAACTCAACTTCTGATTGAGGAATCATTTCCAATTCAGTCACTTGGAATTCTTCGATGCCAGACTCACGAAGGGCAACGATAGCCTTATGAAGGTCTGTTGGAGCTGTGTAAACAGTGATTGTTCCTTCTTCTGCTTCTACATCATCCACATCAATATCTGCTTCAAGCAACAATTCAAAGATAGCATCCGCATCATCACCAGCAAATACGATCACACCCTTGTTGTCAAAGAGGTAAGAAACCGAACCTGAAGCTCCCATGTTTCCGCCATTTTTACCAAAAGCAGCACGAACGTTCGCAGCTGTACGGTTGACGTTTGAAGTCAAGGTATCCACAATCAGCATAGAACCATTTGGTCCAAATCCTTCGTAACGTCCTTCTGTAAAGGTTTCATCTGTGTTCCCTTTTGCCTTATCGATGGCCTTATCAATAACGTGTTTTGGAACTTGCGCTTGTTTAGCACGATCGATAACGAATTTCAAAGCAGTGTTTGATTCTGGATCTGGTTCCCCTTTTTTAGCTGCTACATAGATTTCTACACCAAATTTTGCATATACTTTAGAGTTAGCTCCATCTTTAGCCGTTTTCTTGGCTACGATATTGGCCCATTTACGTCCCATTAGGAATCTCCTTTTTTCACATTTTAATCTTTCTTATTATAACACAAGTCTAGCTGATTTTCACTAGAGGAAATGGATTTTCTTTTGCAAAGCAAGCTAGGCTTTCCCTCCGACTGCCACGATTTTCTTGCCTTCTTTTATCCAAGGGTGTCGGGAAAGGGAGAAGTAAAGTTGGACAGTCATCACAACCCAGAGTAGCGGTTCACAGAGAATAACACCTATATAGCCTGTCCAAGGAATAATCCAAGCTACGAAAATAATTTTCCCAAATAACTCGATAAAGCTAGATATAAGTGGCAAAAGTTTTTGGCCTAGTCCCTGCAAGCTATTTCTATAAATCAATAAAAGGCTTAAAAATGGATAAAATACCGAACTGATACGTAAGTACAAGGTCCCGTTTTCTACCAAATAGCTGTCTGTCGAACTCGCCAAGAAAGAAACTAGGCTAGGACTGGCAAAAAATAGGAAAATACAGGCAAGGGCTGCCCAAGACATACTCAAATAGCTCCCTAAACGAAGACCTTGGACAATACGTTCGGGACGTTTCGCTCCAAAGTTTTGAGAGATAAAAGTCGTCATCGATGCTGAAATAGCTGTCATTGGTAATAAGGCAAAGGCCATGATTCGCCGTGCTGCCGTTTGAGCACTGATAATGACTGCACCAAAACTATTGACAGAGGATTGCAAAATGACACTACCGATAGAGACGATTGACCCCATCAGACCCATGGCTAGTCCCTGCTCCAAGAGATCCACATAGAGAGCCTTATTCCATTTGAAATGTTTGAGACCCGGAAGAAGCTCTGGAACACTCTTACGAATATAAGAATAACAGAGGATTGCTGACAAACCCTGCGAGATAATGGTTGCAAGACCCGCAGACTGAACTCCCAGATGCAGTTGCGTAATAAAATATAAATCCAAGATCACATTAACGATAGCTGAAAAGATAAGAAAAGCAAGAGCCGCAAGGCTATCGCCAATCGAGCGCAGTAAGCCTGCAAAAAGATTGTAAGCAAAACTAACCCCTACACAGGTAACAATCATGGAGATGTACTCATAGGATTGAGGAAGGATTTCTACAGGTGTCTCTAAATATTGCAAGAGTGGATAAAGACCGAAGAAGCCTATCAGCATGACAAGAGCACTCAGGATGGCACCCAGAATCCAAGTTGCTGCAACAGCTTCTTTAATCTTAGCAAAATTACGAGCACCGTAAAGACGAGCGATGACAACTCCCATCCCATTTCCAACTCCGAGGGCAAAGCCGATAATCAGATCAAAGATAGCCGTCGTTGCTCCTACTGCTGCTAGGGATTCTTGTCCAAGGAACCGCCCTACAATCAAGACGTCAGCTGTATTATATAGTTGTTGGAAGATATTGGACAACAGAATTGGAAGGGCGAAGCTCAAAAGTGAGGGAAGAATGGAGCCATGAATCAGGTCCACTGTTCGTTTTTTATTCATAAAGATATTATATCAGCTTTCCAGAGGACCGACAAGATTCTTTAACGAATCCTGAAATCAATTGCTTACAGAGAGACAATTTGCTATAATCAAGAAAAGGAGGTCATTTATGAGTTTGACCAGTCAATTAATAACCGATGTGTTTCCAGATCTTGATAAAGTTGAAAAGCTAAATAACGAAGCTTTCCCCGAGGAGGAACGAGTCCCTCTTTCTGAGTTTTTGCGCTATCAGGACCGAGATGACGCCCACTTTTTTGCTTTTTATAACGAAGAAGAATTTGTTGGCTTTGCTTTTGCCATCTCCAACCAAAAGGCCTTCTATATTAGCTTTTTTGCCATCATGCCTCACTTAAGAAGTCACGGGTATGGGAAGGAAATTATAGACAAACTAACTGATTTTTACCAGCGGACCATGTTGCTTGAAGTGGAGCGATTGGATGAAGAATGCGATAACTTGGAACAAAGAAAAGCTCGTATGAGCTTCTATCAACAAAATGGCTTTAAAACAGCTAACGCTTTTCTAGAGTATGATGGCTTGAGTTTTGAAATTCTCTACCGCGGTGACCATTTCGACGAGGAAGCCTATCGCGACATCTTCCAAAAATTACAAGATGAACATTATTTTGACTTTCACATCAAATACAGACGCTTTAGTGACCATTAGTTGTTTCAAGGAAGAGAAGTCTAACGAACTTTTTCACAATAAAACGCATAATATCAAGGTTCTGAATACCTGATATTATGCGTTTTTATGATTTTGAAAGCTTTCCCTAGTTTTATCTTTAATCTTCAATTTCGATTTCAAGTCCATCGCCTAGGTCAAGCGTCACTTCTTGGTTAGGTGCCAAATCTTCAGCGGCAGAAGTAGAAGTGGTTCCTTCTTCATCTTCAATCAAACCGTATTGAACACGAACCTGATGGTCGATCTCATCAAAAATCTCTGGGTGATCCGCCAAGTATTTCTTAGCATTTTCAGATCCTTGCCCGATTTTTTCACCCTTGTAAGAGTACCATGCTCCCGCTTTTTGGATAATATCGAGATCACTTGCGATCTTCAAGAGCTCACCAGTCTTAGAAATCCCTTCTCCGTACATGATTTCAACAAAGGCTTCCTTAAATGGTGGAGCCACCTTGTTTTTCACGACCTTGATCTTGGTTTCCTTACCGACATTGGTATCTTTTTGGTCACCAGTTCCCTTGATTTGTGTGCTTCCACGAACATCCAAACGGACTGAAGCGTAGAATTTCAAAGCACGTCCACCAGGTGTTGTTTCTGGATTCCCAAACATGACCCCAACTTTTTCACGCAATTGGTTGATAAAGATGGCAATTGTTTTGGTTTTATTGATAGAAGCTCCGAGTTTACGCATGGCCTGGCTCATCATACGAGCTTGCAAACCAACGTGACTATCTCCAATATCCCCATCAATTTCTGCACGAGGTACAAGAGCCGCAACTGAGTCAATAACAACAAGGTCAACTGCACCTGAGTCAATCAATTTTCCAGCAATTTCAAGACCTTGCTCACCTGAGTCTGGTTGTGACAAGAGCAATTCGTCAATGTTCACACCAAGGGCTGCAGCATAGGCTGGGTCAAGAGCATGTTCCGCATCGATAAAGGCTGCAATACCGCCTTCTTTCTGTGCTTGCGCAACAGCGTGAAGGGCAACCGTTGTCTTACCAGATGATTCTGGTCCATAGATTTCGATGATACGTCCTTTAGGATAGCCACCTGAACCAAGAGCAATGTCCAGAGCCAAGGACCCTGAGCTCATCACTTGAACTTTTTGCTCCGCGCGCTCACCCAAGCGCATGATTGAGCCTTTACCAAAGTCTTTTTCAATCAATTTAAGAGCATCGTTCAAGGCCTTTTCACGATCCGCTCCAAACTTTTTTGAAATTTCATCTAATTTTTTTGGTTTTTTCGCCATTCTGTTCTCCTATATTCTACTGGTCCTTAGACCTATCTTTCATTATACCAAAATTTAGTCACTTAATAAAGCCTTGCGAACTAGGTTAAAGGCATGCATGACCGCAATATGTCGAACATCTGCTCGACTCCGTCCTGCGATATTAGTCTTGATCACCTCTGTCCCTTTTGCATGTGCCAGTCCAATAAAAACTGTGCCGGCGGGATGACCCTCTAGACTATCTGGCCCAGCTACACCTGTCAGACTGACTCCATAATCAGACTGAGTCTTGAGCCGTGCCAGCTCTGCCATTTTTCGAGCCGTAAACTCAGAAACGACCCCGTGTTCTTTTAGCTCTTGCTCGGAAATATCCAACATCTTGGACTTTTCTTCTAGGCTGTAAGTGACAAAACCGCCATTAAAGATAGCTGAAACACCTGAAAAGTCTGCTAAAGTAGCTTGAAAGAGACCTGCCGTCAAGCTTTCTGCCGCAGTAATGCTTTTCTGTCTCTTCTTTAGCTCTTCTACAACGACACTCGCGAGGCTGGTTTCTTCCCCATATCCATAACAGATGTCTCGTAGAGAAATTCCCTCAAAAGTCTGGCGACTCAAGATTTGATTTTCTAGGATGTCCAGTGCTGGATCAGCCTTTTTTTGACTGACTGCTTTTGTAGATAAGCGCAAGGTCACTTCTCCTGTTTTGGCATACGGCGCCAAAGTCGGATCGGTTTGATGGTCAATCAAATCCGCCAAAATGGTCACCAACTGACTCTCCCCAATTCCAAAGAAACGGAGCACTCGTGAATACAGTTTGGTGCCAGTCATCAGCTTGGACAAGAGTTGATTTAAGACCATGGGTTTCAACTCACTTGGCGGTCCTGGAAGGACCACGTAGGTTACGCCATCCACTTCCGACACCCCTCCTACTGCTAAACCTGTCTCATTTGGCAGTGGAGTCGCCCCTTCTACAATTTGGGCTTGGCGCTCATTATTCGGTGTCCGAGCATAGTCAGGTCTATGAGCAAAGAAAATATCCAGTTTCTCTTGTGCTTGAGAGTCAAACACTAGATCTTTTCCTAAAAATTTAGCCAGAGTTTGTTTGGTCAAATCATCCTCAGTTGGTCCCAAGCCCCCTGTCAAAATCACAAGATTACTACGTTGACTCGCAATCTCAAGCAAGGACAAAAGACGAGCTTCATTGTCTCCGACAGCTGTTTGGAAATAGACATCTACCCCGATTTCTGCTAGCTTCTCTGATAAAAACTGAGCATTGGTATTGACGATCTGCCCTGTTAAAATTTCTGTTCCAACAGCAATAATTTCTGCTTTCATGTTTCCTCCTACTTATCTATTCGAATTTTTTTTGAAAAAATCGCAGGAAATTTCCCACGATTTGATTCTTTGTTTTATTCTACCTCTTCGTTTGAAATACTAGTACTGGTTGAAGGCGCTGTCCAGCCAAAGGCTGTTTCGTACAGTACCGCATTGGTTTCCAATTCTGTCACTGGCTCTTTACCTAGTGAACTACGCAAGAGATTTTGCATTTCGAGCATATGTTCTGAAGTGACAATCTGATAAGAAATTCCCTGTAGCTCAGCATCTTCCCCACGCAATTGATGCGTTTCGATATTCTTGAAAGAATCTTGATAGCCGAGCAATTGTGGAATGCTCTTAGCTGATAAATCCACATTGGTCTGCATGTTGTCACTCAAAGCTTTTAAAATCCCTTGATAATGACTCACACTGTTCAGACTCAAAACCTTCTCAACGATTTTTTGAATGACTTCACGTTGACGTTTTTGACGTCCATAGTCTCCTTCAGGATCTTGGTAACGCATCCGTGAATACACCAAGGCTTCCTCACCATTCAAGTTTTGTTCCCCAACACCAATGGAAATCTTATTAAACTCTTCTTGGTCAGTGATGGAAATTGGAAAACCAAGTGTATTGTTAACAGTGATTCCACCAACTGCATCCACCAATTGTTGAAGGCCTTGCATGTTGACCATTACATAGCGGTCAATGTGGATATTCATCATCTTTTGAATAGTAGAAATTGCAAGCTCCGCACCGCCATTGGCATAGGCCGCATTGAGTTTGGCTTCCTGAACTTGGCCATTTCCACTCTCAATCTTGGTCAGAATATCCCGTTCCAAACTCATCATAGTGGTTTTCTTTGTTTTTGGATTAACCGTCAAGAGAATCATGGAATCACTATTCCCTGCCCACGGATCTGTACGTTCCGAATTTCCCGTATCTACCCCCATTAGGAGAATCGTTAAAGGCTCAGTTGCTTCGATAACGTTGGTTTCTTCACCGATTTTTTTGTAAGTTTTTTGACTCAGGGTTGCAGTCCCCTGCTGATAGATTGTGTAGGCATAAATTCCTACACCTACAACTGTTACGGCCAGGAAACCTAGCACCATTCCAATTAATTTTTTGATCATCTCGTTATTCATCTATCAATTTGCCCATCAGACAAACATCTAAAAATATCCCTTCTGCTAAATAGGCTCCTGTTTCTTGCAAGCCTTCTGTGATAAATCCCATTTTTGAATAGAGGTGGATAGCAACCTCATTTCGTTTTTGTACACTGAGTTGCAAGCGACGCAAGACGCCACTGGCTTTAGCCCACTCGATGCCTTCTTCTAGAAGAATAGTCGCCAATCCTTGGTTCCAGAATTTCTTTCGAACCGCTAAAAAAACATCTCCAATATGCCGAACCCTTAAATGTTGATCCGCTGTGATATTTAAGACTCCTGCAATCTCATCATTCAGCAAGGCGAGGAGGGTAATTTGATTCTCCGATGCAGCTTGTTTTTCGATAAAAAGAGCCATTTCAGAAGCTGTCATCATGATGCCATTTTCATCTAGGCTAGTGAGGTCTGTCTCTTGACCGACACAATCTAAAAATGCAATCAAAGTTGTAGCATCTGAAGTCTCTGCCTCACGAATGCACAACTCATACTCCATCCTGAAGCTCCTTGATGAGTTGTTCAGCCCGAGGGCCATGAGCCGTAAAACGAAGACAACGACCCTCAGCTTCTTTCAAAATTTCCAATTCCAAATAGGAATCTGGTAAATCCTCACCCAAAAGATGCCCCCACTCAATAACAGTCACACCGCCACCAAAGAGAAACTCATCCAAGTCAATAGAATCAGCGTCTCCTTCGATACGGTAGACATCCAAATGGTAAAGCGGCAGACGCCCTTCATACTCTCTGACAATGGTATAAGTTGGACTTTTAATCATCTGACGGATATCCAAACCCTTGGCAAGGCCTTTTGTAAAGGTTGTTTTTCCCGCACCCAACTCTCCCGTCAAGATCAGAACATCGTCTTTTTGAAGCAAATGACCTAATCTTTCTCCGAGAGCTAGAAGCTCTTCTTCATTTTTTGTGTACATGTTACTATTATACCAAAAAGTTTTCTTTTGTGTGAATTTTCTTTATAGACTTACTATGCTAAATTTATAGTTCTCCTTTCCTTTCTTAGAAAAAGGTAAAAATACAAATAACAAATAAAACATCGCGAATCACATGTCCGTAAAATGAAATTTCCCTTTGCACGGATTTTGGAAAGAGGAAACGCGCACATAAAAAACCAAGACCGATATAAAGGAGAATGGAGGAGATTGTTACGGGATTTCTTAAGAAAATAATCGTGCCTAAAACGGAAATCACAACCGTTCTCTTCTTGTTGAGATGGTTGTCCATATCCCGAATATATTTATCAAAAGGTAAGAAAATCCATAAATCTACTCCCAGCAAGAAAAAGAATGAAGGCAGAAATAGGTCAACCAGATCCTGCTGCAATTTGCTAGTAGTTTGGATGCTTTCTGTGAGAACCAGACAGGTTGCCAGAAGATTGACTACTAAAAGAAGGCTATAAACAAGACTTACTTTCTTTTGAACACGCAAAATACTATGACTTTTCTGACCCAAGGTATGGAAGTAATTAATCCCAGCACAAAAACCAGAAACTCCCACTATGAGAATTAAAAAATAGACATTTCCTTCTCTTAAGGATAAAAATGATTCCTTCCACAATAAACAACTTCCAAATAAAATTTGAGCAACAGCTAATAATAATAAAACACGAATTGATTTCATCATTTCCTTTTCTTCCTCCATATAAGAAATTATACTCTGGCAGGATTAGAAAATGATAAATGACTTCCAAAATGTCACATTAGGACGCTGAACGGTACAAAAAACAGTTCTGTCATTCACAGAACTGCTCTCTTCTAATCTAATCCTTAAACCAGAGGGCGATTTCTCGTTTAGCTGACTCTTCTGAATCTGATCCATGTACCACGTTTTGAATGGCTTGATTTTCTCCTGCTGCCTTAGCAAAATCTCCCCGGATGGTCCCCGGAAGAGCCTCTTCTGGACGAGTGGCCCCCATCATGTCACGCCAGCTTTCAATTACCTTGGGTCCTGAAATGATTCCCACAATTATTGGACCCGAGGTCATAAATTGGCGGATAGGAGGATAAAAACTTTTTTCAACCAAGTCGCAATAGTGTTGGTCAATCAAATCTTCTGAAACGGTTGAACGTAACTCTAATTTTTCGAGTTTGAAACCACGTCGCTCAATTCTTTTCAAAATCTCACCAACTAGACCTCTCTTCACACCATCTGGCTTAATGATAAAGAATGTTTGTTCCATATAAATCCCCTTGTCATTTTAGTTCTTCTATTCTACCATACTTTATGAAAAAGCGGGAAAATTTTCTGAAACAAAGCAAAGAGAACCCGAAGGTTCTCTTATTTGCTTTTATTCTACAGTTTCTTCAGATTGGATTTCCACAGTTTCATCTACTGGAGCAAGTTCTGTATCTTCTTGTTCAGGAGCCAGATATTCTGCGTCATTAATTGCCTGTGGTTCAAGGTTACGGTAGCGAGCCATACCAGTACCTGCTGGGATGATCTTACCGATGATAACATTTTCCTTGAGTCCAAGGAGATGGTCTTTCTTACCACGGATGGCTGCATCTGTAAGGACACGAGTTGTTTCCTGGAAGGAAGCCGCTGACAAGAAACTGTTTGTTTCAAGTGAGGCTTTGGTGATTCCCATAAGGACTGGGCGACCAGTCGCTGGAACTCCACCGGCGATAAGGACATCTTTGTTCGCATCTGTAAAATCGTTGATGTCTAAAAGGGTACCCATGAGAAGATCTGTATCACCTGGATCCATGACACGAACTTTACGGATCATTTGACGAACCATAACCTCAATGTGTTTGTCACCGATTTCTACCCCTTGGCTACGGTAAACTTTTTGGACTTCACCGAGAAGGTAAGTTTCAACTGACAAGACATCACGAACAGCAAGGAGATGTTTTGGTTGGATAGAACCCTCTGTCAATGCTGCACCACGAGAAACTTGGTCTCCAACTTCAACACGCATACGTGCTGTAAACGGAACGACATATTCACCTGCGCCAGTTTCACCCTTAACAAAGACTTTCTTAGTACGAGTTGAAGCATCTTCTTCGATAGCTGTAACTTGTCCTTTGACCTCTGTAATAACCGCTTCCCCTTTTGGATTGCGGGCTTCAAAGATTTCTTGGACACGAGGAAGACCTTGAGTGATATCGGTATTTGAGGCAACCCCACCCGTGTGGAAGGTACGCATTGTAAGCTGTGTACCAGGTTCCCCGATAGATTGGGCAGCGATTGTACCAACTGCTTCACCAACTTCAACCGCATCACCAGTCGCCAAGTTGATACCGTAACAGTGACGGCAAACACCATGACGAGTGTTACATGTAAATACGGAACGGATAGTCACTTCTTCCACACCAGCATTGACAATCTCGCGCGCCTTGTCTTCTGTGATTAACTCATTTGGACCAATGATAACTTCGCCAGTTTCTGGGTGTTTAACAGTTTTCTTAGTGTAACGACCATTGAGACGTTCTTCGAGAGACTCGATCATCTCTTTTCCTTCCGCGATAGAGCGGATCAAGAGACCACGGTCTGTTCCACAGTCGTCCTCACGGATGATAACGTCTTGGGCAACGTCAACCAAACGACGAGTCAAATAACCTGAGTCGGCTGTCTTAAGGGCCGTATCGGTCATACCTTTACGGGCACCGTGAGTTGAGAAGAACATTTCAAGTACTGACAAACCTTCGCGGAAGTTTGAAAGAATTGGCAATTCCATGATACGTCCGTTCGGAGCGGCCATCAGACCACGCATACCGGCAAGTTGTGAGAAGTTCGAGATGTTACCACGAGCTCCTGAGTCCATCATCATAACGATTGGGTTCTTCGGATCTTGGTTATCGACCAAGCGTTTTTCCAATTTCTCACGAGCTGCACGCCATTCAGCTGTAACAGCATTGTAACGTTCATCATCAGTGATCAAACCACGACGGAACTGTTTTGTGATTTGTTCTACACGCTTATGAGATTCTTCGATGATTTCAGCCTTGTCTTCAACCACTGGGATATCAGCAATCCCCACTGTCAATCCA
This sequence comes from Streptococcus oralis, assembly GCF_023109005.1. GTDB lineage: Bacteria > Bacillota > Bacilli > Lactobacillales > Streptococcaceae > Streptococcus > Streptococcus oralis_BU. Next base: position 212,078 of record NZ_JALDTU010000001.1, on the reverse strand, counting down.
GCAAGTGTTGAATGATGGTAGCCTAAGTCTTTCAATCGGTCCAAGAATGCAGAAGTTTCTGTTGTACGGAAACGTTTGAAAATCTCAGCGATGATATTTCCAAGGTTTTTCTTCTTGAATGGAGGATTGAGTTCAAGGTTGCGAATGGCTTCCTTGATATCGCCACCTAGTGGCAAGAAGTACTTAGCTGGGAGCCCTTCTGTCAAGTTCGCATTATTTGGTTCTTGCAAGTAAGGTAGACCCTCTGGCATGATGTCGTTGAAGAGGATTTTACCAACTGTTGTAAGCAAGACCTTGTGTTTTTGCTCTTCTGTCCATGGTTTATTGAGGCTGTCTGTCGCGATACCAACACGTGAGTGGAGGTGAACATAGCCATTGCGGTAAGCCATGACAGCTTCGTCACGGTCTTTGAAGACCATTCCTTCACCTTCACGACCAGCTTCTTCCATCGTCAAGTAGTAGTTACCCAAAACCATGTCCTGAGATGGAGTAACAACTGGTTTCCCATCTTTCGGGTTCAAGATATGCTCAGCAGCGAGCATCAAGATACGAGCTTCTGCTTGAGCTTCTTCTGAAAGCGGTACGTGGATGGCCATTTGGTCCCCGTCAAAGTCGGCATTGTAGGCTTCACAGACAAGTGGGTGCAAGCGAAGAGCCTTACCATCAATCAAGACTGGCTCGAAGGCTTGGATACCCAAACGGTGAAGGGTCGGTGCGCGGTTCAAAAGTACTGGGTGTTCTTTAATCACTTCTTCGAGGATATCCCAGATGCGTTCATCTCCACGTTCCACCAAGCGTTTAGCAGCTTTGACGTTTTGCACTATATCACGTGCAACGATTTCACGCATAACGAATGGTTTAAAGAGCTCGATCGCCATTTCACGTGGCACACCACATTGGTACATTTTAAGAGTTGGACCAACGGCGATAACGGAACGTCCTGAGAAGTCAACACGTTTACCGAGCAAGTTTTGACGGAAGCGTCCTTGTTTACCTTTGAGCATGTGGCTCAATGATTTGAGTGGACGGCTACCTGGTCCTGTAATCGGACGACCACGACGACCATTGTCAATCAAAGCATCAACCGCTTCTTGAAGCATACGCTTCTCATTTTGAACGATGATACCTGGTGCATTCAACTCAAGCAAACGAGCCAAACGGTTGTTACGGTTGATAACACGACGGTAAAGGTCGTTCAAGTCAGATGAGGCAAAACGGCCACCATCCAACTGCAACATTGGACGGAGATCTGGTGGAATAACTGGGAGGATGTTAAGAACCATCCATTCAGGTTTGTTCCCAGACTTGTAAAAGGCATCCAAAACATCCAAACGACGGATAGCTTTAACACGTTTTTGTCCAGTAGCTGTTTTCAACTCTTCTTTGAGTTCAGCAATTTCTTTTTCAAGATCTACTTGTTTCAAAAGGTCTTGGATGGCTTCGGCACCCATCTTGGCAACGAATGATCCATAGCCATACTCACGCAAGCGCTCACGGTATTCGCGCTCTGTCATGATAGACTTGTGCTCAAGTGGTGTATCCTTAGGATCAATCACCACATAAGCCGCAAAGTAGATAACTTCCTCGAGGGCACGAGGGCTCATATCAAGGGTCAAGCCCATACGGCTTGGAATCCCCTTGAAATACCAGATGTGAGATACAGGAGCTTTCAACTCGATGTGCCCCATACGCTCACGACGAACTTTTGTACGCGTTACTTCAACCCCACAACGGTCACAAACAATCCCTCTGTAACGAATGCGTTTGTACTTACCACAAGCACATTCCCAGTCTTTTGTAGGACCAAAGATGACTTCGTCAAAGAGTCCTTCACGTTCTGGTTTCAACGTACGGTAATTGATTGTTTCAGGTTTTTTGACTTCTCCATAAGACCATGAACGGACTTTGCTTGGAGAAGCTAGGGTGATTTGCATACTTTTAAAACGATTTACATCAACCACTATTTCTTCCCTTTCTATTTTAAGTGAACTGCTTATTCTTGTTCAGCAGCTTCTTCTGTTGCTTCCGCTTTTGTTGCTTTCTCAGCTTCTTCAGCTTCAAAGGCTGCTTTAGCCTCTTGGGCTGCTTTTTCGCGGGCTTTTTCAAGGTCATCTACGTGGATGACATCTTCGTCCATTCCTTCATCCAAGTCGCGAAGTTCCACTTCTTGTTCATCTTCGTCAAGGACACGCATGTCAAGACCAAGAGATTGCAATTCTTTCACAAGAACTCGGAAGGATTCTGGAACACCTGGTTTTGGAATTGGTTTTCCTTTTGTAATAGCTTCATAAGCTTTCAAACGTCCGTTGATATCGTCAGACTTGTAGGTCAAGATTTCTTGAAGGACATTTGAGGCACCGTAGGCTTCAAGAGCCCAAACTTCCATCTCACCGAAACGTTGTCCACCAAACTGAGCTTTACCTCCGAGTGGCTGTTGGGTAACGGTTGAGTATGGTCCGACTGAACGCGCGTGCAATTTATCATCAACCATGTGGTGAAGTTTGATCATGTACATAACACCAACTGACACGCGGTTATCAAATGGCTCACCAGTACGTCCATCGTAAAGGATTGTTTTAGCATCACTATCCATACCTGCTTCTTTAACAGTTGACCAAAGGTCTTCAGAACTTGCTCCGTCAAAGACCGGTGTTGCAATGTGGATACCAAGGGTACGAGCAGCCATACCAAGGTGGAGCTCCATAACCTGACCGATGTTCATACGTGATGGCACCCCAAGTGGGTTCAACATGATATCAACTGGAGTTCCGTCTGGAAGGTAAGGCATGTCTTCTACAGGTACGATACGAGAGACAACCCCTTTATTTCCGTGACGTCCGGCCATCTTATCTCCGACCTTGATCTTACGTTTTTGAGCGATGTAAACACGAACAAGCATATTGACACCAGATTGCAACTCATCTCCATTTGCACGAGTAAAGATCTTAACATCACGAACGACACCATCGGCACCGTGTGGTACACGAAGAGAAGTATCACGCACTTCACGAGACTTGTCTCCAAAGATAGCGTGCAAGAGACGTTCTTCAGCTGAAAGATCTTTTTCACCCTTAGGCGTTACTTTACCTACAAGGATGTCGCCTTCTTTAACCTCAGCACCGATACGGATAATTCCCATCTCGTCAAGGTCTTTAAGGGCATCTTCACCGACGTTTGGAATTTCACGAGTGATTTCTTCAGGCCCAAGCTTTGTATCGCGCGTTTCTGATTCGTATTCCTCGAGATGGACAGATGTATAGACATCATCTTTGACCAAGCGTTCGCTCATGATAACGGCATCCTCGAAGTTGTAACCTTCCCAAGTCATGTAGGCAACAATTGGGTTTTGTCCAAGCGCCATTTCCCCTTTTTCCATAGAAGGTCCATCAGCGATAAAGTCGCCTTTTTCAACAACATCGCCGACTTTTACGAGCGTACGTTGGTTGTAAGCAGTACCTGAGTTAGAACGACGGAATTTTTGGATGTGGTAAACATCCAATGAACCATCTTCACGGCGAACTTCTACCTTGTCAGCATCTGCGTAAGTAACTTTACCACCATACTGAGCAATCACAGCAGCTCCAGAGTCATGGGCTGCTTGGTATTCCATACCAGTACCAACGTAAGGTGCTTTTGGATCAATCAATGGCACAGCCTGACGTTGCATGTTAGCACCCATGAGGGCACGGTTGGAGTCATCGTTCTCCAAGAAAGGAATACATGCGGTCGCAACGGCAACTACCTGTTTTGGGGACACGTCCATGTAGTCAACCACTTCTGCTGGATACTCTTGGTTGACACCTTGGTGACGTCCCATGACAACCTTCTCAGCAAAAGTACCGTCTTCGTTGAGGCGAGAGTTAGCCTGCGCTACAGTAAATTCATCTTCTTCATCAGCTGTCAACCAAACGATTTCGTTGGTCACAACACCTGTTTCACGGTCAACCTTACGGTATGGTGTTTGAACAAATCCATACTTGTTCAAGTGTCCGTAAGATGACAAGTTATTGATCAAACCGATGTTAGGTCCTTCAGGTGTCTCGATTGGACACATACGACCATAGTGAGTGTAGTGCACGTCACGTACTTCATATCCAGCACGGTCACGAGTCAAACCACCAGGTCCCAAGGCTGACAAACGGCGTTTGTGAGACAACTCAGAAAGCGGGTTGTGTTGGTCCATGAACTGTGACAACTGTGATGAACCAAAGAATTCTTTGACTGCAGCTGTTACAGGACGGATGTTAATGATTTGTTGCGGTGTCAAAACTTCATTGTCCTGAACAGACATACGCTCACGGACATTACGTTCCATACGAGAAAGTCCAAGACGAACTTGGTTGGCAAGCAATTCACCAACTGCACGGATACGACGGTTCCCAAGGTGGTCGATATCATCCACACGTCCGATACCTTCAGCCAAATTGAGGAAGTAGCTCATCTCAGCGAGGATATCTGCAGGAGTTACAACACGAACCTTGTCGTCTGGATTGGCATTTCCAATGATAGTTACAACACGGTCTGGATCCGTTGGCGCAACAACCTTGAATTTTTGAAGGACAACCGGTTCAGTCAGAACAGCTGCATCGTTTGGAATATAAACGATTTTGTTCAAGTCGCCATCCAAGTGACTCTCGATACTTTCAATCACGCTACGAGTCATAACGGTACCAGCTTCTACCAAGATTTCTCCCGTTTCAGGATCTACCAATGGCTCAGCGATGGTTTGGTTGAGCAAGCGTGTTTTGATGTTCAATTTTTTATTAATCTTGTATCTACCAACGGCTGCTAAGTCATAGCGACGCGGATCAAAGAAACGAGCCACAAGCAAGCTACGTGAGCTTTCAGCGGTCTTAGGTTCACCTGGGCGAAGGCGTTCGTAGATTTCTTTCAAGGCTTCGTCTGTACGAGAGTCCATTGGATTCTTGTGGATATCTTTTTCAACAGTATTGCGAACCAATTCGCTATCACCAAAGATATCAAAGATTTCATCATCACCTGAGAAACCAAGCGCACGAACCAAGGTCGTAAATGGAATCTTACGAGTACGGTCGATACGAGTATAAGCGATGTCTTTTGAGTCGCTTTCCAGTTCCAACCAAGCTCCACGGTTAGGGATAACAGTAGAACCGTAACCCACTTTACCGTTCTTGTCTACTTTGTCATTAAAGTAAACACCTGGTGAGCGAACCAACTGAGAAACGATAATACGTTCACCACCATTGATGATGAAAGTACCCATCTCAGTCATGATTGGGAAATCACCAAAGAAGACTTCTTGAGTCTTGATTTCGCCTGTTTCTTTATTGATCAAGCGGAAGGTTACAAAAATTGGTGCTGAATAGCTAGCATCGTGGATACGAGCTTCTTCAAGCGTGTATTTTGGTTCCTTGATTTCATAGCCAACAAATTCCAACTCCATTGTGTCTGTGAAGTTTGAAATTGGCAATACATCTTCAAACACTTCCTTAAGTCCGTGGTCTAGGAAATCTTTGAATGAATCCGTTTGAATTTCAATCAAATTTGGTAAGTCAAGAACTTCTTTGATTCTTGAAAAACTACGACGGGTACGATGTTTCCCGTATTGAACGTCATGTCCTGCCAAGATGATTCTCCTTTGTAAATAAATTCCAAGCCTTGTCAATCAGGCTTTTCTAATCGTCATATGGTTTTAAAAACCCCTATCACCGTGTCCCTTTGATGAATTTTCAGAATCTTTAAATCTTTGTTACAAGCACTCAAAAACCTGAAAAAAAGCACAAAAAGAGCAGCTAAATCTGACTTTTTCAGAAGATTTAACTGCTGTGAGCCTTGTCTGGACAATATTTCAGACAAAACCTACGACAAATGATTACTCATATTATACCTTATTTAGCCAGATTTTTCAAGGTTTTTTTACTACTTTTTAAACAATCTTTTCCTATATATTATTTTAAAATTTCAAGAGAATGAAGCATTATATTTTCTCTTCAAAACTAGGAAAACGCTTGCACTAATGTTTACCTCGTGCTATACTGTTAGGGAACAACTACACAAGGAGAATTGTGATGAAAAAGATCCCATCTCAAACTGAGAAAAAAATGATTTATGGTATCCGTTCCTTGAAGAACGGAACTGGTTCTATCCTTATTGGTGCCAGCATTGTCTTGCTTTCTGCTGCAATGCCAACTATTTCAGCTAACGAAAACCTTCCTCAAACTCAGGAAAATACTAGCGCTGTGACCAAGGCCCCTACTGAGACTGAAACGAGTCAAACTCAAAAGGAAACGCCTATTTCTGAACAAAAGAATGCAAACGCTTCCCTTGACACTAAAAAGGAAGCCCTAGCAACTGACACTGCTCTAGCAGCTGAAACACCTAAAAAAGAAGCTCCTGCTGTGGAAACTACTACAGCACCAGAAACACCTAAAACAGAAGACGCTAGCACAAGCCAGGCTAACAGCAAGGAAGAGAAAGTAGACGCCAGCACTTCGACGCCAACTTCAGGCCAAAAACCACAAGCAGACACATCTTCTGAAGAACCCATCGCAGACAACTACTTCCGCATCCATGTAAAGAAATTCCCTGAAGAAAACAAGGATTCTCAAGGTCTTTGGACTTGGGATGATGTTGAAAAGCCGTCTGAAAACTGGCCCAATGGAGCCAAGTCCTTCAAGGATGCCAAGCAAGATGACTACGGCTATTATCTAGATGTCAAACTCAAAAATGAGCAAGCCAAGAAAGTCAGCTTCCTTATCAACAATACCAAGGGGGATAACCTGACAGGGGACCGTTCGGTAGAGCGCCTCTCTCCAAAAATGAACGAGGCCTGGCTAGATGAAAACTATAAGGTATACAACTACCGTCCTCAACCAGCAGGAACTGTCCGTGTCAACTACTATCGCACCGACGGGAACTATGACAAAAAATCTCTCTGGTATTGGGGCGATGTCAAGAATCCAAGCAGTGGAGAATGGCCTGACGGAACAGACTTCACTGCAACTGGAAAACATGGCCGTTACATTGACATTCCACTCAATGAAGCTGCAAGAGAATTTGGATTTTTATTACTAGACGAAAGCAAGAAAGGCGATGATGTGAAAATCAGAAAAGAAGATTATAAATTCACTGATCTAAAAAATCACAGCCAAATCTTCCTTAAAGATGATGACGAAACCATCTACACCAACCCTTACTATGTACACGATATCCGCATGACTGGTGCCCAACATGTGGCTAAGTCTCGTATCGAAAGCAGCTTTTCTACCCTAGTTGGAGCTAAGAAAGACGATATCCTCAAACACTCCAGCATCACTGATTACCAAGGGAATAAAGTAGATATCACAGACATGGAAGTGGATGAGGCAGGTAAAAAAGTGACCTATATTGGCGACTTCTCTGACACTCAACACCCGTACACTGTCAGCTACAATTCAGACCGATTTACCACACGTTCAAGCTGGCGCCTCAAGGATGAGTCCTACAGTTACGACGGTCCACTCGGTGCAACCCTAAAAGAAGATGGCAAGCGTGTTGATCTCACCCTCTGGTCTCCAAGTGCTGATAAGGTTTCCGTTGTCGTCTATGACAAGAAAGACCCTGAAAAGGTAGTCGGAACTGTCGCCCTTGAAAAAGGAGAAAAAGGAACCTGGAAACAAACTCTGGATGCAAACTCTGGTCTCGGTATCAGCAACTACACTGGCTACTACTACCACTACCAAATCGAGCGCCAAGGTAAAACTGTCCTCGTTCTTGACCCTTATGCCAAATCATTAGCGGCTTGGAATAGCGACCTAGCAAAAACAGATGCCGCTCATAAGGTCGCTAAAGCTGCCTTCGTCGATCCAGCAAAGTTAGGTCCGCAAGACTTGACCTATGGGAAGATTCGCAACTTCAAATCGCGTGAAGATGCCGTTATCTACGAAGCTCATGTTCGTGACTTCACTTCGGATCCTGCCATCGCAAAAGACTTGACCAAGCCATTTGGTACCTTTGAAGCCTTTATCGAAAAACTAGACTATCTAAAAGACTTGGGTGTGACTCATATCCAACTCCTTCCAGTCTTGTCCTACTACTTTGTCAACGAATTGAAGAACCAAGAACGTTTGTCTGCCTATGCTTCAAGCAACAGCAACTACAACTGGGGATATGACCCTCAAAACTACTTCTCCTTGACTGGTATGTACTCAAGCGATCCTAAGAATCCAGAAAAACGTATTGCCGAATTCAAAAATCTCATCAACGAAATCCATAAACGTGGTATGGGGGCTATCTTGGATGTGGTCTACAACCATACTGCCAATCTCGACATCTTTGAAGACTTAGAGCCAAACTACTACCACTTTATGGACGCAGACGGAACTCCACGTACTAGCTTTGGAGGCGGCCGTTTGGGAACTACCCACTACATGTCTAAACGTGTCTTGGTAGACTCCATCAAGTATCTGGTTGAAACCTACAAAGTGGATGGTTTCCGTTTCGATATGATGGGTGATCACGATGCGGCTTCAATCGAAGAAGCTTACAAGGCTGCACGCGCCCTCAATCCAAATCTGATCATGCTAGGTGAAGGTTGGAAAACCTATGCTGGTGATGAAAATATGCCTGTACAACCTGCTGATCAGTCTTGGATGAAGAAAACAGATACTGTTGCGGTCTTTTCAGACGATATCCGTAACAACCTCAAGTCTGGTTATCCAAACGAAGGTCAACCTGCTTTTATCACAGGTGGAAAACGCAATATCAATACCATCTTTAAAAATCTCATTGCTCAACCAACTAACTTTGAAGCAGACAGTCCTGGAGATGTTATCCAGTATATCGCAGCCCATGATAACTTGACCCTCTTTGACATCATTGCCCAGTCTATCAAAAAAGACCCAAGCAAGGCGGAAAACTACGCTGAGATCCATCGTCGTTTGCGACTTGGAAACCTCATGGTCTTGACTGCTCAAGGAACTCCGTTTATCCACTCTGGTCAGGAATATGGACGTACCAAACAATTCCTTGACCCAGCCTACAAGACTCCTGTTCCTGAAGATAAGGTTCCAAACAAGTCTCACTTGTTGCGCGACAAGGACGGCAAGCCATTTGTCTATCCTTACTTTATCCATGACTCTTACGACTCTAGTGATGCTGTCAACAAGTTTGATTGGACCAAGGCAACAGATGGAAAAGCATATCCTGAAAATGTCAAGAGCCGTAACTATATGAAAGGTTTGATCGCCCTTCGTCAATCGACAGATGCCTTCCGACTTAAGAGTCTACAAGGTATCAAAGAACGCGTCCAACTCATCACTGTCCCAGGAAAAAATGGTGTTGAAAAAGAAGACGTGGTGATTGGCTACCAAATCACTGCTCCAAATGGAGATATCTACGCAGTCTTTGTCAATGCAGATGATAAGGCTCGTGAATTTACTCTAGGAACTGCCTTTGCTCACTTGAGAAAGGCCGAAGTTCTCGCAGATGAAAACCAAGCAGGACCCGTAGGAATTGCTAACCCTCAAGGTCTCGAATGGACTGAAAAAGGTTTGAAATTGAACGCTCTCACTGCCGTTGTTCTCCGCTTATCTCAAGGTGGTGCCATTGTCGCCCCAGCTGTGGAAGAAAAACCAGAATTTGATCTTTCTAGCTTGGAGGTTGAACCAGAACAAGGCCAAACTCAAAACCTAGCAGCCAATCCTGAAACTCAAGAAACTGCTGCAGAGGCTCACTCTCAGAACCTCCTTCCAAACACAGGAACTGAGAGCAAATCCCTTCTTGCCCTTGCTGGATTCAGTATCCTTGCCCTTCTCGGACTTGGATGGTTGATAAAAAACAAGAAAAAGAAATAACCTAGCCCTCCTATAGAGAAAACACCCCATGATTAGAAGAATCTTCTAGTCATGGGGTGTTGTTTTTATGATACACTTATCTATCAAATCATATATTCTACACTATAGCTAGCGTCTGATAAGATACGAGCTAGGAACTGCTTGGTTCGTTCTTCTTGTGGACGACTAAAGAAATCATGTGGATTGTTCTCCTCTACGATACGGCCTCCGTCCATGAAAATAACGTGGTTAGCGACATCTCTAGCAAATCCCATCTCATGCGTGACGACCACCATGGTCACACCTTCTCCTGCCAACTGTTTCAGAACATCCAAAACATCTCCAACCAACTCAGGGTCTAGTGCTGATGTTGGTTCATCTAGCAAAATGACCTCGGGTTTGACGGCAATGGCACGCGCAATTCCTATTCGTTGTTGTTGTCCTCCAGATAACTGGGAAGGATAGTAGTCTTTGTAGGACAGTAAACCAACTTTTTCCAAGGCAGATTCTGCACGTTTGAGCGCTTCTTCCTTAGGAACTTTACGAGCCACGATTAGACCTTCTAGAATATTTTCCAGAGCAGTTTTGTTTGCAAATAGATTGTAGTGTTGGAAAACAAAGGCTGTTTTTTGGCGAATTTCTAGAATGTCTTTCTTGCTTAATTTAGCTAAGTCATAGGTCTTTCCTGCCAATGTCAAACGGCCACTGTCAGCTTTTTCTAAGTGATTGAGACAACGGAGAAAGGTCGTTTTCCCCGAACCTGATGGTCCTAAGATAACGACGACGTCCCCTTGGTTGACCTGGAGATTGACATCCTCCAAGACCTGCCTCTCTCCAAATGTTTTTGCGATATGTTCTACTTGTAACATCCTGTCCTCCTATACAAAACGCGCTCTAGATGCTTTTGCTCTCTCTTCTTTTTTCACATAGCCTTTCTCCAGTAGGGAGAAGCCCCACTGAATCAAACCACAGATCAAAATATACTGCAAAAAGATCACAAAATAAGACTCAAAATACTGGTAACCGTAGGACGCTTCTACACGAGCAATAGCGGTGATATCCTTGATGGTCATGACAAAGACCAGAGAGGTCCCTTTGACGATATTAATCACCAGATTGGCCAAGTTAGGCAAGGCTGAGCGCAGGGCTTGAGGAAAAACAACCCTTAGATAGGCCTGGGTCGTAGTCAGCCCAATCGCATGCGCCGCCTCTAATTGTCCCTTGTCCACCGTCAAGATCGCTGAACGCAAAATCTCCGATAAACTCCCGACTGTCATCAAACTATAAATGATAAAGGCATAATAGAGAGGATCAAGCTTGAAAATATCAAAGTCACTTCCTATGCTTTTGAGAAATTGATTCAGCAAACTTGGAAACAAACTATAAAAGAAGAGAATCAATAAAATCGGAGGAGTCGCTCGGATAAACGCCAGATAGACCAGAGAAAAACTCCTCACCCCTCGAACCTTGTAAATCTGCCCCAAGGCCAAAAATAGAGCCGGTAAAAAGCTTATGACCATAGCCACAATCATGATAATCAAGGTGATTGGCACACCCTTCAAGGTCTCCAGAAAGGTCTTTACAATATAGTCTATATCCATTTTTTACCTCCCTTTTGTTTCCAAAGACTTCTCAAGCAAACGACTCAAGCTAGAAATAACCAAGGCAATCCCCCAGTAAAGAAGCGCAACTGCCGTATAGGTTTCCAGCGAGTAGTTTCCTAAATTGCGACTGATTAAGAGATTGCCTGCACCCATAACATCAACGAAACCAATCGTATAGGCCAAGGCAGCATCCCGCATAAGATTGAGAATAGCAGTTGTTATATTGGGAAGAGCAACTTGAAAAGCTTGAGGAAAAATGATTCTCCAAAAAGTCTGACTTGGGGTCAAACCAATACTAAGCCCTGCCTCTGTCTGTCCCTTTGGAATAGCTTGATAGGCCGCCTTGAAAACCTCGGCAACAATAGCCGCAAACAAGAGAATCATCGTCAGGAGAACAAAAATAGTTTTAGACCAGTTATTGATATCCAAACCAAGCCACCATTTCAGAAATTCTGGCAAGCCATAAAAGACTAGAAAAAGCAAGACAATCGGAGGTGTACAACGAAGGGTAAAGATATAGCCTTTGGAAATCGCTGCAAAACTCTTGTCTTCTCCTACTTGCGCCCAGGCCAAGAGACCTCCAAAAAGGGAACCAAGAAGAGTGGTAAAAAAGAGAATGGACAAGGTCATAGGAAGCGCCTGCCATAAGGTCGGCAAAAACTGAAAGACCTTGGAAAAATCATAAGAAACCATGCAAAACCCTTTCTAGTCTTGAAATTTCTGGTCTAGTCTTTGTCTACGTAACTAAAGACATCTTCTTTAAAGTATTGCTGAGATAGCTTAGCAAGCGTGCCATCTTCTTTCAACTCTTTAATTGCTTTTTCGTATTCTTTAGCAAATTTCTCACCCTTTTCATCACGGTGAATCAAGGGATAAGTTGGAATGCCCTTATATGGGAACCAGCTGAGTTTGTCCGCATATTGGTGGTAAGGGCCATCTTCTGCGGTAACTGCTTTTTCAAAGGACAGTTTGATATCAAAGAAGGCATCATAACGTCCTTCTAAGACCCAAGCATAGGCATCTGCCACTTTAAAGGATTCAGCTGCTGTCAACTCAATCGGTGCATCCTGATGTTTTTCATTGTAGCTGGTGATAACATTCCATTGAGCATTCTGTGGAGAGATGGGAACCAATTTCCCTTTATTCTTGGCAAAGTCATCAATGGTTTTGTATTTCTGTTCGTCTTCTTTTCTGACAGTAAATCCGATGATGCTCGCTCCGACTGGTTCAGATGGAATGACAAACTTTTTAGCTCGTTCATCTGTGTACCAAGCTCCCTTGGTTCCGATGTCATACTTGCCTGATTCCAGACCGATCAAGAGATCGTCATCACTGGTACCCGTATATTCAAATTGATAGTTTGCCAACTTCTCATCAACAGCCTTCAAAACAGCTACTTCATAACCATCTGACTCCCCTTTTTCATTGACAAAGTCATACGGTACGTAGTTCTGTGTATGGGCAACCTTCAAAGTTATGACCTCACCAGATGAAGCTGTTTCCCCCTCCTTGGCTGGAGCACCAGCTAAACTTCTCCCGATAATCGTTGCCCCAATTACTGCAACAACTGCTACACCACCGATAATCCATGCTTTTTTACTCATCTTTTTCTCCTTTAGTTTTCAAGCGCTTCTCTCACCCACTGGATACGTTCAACTGCAATATCACTTGGAATGGTACAATCTGCCCCAATTACCAAACCCTGTTCCCCAGCTTCTGCAACTAGTTTCTTTGCCTCAGCCTGAATGGCGTCCTTGCTACCAGTATACAGCAAGCCTGTCTTACCATTTTCGAATCCTCCAAGAACCGTACGTCCCTTGAAAATCTCACGACCTTCCTTGAGAGTGATTCCTTCTGGTCCTACAGCCCAGTTAAAGACTTGGGCTGGATAGTCTGCAAAAAGATGAATATCATTTCGCGCTCCCTCGTAGCCACAGATATGAAGAACAGTAACACCACCAACAGCACTAGCCGCTTCCAGAACCGTTATCTCGCTAGGTGCAATGACGGCTTGATAATCTGCTGCCGACACTCGTTGATCTTGGATACTTTGCACGCTGAGGTAGATTCCGTCAGCACCAGCCTCTTTGATGACAGCTCGGCTGAGACTAGCAATATCTTCTGCAATCACATCCAACACCTTTTTCAGAGCTTCAGGATCTTCCACCAAAAAATCTGCAATAAGGTCATCGCCACCAGACACTTCCCCAATCAACCACTTGAGATAGGTCGCAGGAGCAAAAATATTGTAAATCGCAACGATATCTTCTGTGAACTCTTGCTTGATTTTCTGAACCAAGTCCACCTGCTCTTTTATCCAAGCGTGATCTGGTCCGAGTGGTTGAATGGTCGCCAATTCTTGAAGAGATTTCCCTTTGGCAATCGCTGGATTTGGATAAGCAAAGTAGCCATCACTCATGAGTTTGATAAAGTCTGGCTGAACTTCTCGGATAAAGCGCTTATGGCCCTCGATATTCTTCTCAATAATAGCTGAATTTGAGAAACCGTGTAGCCATTCGTCTTCGGATGTGAAATGGTACCAAAAGCCAACTGGCACACGATCAACCTTTTCACCTCTAAATGCTTTTAAAACCCATTCTTTTTTTTCTGACATTCTTATTCTCCATTTCTTACTTTTTCAACTAATAAACTGCTTGCGATATCATTCGAGCGTAGAAAGGGGAGACTGGACTTGGAAAAATCCTGAACTCCACGACATCTCTCTCCATTTTTGCAGTGCTCATTTTTTACGACGCTTATGGCGACCAAGGCTAGCAAACTGACAACGACAATGAAGATGCCCCATCTTTTACTTTTCATAGCTCCTCCTTTTAGAGAACAGCTGCCTGCCGAATCCAGTCCAACCTCTCTAAGTCAAAGTCATCTGGAACAGTACAGTCAGCTCCCAGAAGAACTCCTTTACTACCAGCTTCAACCAGCAACCGCCTTGTTTCATCTTGCAATTCCGCCTTGGAACCCTGATAAAGCAAGCTTTTCTTGCCATTTTCAAATCCACCTAAAACGGCTTTGCCTTGAAACAACTCCTGACCCTGTGTCAAACTAACATCCTCATGGTGGGTCGCCCAGTTGACCACTTGAGCTGGATAGTCCTTAAATATCGTCACATCATTGCTCGCACCTTCAAAACCACAGATATGGAGGATATTGGTCCCACCAACCTGATTGGCCGCCTCCAAGATCGCTATATTGCTCGGTTCGATATAGGTTTGATATAGTGCTGGTGTGATGCGCTCATCTTGAATTTCCTGGGTACTGAGGTAAATTCCGTCAACACCGCCTTGCTGAATGATTTTCTGAGTTAGGATAGCAATATCTCCTGCAATCACATCTAGAATAGCTCTGAATTGCTCAGGATTTTCAAGCAATAGATCAGCCACTTCCCTATCTCCCCGAGTTGTTTCTGTACGGAACCAGCGCTTGAGGTGGGAGATTGGCGAAAAGATATTGTAGAAAGAAGCAATCTCTTCGGTAAAGGTCTCTCGAATCGCTTGTACCACTTCCACCTGTTGCTGAATCCACGGGTGTCCCTCACCAATCGACTCAATAGAAGCCAGCTCCTGAATGTTTGAAACCTTAGGACTGTAGACATTACTTGGATAAAGGAAAAAACCGTCGCTCATGATTTTGACAAAATCAGGACGAATCCTTTCCACATAGCTGTGATGCCCTTCAACACTCTTTTGAAAGATACGTGGATTATTTAATCCCTGCCCCTTTTCTTCGAGTGTTACAAAATGAAACCAAAATCCCACAGGAACTCTTTCCACTTCATCGCCTCGAATCGCTCTAAAGACTAGATCTCTTTTACTTGCCATACCTTTCTCCTTCCATTTGGATTGAAACCATCTTACCACTCCTTTTCTCCTTTTCCCAATATATATTGACTATCAACTCAATTGGAAATTTTTATATCTATAAAGAAAAAATCCCTGAAAAGCTTGATTTTACTAGCCTTTCAAAGATTCACTTTATTTTCATCTATTTTTCAAAAAGGAGCTGATATAGATTTTCTATCAAGCCGATTGAATTTTTTTATATACATCTTCATTCCAAAATTAAGTACATAATTTTATCCTAATACCAAATTACTACTGAAAAATTTATTTTCTCCCGATATTTTCTTGCACAAATCCCATGAAAACGCTACAATATTAATAGACTATTATTAGGAGGATGGGATTATGAAAATATCCAAAGTTACCATTACAATTGCTTCTACACTTGCTTCCGTCATTTTACTGACTGGCTGTGGCACAAATTCGGCAAATTCACAGACAACACAAAGTAGTACATCTGATAATCAGGTTACAATGACCTATGATCAGTTGCGTTCAAGAGAAAATACTATGTCAACTCTTTGGTATCAAAAAGCAGCTGAAACCAAGGCACTCTATCTACAAGGTTACAATGTCGCTACTGATCGTTTGAAAGAACTACTAAAAACACAGACAGATAAACCCTACTCTATCGTTTTGGACTTGGACGAAACCGTACTAGACAACAGTCCTTATCAAGCGCAAAATGTCAAAGACGGAACAGCATTTACCCCAGAAAACTGGGATGTCTGGGTAAAAAAGGCCGCAGCCAAGGCTGTACCAGGTGCTAAAGACTTCCTCCAATTTGCAGACCAAAACGGTGTCCAAATTTACTATGTATCTGACCGCACGATAGATCAGGTAGATGATACGATCAAAAACCTAGAAAATGAAGGGATTCCTGTACAAAGCCGCGATCATCTCATGTTCTTAGAAAAAGGCGTCAAATCTAAAGAAGGTCGTAGACAAGCAGTCCAAGAAAAAACCAACTTAGTCATGCTACTAGGAGACAATCTTGTGGACTTTGCAGAGTTTTCAAAGACCTCTGAAACTGAGCGCGACCAAAAATTAGAGGAATTACAAAAAGAGTTTGGTGAGAAATTCATCATTTTCCCTAACCCAATGTACGGATCATGGGAAAGCACTGTCTACAATGGTAATAAATTGGATGCCAAGGGTCAAACTGAAGAGCGCCAAAAAAGCTTACAAGGTTTTGATAAATAAAATAAGGGAGCTATCTACCAGTTTACACCAACCACAAGATATCGTATTTGCGAGAATAGCGAAAAAAGACGATTTCCAAGCGGAAATCGTCTTTTAATAGGACAGACTTCTCCAATTCAAAATGTACTTCATTTAGTATAGATGTAATCATAAACCATATTTTCTAAGTGGTTTATACATGACTGTCCGTCAGGGAAAGCAAATATGCAAAATTTAGAAATTTTGATATAATAGAACTATCAAAAAGTAAAGGAATGATTGGTATGAAAGCAATCACAGCTCACAGCTCACAGCTCACAGCTCACAGCTCACAGCTCACAGCTCACAGCTCACAGCTCACAGCTCACAGCTCACAGC